>NZ_VPEY01000079.1:0-1189 GCF_013416935.1 Acinetobacter sp. YH1901141 | reverse complement strand
AGACACACTACTCCATCCTATGGCAAAAACCATAAGAAAACAAAACCAAAGTTTTTTGGAGAGATGAGTCAACACGAATGCTATCTAGGAATAGAATTTAATCCAAAATATCTTAACGGAATTTCAAATATTTACAACCCAATATAATTTAGTAGTTTCTCTAAAAATAACATAATACACCTTATACGAAATTCTCTTTATTTATCTTTAAATTTCAGTATATTAGATCAAGCCGTTGTGGGGCATAGGGTACCAGAGCGGCTTTTTATTGATTATTTATGTTCCACGCTTAAAATTCGAACAATGTTTCATGATTTTTATAAGTTAAACTAAATTTAGTTGCCAATCCCAATAAGCTATTCACTAACTTGTAAATATCGGTATACCGCCTGACGACTAATCCCAAAAGCTTTTCCTAATGCCATTTTTGATGGATACTTCCCTTCCCTCCATGCTTGTCGTAAAGCTTCAGCTTGGTCAGGCTTTAGTTTATGCACCCGACCTTTGTACTTCCCCTGAGCAGAGGCGAGTTTTATTCCTTCCTTTTGCCGCTCTAAAATGATCTCACGTTCGAACTGTGCAAAAGCACCCATCAATTGCAGCATCAAATTATCCATCGGGGTGGATTCGGCCGTAAAAGTAATATTTTCTTTTACAAACTGGATGGCAATCCCTCGTTTGACCAGTTTATCTACTTCAGTGACCAAATCTTTCAGGCTTCGCGCAAAACGATCCATGGAATGTACAATCACCCTGTCCCCTTCCCGGACATAGTTCAACATTTCCTGAAATTTAGGTCGGTCAGTATTTTTACCTGAAGCACGGTCAACAAAAATCCGGTCGACTTCAATTCCCTCAAGTTGACGTCCAGTGTTTTGCTCGACAGAACTTACCCGGATATACCCTACTTTTTGGCCTTTCAATTTTTCACGCCCCAATTGGATAAAAATGAACAATTTCGTAAATTATAAATCTTTAATACTAAAGTTACATGTTATTTATGATTAGAAATCATTTAAATGATACATAATTTCATGAACTTTCAGATTGTAACTTTAGGGTATACTTTAAAGTTACACAAAACATCTATATGAAGACTAAAGTCCAAATTAGTGTTTATGTTGGTTCAATGTATTACATTTCGTATTTTCTATTTGTAACGTAATTTCAGTAATATTATGATTATGTT
>NZ_VPEY01000078.1:0-1206 GCF_013416935.1 Acinetobacter sp. YH1901141 | reverse complement strand
GATCACCGCAAACAGGTTACTCGCCTGGGGATTCCCTTTCGACCCGAGCATCCGTATGAGACTCATGCTCGATTATTATTATTATAGAAGCCCCCATGAATAAATCGCTCATCATTTTCGGCATCGTCAACATAACCTCGGACAGTTTCTCCGATGGAGGCCGGTATCTGGCGCCAGACGCAGCCATTGCGCAGGCGCGTAAGCTGATGGCCGAGGGGGCAGATGTGATCGACCTCGGTCCGGCATCCAGCAATCCCGACGCCGCGCCTGTTTCGTCCGACACAGAAATCGCGCGTATCGCGCCGGTGCTGGACGCGCTCAAGGCAGATGGCATTCCCGTCTCGCTCGACAGTTATCAACCCGCGACGCAAGCCTATGCCTTGTCGCGTGGTGTGGCCTATCTCAATGATATTCGCGGTTTTCCAGACGCTGCGTTCTATCCGCAATTGGCGAAATCATCTGCCAAACTCGTCGTTATGCATTCGGTGCAAGACGGGCAGGCAGATCGGCGCGAGGCACCCGCTGGCGACATCATGGATCACATTGCGGCGTTCTTTGACGCGCGCATCGCGGCGCTGACGGGTGCCGGTATCAAACGCAACCGCCTTGTCCTTGATCCCGGCATGGGGTTTTTTCTGGGGGCTGCTCCCGAAACCTCGCTCTCGGTGCTGGCGCGGTTCGATGAATTGCGGCTGCGCTTCGATTTGCCGGTGCTTCTGTCTGTTTCGCGCAAATCCTTTCTGCGCGCGCTCACAGGCCGTGGTCCGGGGGATGTCGGGGCCGCGACACTCGCTGCAGAGCTTGCCGCCGCCGCAGGTGGAGCTGACTTCATCCGCACACACGAGCCGCGCCCCTTGCGCGACGGGCTGGCGGTATTGGCGGCGCTGAAAGAAACCGCAAGAATTCGTTAACTGCACATTCGGGATATTTCTCTATATTCGCGGTTCAGCAGGCATGTCCCCTTTGAGGGCGACCCGACGACAGGATAATCGACCTTATGGTGCGCAAATATTTCGGCACAGACGGTATTCGTGGCAAAGCCAACGAAGGCGCGATGACGGCGGAAACCGCCTTGCGCGTCGGCATGGCGGCTGGCCGTGTCTTTCGTCGCGGTGACCACCGCCATCGTGTCGTGATCGGCAAGGATACGCGCCTGTCGGGCTATATGCTTGAACCCGCGCTCACAGCCGGTTTCACCTCGATGGG
>NZ_VPEY01000077.1:0-1258 GCF_013416935.1 Acinetobacter sp. YH1901141 | reverse complement strand
CCACTTGTTTGAACAACTAAAAGCGTATTTATAAGTGATATTCCGCTCTAGTTAAGCCACCTTGTTTTGTTGGGGTAGCTGATCATAGTAAAACTCATTTGGTGTCATTTTGTCTAGACTCGAATGAGGTCGTTTCAAATTATAAAACTCAAAATATGCACTTAATTGCTTTTTCGCATCTGTGACACTGCTATAAGCTTTGAGATACACCTCTTCATATTTAACGCTCCGCCATAATCGTTCAACCATCACATTATCTACCCATCGACCTTTACCATCCATACTGATTTGAATGCCATTTGATTTCAATACATCAATAAATGCATCACTGGTAAACTGGCTGCCTTGGTCTGTATTAAATATTTCAGGTCGACCATATTTTTCAATCGCTTCATTTAAAGCCGAAATACAAAAATCCACCTCCATACTAATCGATACCCTATGCGCAAGTACCTTGCGGCTATGCCAATCAATCACAGCACATAAATAAACAAAGCCTTTTGCCATAGGGATATACGTTATATCCGTAGACCACACTTGATTACTGCGCTGAATAGCCAACCCTTTGAGCAGATATGGATATTTACGGTGAGCTTGATTAGCCTGGCTTAAATTTGGTTTGCAATATAACGCCTGAATACCCATTTTCTTCATTAAAGTACGTGTATGACGTCGTCCTATATGATGTCCTTGACGATTCAACAAATCACGCATCATACGACTGCCTGCAAAAGGATATTGCATATGTAATTCATCAATACATCGCATCAGCTTCAGATCTGATGCACTCACAGGTTTTGGGCGATAGTAATAACAACCACGGGAGACTTTCAGCAGCTTAGCTTGCTTAGATACTGAAATCTGAAGTGAGTCGTCGATTAACTTTTGTGGTTGAAGCGGCCCAGTTTCTTCAACACACCTTCTAAAAAATCAATTTCTAATGCCTGCTCACCGATTTTTGCATGTAGTTTTTTTAGATCGATGGGTGGTTCTGTTGGAGCTTTTGATTGATCGAAAGCTTGCGAGGAAGCTGAGATCAATTGATTTTTCCAGTCAATAATTTGGTTTTGATGAACATCAAACTCAGCACTCAATTCAGCAAGTGTTTTTTCTGCTTTAATCGCAGCAAGTGCTACCTTAGCTTTAAAATCATTTGAATGATTTCTTCTTGGTCTACGTGCCATAAAATACTCCATATATTGATGTTTATAACATCATTTGAGGAGCAGAATATCACTTATAGGAGTTGTTCAAATTT
>NZ_VPEY01000076.1:0-1320 GCF_013416935.1 Acinetobacter sp. YH1901141 | reverse complement strand
AGTACCAGCGTACGGCCCACAGAATGATGTCACGCTGAAAATGCCGGCCTTTGAATGGGTTCATGTGCAGCTCCATCAGCAAAAGGGGATGATAAGTTTATCACCACCGACTATTTGCAACAGTGCCAAGCGCGGTGTCCGGAATTTCAGGTTTGTGTCTCTACAAAGACTAACTATCAGAAAAACTCATCGAGCATCAAATGAAACTGCAATTTATTCATATCAGGATTATCAATACCATATTTTTGAAAAAGCCGTTTCTGTAATGAAGGAGAAAACTCACCGAGGCAGTTCCATAGGATGGCAAGATCCTGGTATCGGTCTGCGATTCCGACTCGTCCAACATCAATACAACCTATTAATTTCCCCTCGTCAAAAATAAGGTTATCAAGTGAGAAATCACCATGAGTGACGACTGAATCCGGTGAGAATGGCAAAAGCTTATGCATTTCTTTCCAGACTTGTTCAACAGGCCAGCCATTACGCTCGTCATCAAAATCACTAGCATCAACCAAACCGTTATTCATTCGTGATTGCGCCTGAGCGAGACGAAATACGCGATCGCTGTTAAAAGGACAATTACAAACAGGAATCGAATGCAACCGGCGCAGGAACACTGCCAGCGCATCAACAATATTTTCACCTGAATCAGGATATTCTTCTAATACCTGGAATGCTGTTTTCCCGGGGATCGCAGTGGTGAGTAACCATGCATCATCAGGAGTACGGATAAAATGCTTGATGGTCGGAAGAGGCATAAATGCCG
This sequence comes from Acinetobacter sp. YH1901141, assembly GCF_013416935.1. Lineage (NCBI taxonomy): Bacteria > Pseudomonadati > Pseudomonadota > Gammaproteobacteria > Moraxellales > Moraxellaceae > Acinetobacter > Acinetobacter sp. YH1901141. Next base: position 554 of record NZ_VPEY01000076.1, on the reverse strand, counting down.
TCAGCCAGTTTAGTCTGACCATCTCATCTGTAACATCATTGGCAACGCTACCTTTGCCATGTTTCAGAAACAACTCTGGCGCATTGGGCTTCCCATACAATCGATAGATTGTCGCACCTGATTGCCCGACATTATCGCGAGCCCATCTATACCCATATAAATCAGCATCCAGGTTGGAATTTAATCGCGGCCTCGAGCAAGACGTTTCCCGTTGAATATGGCTCATAACACCCCTTGTATTACTGTTTATGTAAGCAGACAGTTTTATTGTTCATGATGATATATTTTTATCGGCACTGTTGCAAATAGTCGGTGGTGATAAACTTATCATCCCCTTTTGCTGATGGAGCTGCACATGAACCCATTCAAAGGCCGGCATTTTCAGCGTGACATCATTCTGTGGGCCGTACGCTGGTACTGCAAATACGGCACTGTTGCAAAGTTAGCGATGAGGCAGCCTTTTGTCTTATTCAAAGGCCTTACATTTCAAAAACTCTGCTTACCAGGCGCATTTCGCCCAGGGGATCACCATAATAAAATGCTGAGGCCTGGCC
>NZ_VPEY01000075.1:0-1352 GCF_013416935.1 Acinetobacter sp. YH1901141 | reverse complement strand
TGTTGGTGTTACTTAACGGGTGAATGGCAACATAATCAAAAAAAAGCGATAAAAATAAAGAAGCATGGACGACTCTCAATGAGTTTATTTCGCTATGGTTTAGACTATGTTCAAATGGCGATTCAGCATTTAATTGGTTTTGGGAAAAAAGAAGAGTTTAAGGAAATTTTGGCAATTTTAAGAAAGCAGAATCCTGATAGGATAAGGGTTCTGTGAAATTTGTCGTGTACAGAGCAAATTTAAGGCGTAACTTGGGTAAGTGGGCGACCTAATTCCGTAAATCTGTTAAGGACTGCTACACGTGCATGGATCTCATTCACCTGACTAGGAAAGCTTCTTGCCATTAATTTATCGCCTAATAATTTGATGCAATGCATCTTGGTTTCCACCAAACTGCGGCGATGATAGCCTGACCATTTTTTCCATAATGTCCTGCCTAAATGTTTAACTGTTCGAAGTAATTCATTTCGCTCTAGCGAGCTACTCTTTGTATCTTTCCATGGTTTCGCATTTTTTCTAGGTGGAATCACCGCATGCGCTTGCCGATCTGCAATGACCTGACGGCATTGCTTGGTGTCATAAGCTCCATCGGTATAAACAGAGTCAATCTGCTCATCTTGTGGAATCTGATTAAGTAAATCACCAAGCACCTGTGAATCACTGACATTATTGGTTGTGAGCTGAATAGCGCGTATTTGTAGGGTTTTGGCATCTATACCAATATGTAGTTTACGCCATTGGCGACGATATTCAGCTCCATGTTTCTTGCGTTTCCATTCGCCCTCACCTAGAAACTTCATGCCTGTAGAGTCTACGAGTAGATGCAGCCCATCGCTACTTTTTTGGTAGCTGATTGCAATATCAATATGCTTTTGTCTTCTACAAAGCGTACTGTAATCTGGTGCGGTCCAATTTAATCCGCAAAGTTTAATCAGACTTTGCACAAAGCCAGTGACCATACGTAAAGACAAACGGAATAGAGATTTAATCATTAAGCAGCATTGGATAGCTGCGTCGGAGTAGGTTTGATTTCGCCCTTGTTTGCCTTTTGATGGAGCATACCATTGCGTAGCAGGATCAAACCAAATGGCAATATTTCCGCGACTCATGAGTGCTCGGTTATATGCGGGCCAATTGGTTGTGCGGTAGATTTTGTGTGTAGGCTTCTTCATTTGAAAATTATATCGCTGAAAAAGCCTTTACAGATAGGTTTGTGCAACAAAGCCCCATCGAGGTGAAACCGGCTGTGAGCGCGGGTTCAAGCATATAGCCCGACAGGCGCGTATCCTTGCCGATCACGACACGATGGCGGTGGTCACCGCGACGAAAGACACGGCCAGCCGCCATGCCGA
>NZ_VPEY01000074.1:0-1353 GCF_013416935.1 Acinetobacter sp. YH1901141 | reverse complement strand
TTGAAATTCCGTTAAGATATTTTGGATTAAATTCTATTCCTAGATAGCATTCGTGTTGACTCATCTCTCCAAAAAACTTTGGTTTTGTTTTCTTATGGTTTTTGCCATAGGATGGAGTAGTGTGTCTGTTGCATCAGTAAAGATAATGCATATCAATATGCAAACTGAAATGAGCCAAGATCATTGTTTAGATCAAGCACAGCAAGTCACTCAACATGGTATTAATCACGAAGTACAGACGAATACCGATTGCCATAATCATTTAGCTATTAATCAGAATATAGATCACAAAAAGTGTCAGGAATGTTCTAGCTTATCCTGCCAGACAGAGATCTCATGTCTTCATTCTTTGCAAAGCTCGCTAGATCCCCTAGATACCTTCTATTCTATAGATCAGCCTAATTTTTATTACCTCAACCAATATCTAAATGGGTATTGGCAAGAAATTTCACGTCCTCCTAAAACTTAACCAATTTTTTTTAAAATTTATTTATTTTTCAAAAATTAAGGTTAAGTTATGTCTCATAAAATTAGTTCGTACCTATTAGCAGGTATTTGTTTTGCATCGTCGCCTTTGGTTTTTGCCGAAGTGCGTGAATATCAGCTTGTTATTGATGAAGCAGTGGTCAGCCCAACTGGAAAGCCTGTAAAGCGCATTACCGTAAATGGTCAATTTCCTGCGCCTTTGCTTGAGTTTGAAGAGGGTGATGAAGCCATCATTCGCGTGAAAAATAATTTAAAAAACCAAGATTCTTCTATTCATTGGCACGGACTGTTGTTGCCGGGCATTATGGATGGTGTACCAGGATTTAATGGTTTTAACGGTATTAAGCCTCAAAGCGAGTATGTTTATAAATTCAAGATTCGCCAAAGCGGGACTTATTGGTATCACGCTCATTCTAAAGGACAGGAACAAGACGGCTTATATGGTTCTTTTGTGATTTATCCAAAAGGTAAAACACCATTGGCAGCACATGAAAAAGCTGAACGTGACTATGTGGTGATGTTGTCAGATTTTCATGAAAAAACCAGTGATCAAATTCAGAAAGATCTTAAAATTTCAGCTGAATATTATCAAGATCAGCGTGAAACCTTGGGTGATGTTTGGAAGCAGGTTAAACGTGATGGCATAAAAGCGACATGGTCTGACCGCAAAATGTGGAATCAGATGCGTATGCTAAAAACCGACATGTCGGATGTTACAGGTTATACCTTCCTCATTAATGGCAAAACACCTGAACAAAATTGGACAGGAATGTTTAAACCGAATGAAAAAATTCGCCTACGTTTTGTGAATGCATCTGCGATGTCTTTCTACGATGTCCGTATTCCTAACTTGAAAATGACTGTGGT
>NZ_VPEY01000073.1:0-1389 GCF_013416935.1 Acinetobacter sp. YH1901141 | reverse complement strand
CATATTTTCGATAGAATTTTGGATTTGAAATTACAGTGCCATCAGAACAGGTGGCAATATCTTTTAAGCCTAGATCAATACCAATCGATTTGGTTGCTGTCGATTTATCTTGCTTAGGCGATTCAACGTAAGCGTCCGCTGAACACACCTTCTGAATTCATCCTATAAGCCTTAATTTAGTCCCCACTTAGAAACAAGTGGGGACTAAAATTTATGACTACAAATAACCAGACATCCATCGCATCTCTTGCGAAAAAACGAAGAACATACAGTGCTGAATTTAAACAGCAGATCGTTCAGGCTTGTAAAGCACCGGACGTTTCAATTGCTTCAGTCGCTTTGCAACATGGATTGAATACAAATCTTGTATCCAAATGGATTCGCTTAATTGATGGTAAGCCAGGGAGTGATCGCTCACCACTACCGAATAAACCTGCATTTATTGCCTTATCTTGCTCTGCACCATTAGATCCTACTCCTACTGACATGTTAACGGTTCAAATTACTTTACCCCACTCAAAAGCAGAAATTGGCTTGAAATGGCAAGTATCGAAAATATCTGCTTTAGCAGAATTACTCAAGGTACTTGCAACATGATCCGCATTGATGAAATCTGGCTCTCCACCCAACCTCTGGATATGCGAGCAGGGATGGATACGGTCATGGCGCAGATTATGAAAGCCTTTGGCTCAATCAAACCGCATTGCGCCTACCTGTTCTGTAATAAACGTGGCCATCGTATGAAAGTGCTGGTACATGATGGACTGGGCATCTGGCTGTGTGCCCGGCGGCTGGAACAGGGCAAATTCCACTGGGCTCAAGTTCACCAAGGCGAAACCGTGGCCCTCAGCCCGGAACAGTTACAGGCACTGATCCAAGGTTTGCCCTGGCAGCGCATTGGACGACAGCAGGTGGTGACGATGCTTTAAACCAGGCTGTTCCATTCTGCTATTCTCCAAACGTTCTATTTCATTCTTCTCATGACCTCAGGCATACTGCGGTCATGAATACGCTGCCTGACTTAAGCCAACTGACCCATGAACAACTGCTGGAATTCACCAGACAGTTGGCAATGCAGCATCAACAACTCGCAGAAGATAAACAACAATTAGATGTTCAAGTTCAACATCTGGAAGTATCAAATCAACAATTAGATGCCAAAGTTCAACATCTTGAAGTCACCAATCAGCAATTAGATTCTAAAGTTCAACATCTTTCCATTCTCAATCAAAAATACGAGCATGAACTGGCGCTGTTTAAAAAGCACAAATTCGGCAGTAAAAACGAACATCTCACTGCAAAACAAATCCACCTGTGGGATGAAGCGGTTGAAGAAGATATTGCCGCGGTTGATCTAGAACTGGAACGGCTAAATGCAGATAAAACCGA
>NZ_VPEY01000072.1:0-1437 GCF_013416935.1 Acinetobacter sp. YH1901141 | reverse complement strand
TCAGCTTGCTTCAAGATACTCATGATCAAGCTGTCTGAATACTTAGATGTTTTCATAGAAAATCTCCTTAAATCAAGGTTATTCGATTTTCTACTTTTAAACTCAATTATTTTTAGGGAGGATTACCATTCTATTCACTTGCAGATTTATCATGCTCAAACAATGCTGTGCCATACTTGAACAACGCCAACAGACTGTGGCTTTTATTGAAAGTGCCAGCTCAGGTTACTTATGTAGTCAGTTTTCTATTTATAAAAATAGCGGTGCCAATATTTTACTTGGTGGATTAGTCAGTTACGACCCAAGCATTAAACGTGAGATTTTGCATGTGAATAGTGACTTAATTGCCACCTATACCGCTGAATCCGCAGAAGTCACACAAGCCATGGCAGTTCAAGGCAAAAAACTATTTCAACATGCAGATTTTATTGTGGCATGCACAGGGTTACTGAAACCAGGCGGCAGTGCCACACCAGAAAAACCTGTAGGGACATTTTTTATCGCCATTCATTATCAGCAGCAAACTTTTCAGTACAAATATTTTTTAGATGGCAATCCATTACAACGACTAGAACAGCTCACTCTGTTAGTCGCTCAAGACCTGATTGATCTAATGCAAGATACAAGCACTTGTACTGCACCCTGAAGTAAACCTATCTTTTTAAGTCTCTATAAAAATTCTCATGACTGCCCAATTTTAAAAGATAGAGTGTCATGATTTCGTCATCACTCACAGAGTAAGCCAGTAGCACAAGCTGTTTGTCCATTTTAAATTTATAAACAAATACTCCTGCTAAATCCCCCACTTTAGCTTCTCCGATATCAGGATTATTCCAAACGGTTATTACGGCATTATCAACATCTTTTTTCTGCTGCTTGGTTAGTTTTTTCACTGTCCGTTCAAATAAGGGAGTTTGTTGTATATTCATTGAACTCAACCAAAGCTATATGGTGTTGTATTCCCTGCTTTGACATGCGCCATACTAAGCAACAAATCTGCTATATCTTGAAAAGTTAAATCGGGATTGTCTTGTGCGATTTTTCCAATTTTAGCCCAGTACTCAATTTGTTTAGTTGCACTTCTACTTTCAGCCATCCCGTAAATCTTTGCTGATTCAACAATATCGCTGTCTATTTTAACTGCTACATGTGACATTGCTTTTTCCTCATATTAATTATGGAATAAATTTTAGCCAATCATGCAACCATTTACAACCTTAAGAAACAAAATACAACAACCTTCTTTTATGATCAAATATTTAAAAATGCGCTATCGTACGCCCGATCTTTTTTAATTCTCTAACGCTTCAATGGTAATACCCCCATTTTTAATTGAATTAATGGGTAGAAAATCTAAAGCCTTGTTATTGTTTAAAAATAGGTGGACAACCATTTACTGACATATGAGGTCGTTCATGATTATAAAAGTACTGCCAG
>NZ_VPEY01000071.1:0-1476 GCF_013416935.1 Acinetobacter sp. YH1901141 | reverse complement strand
GTAAATTTTCAGCGTTGCTGGCTCCCCGTCAGCCGGATTGGGTTGCATCGCAGGGGTGTCGAAAGAGTCAACTGCGGTCCAAAGCTGTTGGACTTGGGTGAAAAGGGCGTTTATTCTTCCTATACGTATAGGAAACCTTTATTATACGGTTATAGTAAAAAGGGGGAGAGGAATCTTCCTCTTTTTTATTTTAAAGGGAGATCTCCCATGACACTTCGTAGAAAAGGGTACATCAATGAATTTGATGGCTTATTTGTGATACCAACAATCGGATTAATCCTGTTGAAATTTTATATTTCTATATTTAGAGCATAGGCAGATTGCCTGTGCTCTTTATTTTGTTTGTTTTAAATTGGTATTGAATGATACCAATATTACATGATTAATGGAGGAGATTATTTATGACATTTAATAACAATGAAAATACACGTGTGTGGTTTATTACAGGTGCAAGCAGTGGACTAGGATACGAATTCACAAAAAAAGCATTGGAGTCAGGAGAGAAGGTTGTTGGTGTTGCTAGAAATATTGAAAAACTGAATGAGTTAAAATGCCAGTTTGAAGGAATGTTACTTCCTTTAAGTCTTGATGTTACTGATAGAAGTGCTGTTTCGACTACAGTGGAAACTGCCATTAAACATTTTGGAAGACTCGATATTGTCATTAACAATGCAGGGAATATGGTAATGGGAATGATTGAAGAATTTAGTGAAGATGAAGTTAGAAGCCAAATGGAAACTAATTTCTTCGGTACAGTATGGGTAAGTCAAGCTGTTATGCCGTACTTGCGGGCACAAGAATCAGGTCATATTATCCAGATATCTAGTATTGGTGGACTGATTAGTGGTCCAATGTCGGGAATCTATAGCGCTAGTAAATTTGCTTTAGAAGGATTTAGCGAGGCTTTAGCACAAGAAGCTGCACATTTTGGTATAAAAGTATCTATCGTAGAACCTGGAGGTTACTGGACGAATCTATACTTAAAAATGAGTTTTACTACACAGAAAAAAGAGTATGATTCATTACGTGAAAAGTTGGCCCAACAATATTCAAACGAATCGGTGGATAGTGATCCTAAGTTAGCCGCCGAAGCTATAATGAAACTGGTTAATAGTGAGAATCCGCCTCTCCGATTAGTTCTGGGAAGCCTTGTATATGATTTAGCTGTTGAAAATGCAGAAAAACGTATATTTACATGGAAAGAGTGGGAATCAGTCAGTCGTTCTTCGGAACATGGGATTCCTGCACCAGAAGGATACGGAATAATTGAGGAATAGAAACCCTAAGAAATAAACTCTCTAAACTACAAAAACTAATTAATGATTTAATATGTTTATTAACTTAATCGCCGGGCGCAACGGCTTTCGTCATTGCGTCTCTGGGAGCAGCTTGGTCTTCAACTGCACCGGCCTTTGTCGCTTTCCGTCTACTTCAAGCAGTGGGCGCGTCGGCCATGCTGGTGGCGACGTTCGCGAC
>NZ_VPEY01000070.1:0-1556 GCF_013416935.1 Acinetobacter sp. YH1901141 | reverse complement strand
ACGTATAGGAAGAATAAACGCCCTTTTCACCCAAGTCCAACAGCTTTGGACCGCAGTTGACTCTTTCGACACCCCTGCGATGCAACCCAATCCGGCTGACGGGGAGCCAGCAACGCTGAAAATTTACCCTCCTCTTTCCCACTAGCGGCTCCTTTTCCGACAACCAGCACGGCGGATCCCTGCCGCGGCGCTGTGAACGCAGCATTTTGATTGGTATCGTTGGCCTTCAGGCTCGTCAGTCAAACAGACCCAGGAGCAGCTCAGCCGGTGGCGCCCGGCTTTCGGGTAACGCCCTGGTCCCGCTGGTTTCGGCTTTGTGCTTCAGGTGATCAAGGATCTGCTTGATCACTATAGGGTCTTCAATGCAGGACTGTATTTACATAAAGCAAGCGCCTTACCCGCTTGTGTTTTGATTTTTTTTGAAACAAATTGTCTTAAGGTTTCTGTGTCCTTAGTGCAATCCATAACTTGCATGTTTTCAATAAGGTCTGCCTCCCAAAGAATCTGAAAATCTTTTCCATCTATTTTTTCAGGCGTATGATGGTTTCCAACTATATAACATACTCTTTCAATTACGAATGGTTCATAATTATGTTCATTTAATATATTTCTTGCAATTGGTACTCCTTCCTGCTCTTGGAGATGTCCCTCCATTGATCCATATTTGCGTAATGCTTCCACAGAACCTATGTCGTGTAAAACAGCACTTAACTCTATAATACAACCAGTCTGACTGTCTACATTTTCTCTTTCAATAATCGTCCGTGTATTTTCTAACACCTTCATTGTGTGATCGACGCCATATGGTACAGTTCTGAAAATATTTTTCATCTCTTTGATTACTTGGTCTAATTTCTCTGATTCTCCTATGTCCTTATATTTCATATCACATTATTTTCTGCTAAGGTCTCAAGAATAAAAAAATCAGGCAATGAACCTATGTTAAGTAATCTTTTTGGTGGCTTTGGTTGATATTGGTTGAAAAGCACAATGACCAAGATGTTAATCCTGGTCTTTGGTTTTTAAGAAAACAAAATTGTATTTTCTTTTCGCTGTATCTCCGAGATGATATGATTTAATGAAGATACCATTTCGTATTTAGTTTACAATATTTCCTTTTATAAAAGAAAATTGCGTAGTATGATTATTAAAAAACACCAAAAGATGTTATTCAAAGAACACATTGATATTAGCTTCAATCTCTAAACCGTTGATTTGGAAATACATAATACCCTATTTGTTCATTCTTTTGTTATTTGTTGTATGTTGCGTTATTCCATCAATAATTTTATTCCAATCTTCGAAATGTAGTTCGTGTCCGGTTCCATCAAGCGTTATTAGTTTTGAGCCGTTTATCTTTTCAAGTAAAACTGCTGAATTCTTAAAATGCCATATTTTATCGTCCGTTCCGTGTACAATTAAGGTTGGTTGATTGATTTCGCTCAATCTGTTCCAGTATTCTTCACCACCTTGCAGTGCCGCATGATTGAACATACTTATATAGTTATTAGCTCTTTTAAATTCGGCTCTAATCAGTTTTTCACTTCTTTGTTTGT
>NZ_VPEY01000006.1:0-132867 GCF_013416935.1 Acinetobacter sp. YH1901141 | reverse complement strand
GCTTGGCCAGAAAAATGAGTCGTTCTCGCTGTTCTAAACTAAGTGGTACAGAAACAATTCGAGGCATGTGTGAACATCTGTTAACTAAAAAAACTTTTTCGCATGATTAGTTATTTTTGTCAACTTATGATGATTGAAAATAAAATATACTCTGGAGAAGGAAAAGGTCAGCTTAGAAAATATAGAAATATTATTGAAACAAGTTATCCTGATTATAAACATAAGATTTATATTTATTTGTCTTTGGAAGATCAAAATATTAATGATCAGGATTCAAAACATTATGTTCAGTTAAATTATGGTCATATTAGTAAGCTGATTGAACAAAAAATCCTAAAACAATCAGCTAATTTGGCTGAAAAAACCAAATTTGTTCTTGAGCAATATTTACAGACGTTAAAATCTATGTTGAATGAAAATAAAGAAATTGAAGATATCGCAAAAAAACTCTATAAGAGATATAAGTCTGCTTTCGATTTAGTTTTTAAATATAGTACGCCAAATGATACAAGTGAAATTGGTAATATTTTACGTGAACTTATCGAGCAAGAGAAGTTATTGTTACCTTATAACAGTAATAAAACTTATGTCCGCTTTCAACCAATATTTTTGCATAAAAATATTGAGAAATTAAAGGATAAAGGTCTGTTTCCAAAGGATGGAAATTTAGAAAATAATACTATTTATTTGTATGAGTTCAATATAAGAAATCATGTTGTTAATTTTGATTTAAAAATTGGAGCAGGTGAACAAGAAGTTCGTGAAAGGCTTTTTGAAATATACCGCAAACACAAAAGTTTTTTTAATCGTGTTGACAAGAATTTACAGCCTAAATGGCATCAGTCATTTCAGAAATTAATTTTGTCTGAAAATGATATTGGTGATTTTATAGAAAGTGGGGATACAGAAAAATTAAGAAAAATTCTGACTGAAAAGTTTCGTGAACTTATAGAGCAGGATTTACCAAAGTATATTCAAATACTAGAGTCTGAACTCCTTTAAAATAATGGAATAAGCCCACTATAATGAGTGAGCTTATTCCTTTTTATTTAACGCGCCCGACGTCCACGGCTTTTGGTATTAGGACGTGTGGTACCATTGGTCTTACGACGTGGCTTTTCACTTTCTTCCATTTGCCAAATACGTGGCGTACCTGATTTTTTCTTAGGCGTACCATCTTTATTTTTCTTTTGATGGGTTGGCTTGCCACCCGTACCACCTGGTTTTTTCACATATGAACGTGAGCGATACGGTTCAGCAGCAGGCACATCTTTAAAATCAGGATACAACAACGGTTCGATTTCTTTAGTTTCACCGGGTTGTAAACCCAACTGTACCAAGTCAATCGAACCAATTTTGGTGCGGATTAAACGCAAAGTTGGAAAACCAACCGCAGCCGTCATACGACGCACTTGGCGGTTGCGACCTTCACAAATTGAAATTTCAATCCACGAAGTAGGTACAGAAGCACGGAAACGTACAGGAGGATCACGCTCCCACAACCATTCAGGCTCATCGACTTTATACGCTTGCGCAGGCAAAGTCATGCCATCTTTCAGTTCCACGCCTTTACGCAATTGTGCCAAGGCATCTTCAGTGACATCACCATCGACTTGAACCAAATAGGTTTTGTATTTTTTATTGGCTGGATTGGTAATAAACTGATTCAAGCCGCCATGATCAGTCAAGAACACCAAGCCTTCCGAATCCATATCTAAACGACCAGCTAAACGTAAGTCTGGATCATCAACAAAAGCCGACATGGTGAGATGTTTTTCATCTTCACGGAATTGAGAGAGAACGTCATATGGTTTATTTAAGATGACGATTTTCATAAGAAATGCTTCTTTAAATTCAATAAATTGGGAAAATTGAGAGTATTTAAAAGGAAAAACGGGCGATTTCCAATTAAATCGCAAATACAGTGCGTTTGAGATGGCTCTATTATGCGATAAGAATGGGGGAAAGTATTGCTTATTGATAAATATTTTTTTGGTGTGCTTGCCAAAATGAGCAGCAGTATCACAACGATTAAAAACTAGAAAGCTAAGCGCTAAAAAGCCCTACAATCTGAAATTGAGGGCTAATCTAGCTTACATATTTTTATAGACAGTATCTCGCCGATCAACATCTAGGACTAATACAAGAACCCTATCGTCAATAACTTGGTACACCAATCTATATCCTGCAGATTTAAGCTTTAGTTTATAAAGATCAGAAGATCCACGTAACTTATTTTTAGGTATCTTGGGAAAATCTAAGATTGCTTCCAACTTTTTAATAAATTGTTCAGCAATTTGTGGATTTAGTTTATCAAACTTCTTCAGAGCTGCGTCTGCGAACTCTAGCTCGTAGGTCATTAATAGATACCTTTACTGTTTCTGTAGTATCAACTTGTTCAGCCAGTTTTATAAGCTCTCGATCTTCAATTAAGTCCATCATTTCTTCATATAACTCAGCAGGAACACAGTAAAAAGCAGGGGTATTTCTATTCAGAATAGCGACAGCTTCACCAAATCCTTCATTGACGACTTTCATTGGGTTTTCTTTAAGCTTCGAAACACTAGCGACAAATCGACTGTGAATAATGTTGTTCATTAGCATCACTCCACAATATGTACAGACAATATAATCAATTTAAAGACCTGATGCAAGTCCTGTTAATAGGTCTATAAAGATGCTATTACGAAATGAAAGCTAATGAATACAAATGACCGTCTTTCCTCGATTAAGCCGTATTAAATGCTGGACAAGCAATCTTCTACTTAATCAAATATTGGAATAAAGAAGGCAGCTTTTACAAACTTGGCATCACAGCCAATAACATACTTACTAGATATTACAGCTCGCTTTATGCCGAATTAATCCAAAATCAAACTACTAGGCAGATTGAAAGTATAGAAATTGGCTAGGCACTTATAGTGAAAAGAACTTAAGATGAAATAAGTGTATATATTTTTAGGATCATGAGTTCATTAATGAAAATTTACCAAGTCGATGCTTTTAGCCATGAATTATTTAAAGGCAATCCTGCTGCCGTACTTGTTAGTAAAACATGGTTAGCCGATGATTTAATGCAAAATATCGCATTGGAAAATAATCTGTCTGAAACCGCTTTTGTCAAAATGATAGATGCGGAAAACTTTGAAATTCGCTGGTTTACACCCACAACAGAAGTCGATTTTTGTGGACATGCGACACTTGCCAGCGGCTTTGTTTTATTTAAGGATTATACCGAGACAAAGACAATTCAATTTCATGTGAAAAAATTGGGGATTTTTACAGTTCAGCAACAGCAAGATGGCAAAATTTGCATGAATTTCCCAATTCGTGCTGCCCAACAAGTTGAAGATTATCCCGATATTTTACGCCAAGCTTTGACTAAACCATTTAAAAACGTCTATATCAATGCGCAAGCCTATATTGTGGAATATGAATCGGTACAAGATGTGTTAGATGAACAGCCTAACCTTGAATTATTAAAACAATTGGGACAGTTGCGCACAGCCATTACGGCACAGTCGAGTGTTGATGTTGCGATTACTGCCTCTGCAAATACACAGTATGACTGCGTATCGCGTTATTTTGCACCAGCCATGGGCATTGCAGAAGATCCTGTTACAGGTTCAATTCATACTGCAATTGCACCGCTATGGGCAGAAAAATTACAGCAAACCGAACTTGTGGCATATCAGGCTTCAGCCCGAGGTGGCATACTGTATTGCAAGATGTTGCCTAATGGTCGTATCGAAATTTCAGGTTATGCACAGCTATATTTGCAGGGCGAAATCATGATTTAAACTATGTCCTGCATTAGATTTCTTTCATCCTTTAAAAATGATCAAATGCATAGTCAAATTTACGATTGATCATTGCTTTATTTTTGTCATATTAAGTTTTCATCTTTCTTTATAGGAAAAAAGCTGAGATGAGAGTAGTTTGCAAGTTTTGCTTGGTTTAAATCATATATTTTGCAAATTTTTACGGTTGATTTAATCGCAGCTTGGTATGCTGTTAAGCTCAAGTTGAAAATTGCCATTTTCGATGGCAAATCAAAAATAGAATGAAATCAATCGGGAAAAAGAAGTTGCTACGTTTTAAAACCCTCACTTTATCTTTATGTGTACTGGCATTCAATGGCGTGGTTTTCGCCCAGCCAGTTTTAGTAAAATCTCAGCAAGAAATACAAGAATATCAACTTGATAATGGCTTAAAAGTCATTTTGGCACCCAATCAAAAAGAAAATAAAGTCTTTATGAATATGGTGTATTTAACGGGCTCATTGAATGATCCCCAAGGCAAAGGTGGTTTGGCACATTTGTTGGAACATTTGGCATTTAAAGGTACAGAAAATGTACCTGCCGAGGAATTTCAGCGCCGTTTAGATCAATATAGTTTAATGCACAATGCCAGCACCGACTATTATTCGACTAAATACACCAACATCATTCGTCCTGAAACTCGCGCAGTCAATGAGATGATTTATCTTGAAGCGGAACGCATGGATAAATTGGTCATGCAGGAAAAATATGTGCCTGCCGAAATTGCGATTGTAAAGCGTGAACGCGAAGTGCGTATGGATCAACCGTTTTCAGTCTTGTTAGATCAGGTGTGGAAATCGGCCTATGGCAATCAGTATTTCGGACGCTTACCCATTGGCGATTTAAATGAACTGCAATCCATTAAAATGCAGGAGTTAAATCAATTTTATCGCACATGGTACGCGCCGAATAATGCCATTTTAGTGATGACAGGCAAGTTTGATCAGGCAGCGGTGTTAAAACAAATTGATCAACATTTTAGTCCAATTGCAGCACGACAAATTCCCAAACAAGTACAAGTGCCACGATTAGACAGCAACAAAATTCAGCAACGAAATTTCGTGGTACAAAAGGGCAGTCAACTGGCCAAATTTAATCTGTATTTAAATGGCAATGACGAAAAGATCAAAACCGCTTTGGTGCTCTCACCTTATTTACATACGTTGCAACCGAGTGGGCATTTATATCAAGCACTGGTAGAAACAGGTAAAAGTACGATGGTGCAGTCCAGCACTTGGTTAGATCAAGATTTTAATTTGGTGCTGATGGGGGCGTTGTATGCGCCCAATCACGACGCTAAGCAAGTACAAACTGGCTTGAATCAAAGCATCGAACAGGCAAAAAACTTTGATGATGCCGAGTTACAACGCGTCAAAAACTTGATTCAAAATCAGGCAGACAGTGTAATGAATGATGCGGTGGCTTTGGGTGGTCGCTTGAGTGATTATGCTGTGGCTTATCAGGGTGATTGGACACAATATTGGCGTGATTTAAACAATATTCAACAGTTAAATGCAGATGAACTAAATCAGCGTTTAAAACAGTTCTTCACTGCACAGCATCGGGTCATTGGCGATATTCAGCCCACACCTGAAGATCAAAAACAGGCACTCACAGCAAAAAATGATCTAAATACAGCAAAAACTTTAGATCAGCAAGATACACCTGTTACACCTTTGAAAGATGTGAAAAGTTATCAGCAAGAAGTGACAGACTATGTGCAAAAATCTAAACAAGCTTTGATTCAAAATGAAAAAAAGATTCAGCGTGGCAGCTTAAAAAATGGTGCCAAGTATGCATTATTTCCAACTGCAACTCGTGATGATAAAACCTATGCCACCATTTCGGTAAATTTTGGTACGGCACAATCTTTATTTAAGCAGGGCGAAATTTTAGATTTAACCGCGTATTTGTTGCTGCGTGCATCTCAAGAGCATAGTTTGCAAGACATCGCCGATCAGTCAATTGCTGCAGGTGGTTCGGCTTTTGCACAAGCCGATGCTAATGCGATTCATATTCAAATTGTGGCAAAAAATGAAAAGTTTAATGCGTTTTTTAATTTTGTTTTAGATGTCATGCAAAACCCAAGTTTTGAGCAAAGTCAGTTTGATTTAATTCGTTCTCAAAGTTTATCCAGTTTAGAACGACCTTATACCGAGCCTGAAACTGTAGCAGCTTTGACTATGGCGCGTTTAATTGAAATTTATCCGCAGGGCGATTTACGCTATCACTTCGAGCCTGAATTTGCGAAGCAACAACTGCAAACTGCAACCCAAGCGCAGGTGCAGCAGTTATATCGTCAATTTTTTGCCATGAATCATGCACAGATTGCCATTACAGGTGAGTTTGATCCGAAACAAATCAAAAAAACTTTAACCCAGCGTTTAGGACAATCACGCAATACGGAAGCATATCAACGCTTAGATTCAGCCTATACGGCATATCCTGCGAAAAAGTTGCATGTATTGGCAGAACAGCGCGAATTTGGCAGTTATCAAAGTTTATTGACCTTACCTTTGGGTGTGAATCATCCTGACACACCTGCCATGATGGTGCTGAGTTATATTTTGGGTGAATCGCAATTGTCTTCACGTTTGGCGCAAGAATTACGTGAAAAAAATGCATTGGTTTATGGTTTTAGTAGTGGTTTGAGTTTAAGTGAATTTGAACAATCGGGTGCGCTCAGTATTTCTGCGCAATACAGTGCAGGCAAGTCGGCTCAAGTGTCACAGGCGGTGCATAAAGTGTTGCAGGAATTGCGCCGTGATGGTGTCAGCTTGCAAGAAGTTGAAGCTGCAAAAGCCGATATTTTGAAAAAACGTGTGACTGCCTTGGAAGATGAACGCAGTATCCACCGTATGTTAGTGCCACAATTAGAACAAGGTCGTGATTTACGTTACCGTGAGCGACGTGATCAAGCGTTGGCAAAACTCAGTAAAGCCGATGTAGATGCTGTGATTCAGAAATATTTACGCTTAGAACATTTGCTTGAAGTAGCCGCCGATCAATATGGTCAAGCCAATGTTGAAGTGCTTCCGTTAAAGCCGCAGTCTAAATAAAGATTCAATTAATTTTGAGTAGAAAAACGCATCCATTTCGATGCGTTTTTTGTCTTCAAGTTTGCTATCTATGCTCAATTGGCTAAAGCTTTATAAGCGATAAAACTGTTTGGCATTATGATGAAATACTTGCTGCAAAGCATTTGGATGATAAGCCGCAACAATATCACTGGTTGCATCAATTAAATTGACCAAAGACGTGCTCACCCGATCCATTGGGAAATTTGAGGCAAACATCAACCGATATATTCCAAAGCTTTGTAAGGCATGCTGAATCAGTGGTGCAGTTAAATCTATAATTTCCTGTTTTGAGGCTTCACGTTTTTGCAAGTGAAATTGATGACCTAAAACAGGCATAAATAACCCTGAAATTTTACTGTAAACATTTGGGCAGTGTGCCAACTCGGCAATATCTTCTTGCCAACGAAATAGAATATTTTCTCGTGCTGTTTTTGTCACGCCTGTATGTGTGCCAACTTGCCCGAACAGTCCTGCGGGTGTGCCCAAATGGTCAATCACAATAGAAGTTTCTGGAAATTGTTTGGCCAATGCCAAGACATCACCCAATTGGGTCGAATACGTCCATGCATCAAAACTTAAATTATATTGCGCCAAAGCCTCAAAACCTTTTAGAAACTTTTTGTTCCGATATAAGTGTGGTTCGTCTGCCCAAGCAAAAATCCCGTGATCTTCATGCACGGCTGCCATTTTACGAATTCCGCGAAAATGCGGAGAAGCTTTGTGATGTAATTTGAGAATTTTCTTAAAATTAGAATCGCGCGGGTCTGCAGTGGCGACAATCGCGCCCAAAGCCAAACCATTATTTTTAAAATCCAGACTTTCTATAAATTCGGTTTCACCAACTACACCTTTGCCTTTATGGTTGTGCCAATTGGCTTCAATATGCACAACTTTTTCAGCCGTATAAAAACCTAAGTCGCGGGCATAATGCTCAGGTAAATAGGGCGATGTGACGTGCTCGGTGCGTCCTAAAGTTTCAATGAGTGTTTTTGGTTTTATCAGGCGGATGGTTTTATCTAGCAAATTGGGATGCTTGCCCAAAAGCTTAACAGCAAGTCGTGCGCTGTGCGGCGTGTTGTACGGATCCCACTGATGAATATGTGCATCAATGAGTGCAAATCCTAGGTTCTGCATAATCATCCTGTTTTTATGACGCTAGTATTTCACTATTCAAAGCCATCATGTTGCAAAAGGGAAGGGTTATTTATCGAAAAACTACAAATTTGAAAAATTGCCGCAATAAAAAAAGCCCTGTAGGGCTTTGTTTATACGCAAAATTAATGATCGTGCGAGTGGTCGTGATCATGTTTATGGGTATGGAATTCTTCGTTGTGGCGGAAGCGCAAATAGTTTTCAAACTGTTCGCAATATTCGTCATAGTTATCTTCAAGCATCATTTGAAATTGCTGCAAGATATATGACATAACTTGGTCTTTGGCATCGCGCATTTCATTGCCATCTTTAAAATTATTGGCTGCCACCCAAGTATTAAAACGTGCAGTAGCAAATAACATGGCAGCACTCACCTGACCACGAATTTCGGCAGGTTTTACTGTCGAGCCTTTTTCAAAATGACAGAAGCCATTGGCCTGTTTAATAAATTCATCGGCACGTTCAAAAAAAGCCGCATTTAATGCTTCTTCTTCGGTTACATCGGTTGCTTCAATCTTTTGAACCATGAATTTTTCCTAAGCTAAAAATCTGAATGTTTCATTATAGGCAAAGCCTTGCAGAAACAAAACCTTTGCCTTAAGCTAAAAATAGCCTAAGCAAAATTGGAGTGGTTGATGCAAGATGCGATTGCGGTACAAAGTTTAAAAAGCGACATTGCTTTATTACGTCAAAATATTTGGCCACCCGTGCAACTTGCCCATGTTGAAGGCTTGCCGATTTATTATGGAACACGCGCAGAAGTAGCAGAATACTATAAACAATGGACAGGGTTGATTGAACGTGCACAGGATTTATTTCAGCCTTTTATGCAAGATGCAGTCATTGATGCGGTGCATTTACCCAGTCATTTGAACTTGCCCTTATTTTATTTTCATGTCGATCGGATTCGAGTGAATAAAACCCGCGCCAAAGAATCGAAAACTTTTCGGGGGATTGCCAGCCTGATCGAAAAATGTGGGCAATTTGAACCGCAGGAAATTCAGCTCATGCAGCGTTGGTTAGACAGTGATGACAATGCAGCACTGGTGGCACATCGTGAGTTTATTGATTTGCGTACTTATGTGTTTCAGCATGGGCAAAGTGACTACACGCGCACCCGTTTTTATGTGAATGGTATTGTATTAAGTGTCGAACCATATTTTGAACTGGTCGATGCCCGAGATAAGCCACGTAAGCAGCGTAGTGACAGTTATCAAGACCCTTTGGCAGATAACCAAACATGGAAAGTATTTGGTAAATATCGTTAATCTTTTAGAAAGTTTGGAATTTGCAGATTAAATACTAATCTAAGATATAAAAAATCAGCTCAACATGAAATGAATCCCTGTTGAGCTTAAATGTGATCATTGATTGATGATCAAACTTCAACTACGACCAAAAAGGCTGACTTTCAGCAAACTGCTGTAAATCCTGTTCAATCTGTATGGAAATATGACGTTCTTCCGACGCAATCCAACCCAATACAAACCATGTTTTCGGTTCAGTTTGAGCATGGCTTTCATATAGACCTTGTGCCACCATTAAATCATTAAAATGCCCTAAAGTTTCCTGTAATGGTTTTAGGGTTTTTAAATACGTTTTGACGTCATCTTCTGCAAATAAACTACTCACAAACTCCACGGTATAGCGTAAACGTTTTACACGCTTACGCGTGCGGTGTTTAGATTCCACATCCAAGGTTTGGAAATGACCTGTATCATCACAAATTTGTTGATGCATTTTCTGCAAGCGTTTACGTAATACTTTTTTGAATGGTTTTGATTCTGCATCTGCAATCGCAGCCGAATGTGCAAAACTCATAAGTTGTAACAGTAATAAGGTTGTGGTCGGTGAGCGGAAAATTGCATCAATCGCAATGTTTTCAGATGCTGCAGGTGGTAGTTCGGTAATAGGTGAGCCTGCATTTTCAAGTTGCGGAATCAGACTTTCGCGCAAAGCATCTTGATCGCGGGTCGAACCTAACTGCTGAAAAAGTGTCGCCAATTGACTTTCCCAATTGTTATTTGCCAACGCATCATATTCAGCAAAAATTTTTAAGGCACTGCGTAAACGTCGAATGGCAACACGCGCTTGATGCACATGCCCACTGGCATAATCTTGACTGGCAATCGCAGTTGCATTTGGCAGCAAGTGTGCCAAACAATTCTGGGTAATTTGCGCCAACAACTCATGCATATTTTCGGGGTGTTGCAATTGCAAGGTACTTTGCTGCTGTACAGGAATCATGGTTTCATTGTTATACAGCATATTGCCACGCTGCGATTTACTGCGTGTGTCGAGCCATAAATGATATTTTTTAATCCACGGCTGAATATAGGCAATTAAGTCTGCAATTTCACCTTGTTTCAGTTCAAACTCAACTTCGTAAATTTCAACCGAATTTTTGCCTTGGCGGATTTCACCTAAATCAAAAGCAACTTCAATTTGGCTGTTTTTATAATGTGCCAATTGGCTGTAGCGTAAAACATCGGTTTCAAACTGCAGGGTTAAATCTACCTCTGAACCGTCTAAGGCTTTTTTTAAAATCTTTCGTGCTTGTTTATGATTTTCATAACATGCCAAATCACACAATTCAGGCGCATCATGTCCTAATTCATGTTCAAGCTCAAAGCGTTCATAATGTTGTGGACTAGGCGCTTTTAAAGTTTGTTTCCAAATATCGCCCTCTAAACGCTGACGCAGGGCAATGCGTTGCTTGGCTAAGTGCTGTTCAGGACTATCATAATATTTAGCCCATAAGCGTTGTTGTTGAACCAGTTTGTTCTTTTTAAATGCTTTTTCAAATGCCGCACGATAGTTGTGTGGAATTTGAAATTTTAATTCTATTTCACACATCGGGAATGCCCTCGATGAAACAAGATAAGTTCTCTTTACTATAGTGTAAATCTATAAATGAACAAGGGGAGAACTGTGAACAAAAGCTTGAAAAATAAAATAATTTGTATTCAGTTTTTAACACAAAGCAGCCGAATGAATATTCACAAGGCTGCCGTTGTATTGCAGTATTTTTAGCGTGTGCTTTGAGGATGTTAAGGATACTTATTTTAAGAATTTACGGCTCACCATAAATTGTTCTGTCGCTTCCAATAAACGCTGTGCATACACTTCCTGTTTTGCAGTGAGCCAACCTAAAACAAACCAGTCGCTCGCTTCCAATTCAGTTTGTTGAATGTATGCTGCAGAAGATGCCAACACTTGATATTCCTGTGCTGCAAGCTGTGCATCATTCAAAGCTTTACTATATTTCTGCAAATTTTTGACATCATAAATATGTGTCAAAATGGGGAAGCTAAATTTTAGTTCCTGAATACGCAAAGCCAGTTGATCTAAACTTTCAAAATCGTGAATATCACTGTGCTGTAATTGTTCATGCAACTGCTTATATTGCTGTTGCAACGTGTTTTGTGCGGCAGTTTTTAAGTCTAAACCTGAGTGATCGCTCGCGGCTAAACTAAACATCAATAATTCTAAATAGTGATGCACATTTTGCGTTGAACGGACTAAATTGACCAATTTTTCTTGGGCGTACAAGGTATCTTTTTTTAGGTTCTCTGCAGTCGTCGGGTTCTGTAAAAATGCGCCGAGTGTGGCTTGCATGTGTTCCAAATGCTGCAGGTGATCAAAATGTTGTTTAAATGCTGCAATTTGCATGGCCCATTTATCGCCTAAATGCTTCGACCAATCTTTAAATAAGGATAGTGTTAGTTGTAAATGTTGCAAAGCGAACTGCGCCTGATCAATATGACTTTGTTCGGCAACTTGAGCAGAAATTGCGGCAATATTGGGCAATAAATGCTGTAATTGTTGTGCAATTAACAGGCGTAAATTTTGGTCGGCATGGTCTTTTTTACTGAATTGAAATTCTTTGCTCTGAGCCGCAGGGCTGACTTTTTGCTGCACAGAAAGCAAATGTCCAATTTCTGCTTTATTGCGCACATCCAGCCATAAATGAAATTTTTTCACCCATTCAAAACTAAAAGCCAGCAATTGCTGAATTGAACCTTGTTTCAGTTCAAACTCAACTTCATGTACTTCAACTTCAGCATCTGCACAACGAATGTGACCAACATCTAAACTGATTTCAATGTCAGTATCTTCAACGGTCATTAGTCGTGAGGTACGTTGAATATCGGTTTCAAATTGTAGTTGCAACTGATCCCAATTTTGTCCCAAAGCTTGATTTAGCAATTGTTGTGCTTCGGGAATACTTTGATAAATTTGCAGATCAAGTTGTGGTGGAGTATCTGGATTTTCAGTTGGCGCAAGTGGATGGTTATGTTCAAAACTATGAAAATGACTTTGACCTGCCGCTTTTAAAGTTTGTACCCATTGCTCACCTTCTAAACGCAGTCTTAACGCCATGCCATGATGCGCCAAGCTGTGCGTAGATGTATCAAAATAGCGTGCTTTTAATGGAATTTGAGTCGATTTTTTCGGGTCTAAAGTTTTGAGTAGTGCAGTACGACGTGCGACTGGAATTTGAAATTTTAATTCAACTTCGACCATGAAAAATATCCTGAACGTAAAGCATGTTGCGCCAAAGCAGCGGCAAACAAATTGGTATTATGAATGTGTGAAAATTGCAGAACGAAGGTTTTGCAAAAGTGCGTTTGATTGTAACTAAAATATGCCAAGAAGTAAGGCTTGACCTTGGCTTTTTTAGGGTCTGTTGGCATTTCCTAAATGGCTTGCGCTGTAGGCTAAAACTGAGCAGATCAGGCATGAAACGTAGGGAATAGCGAGACTATTGCCAAGTTTCATAACGCAATCTGAGAAAGTTTTAGCCACAGCCTTTCAGGACAAGCATATTTTTTGCTGCTATTGCGTTATGAGTCAGTTATTTAGAACGACTAAATTTCCTGTCTCATGCCTTATATCAGCTGAAAAATATGCGTTGTCGCAAACATAGACGAAGTGTCAACAGACCCTTGAGTTTGGTTTTTTTTTGGCTTAGTTTAAAGTGTCGTTGAGCGTAGCAAAAATAATTCAAACCTATAAACATCAGGATGATGAACATGAACGCAGCATTAAACCCCGAATTTGAGCCGACACCAGATCCCAAGTTTGAATTGCCAATTCAGGATTATTCAACATTTTACCGTTTTTATTTAACTGAACACCGCAACATTATGAGCCGTCGTTTGCACGTTGTTGGCAGTAGTATCGGTTTATATTGTGTGAGTAAAGCCATACGCCATAAAAAAGCCAAATATGTACTCTATGGTTTGCTGGCAGGCTATGCTTGTGCATGGGTCGGGCACTTTGTTTTTGAAAAAAATAAACCTGCCAGTTTTAAACAGCCTGTGTATAGTTTTATTTCAGACTGGCGGATGTTTGCAGATGTTTTACGTGGTCATTTAAGTTTGCAAGATCGTGCTAAAGATAAAATTCCAAGTTGAATTGAGCGCTTAGTTATACCGTTTAGGCAAAAACTAAACGATATGTGATTATTTTCATAAAAAATGTACAAATAAAATTAATTTTTTGTTGAAATGATAGAGTGAATATTCTAATAATGTGTCATCAAATTTATTGATAAAAGTTTGTGACTTTCCAAGCCTAGAGTGACCTTTCTCTAGGCTTTTTTTATGTGAAAAATTATATTCAGAATGGTGTTAAATCAGAAATCATTCATCTTTAAGCAAGGATATAGAGCAAGCAGGTTACTGATAGAGCGGCATGAAAAAATATAGACACATGATCATTTGTCGCATCCCCACATGCGCTCTGGCACAAATGATCATGTGTCTAAATGGGCGACCTAAATATGTCGTTATTCGCTGTAGTCACCCGTATGGATTTTAAAATCCATATCTTATTGAACTGGTTGCAGTTCTTGTTTTGCGCAGTTCAATTAAAGCTAAATCTATCTTTTAGCGCTATCACTAGAATTTGGTATTTTTAAGTTTTTGACTCAATAAAACCCAAACAAAATAGAAGCTTATAGAGCCTATATAAAAAACTTGTTGAGCCTGAGGTTCTGACACATGCCGCCTGAATGTGTAATAATACAGACCTTGTATTATTTGTGGCTGAGATTATGCGCGGTTTATATTTGATTACCAATGATGATCCTATCGAACTGCTTTTGGCAAAATTAGAAGGGGCGATGGCAACTTATGAAGTCGCGGTGTTGCAATATCGCCGTAAAAATGTGCCTCAAGCTCAGCAGGCATACGAAATTGAATATATGAAATCGATGTGTGATCAATACAAAGTGCCATTTGTGATTAATGATGATCTTGAAACTGCAGTGAAATATGGTGTTGGCGTACATTTGGGTCAAGAAGATGGCTCTATTGTTGAAGCGGTTGCACGTTTACCACAAGATGTATTGATTGGTCGCAGTTGTAATAACTCGATTGAATTGGCAGAGCAAGCCATTGCCGATGGTGCAAACTACGTGGCTTTTGGTGCAGTCTATGCAACTGAAACTAAACCTGAGGCAAGTACACTTACATTAGACACGCTCACACTGGCGAAGCAACAACTCAATGTGCCAATTTGCGCGATTGGTGGTTTAACTGTTGAAAACAGTCAGCCTGTCATTGAAGCAGGTGCCGATTTATGTGCAGTGATTAGTGATATATTAAGACGTCCGATGCATACTGTTGCACAGCGTGTTTATGATTGGTCTGCACTTTTCAAAGCAGACACTTAAAGCAGACAGCTAATTTTTTATTTTATTTTTTGAGTTGAGTGCCTCCATGAGCTTATCTCCAAAGCAAGAACAATTGTTTAAACAAGCCAATAAGCATATTCCAGGTGGGGTCAATTCACCTGTACGCGCATTTAACGGGGTAGGCGGAACCCCTGTATTTATTGAAAAAGCCAAAGGTGCTTATTTGTACGATGTCGATGGCAAACGCTATGTCGACTATGTAGGTTCTTGGGGACCAATGATTTTAGGTCATGCCCATCCTGCTATTATTCAGGCGGTGCAAGCTGCAGCTGAAGATGGTTTGAGTTTTGGTGCGCCAACGGTGCATGAAACGACTTTGGCCGATATTATTTGCGAAATTATGCCTTCAATTGAGTTGGTTCGCATGACCAACTCAGGTACAGAAGCCACCATGACCGCAATTCGTTTGGCGCGTGGTTATACAGGTCGTGACAAAATCGTCAAATTTGAAGGTTGCTATCATGGACACTCAGATTCGCTGTTGGTCAAAGCAGGCTCTGGACTTTTAACCAGTGGTGAAGGTGAAGCGACTTCTGCGGGTGTTCCTGCCGATTTTGCTAAACATACGCTGACTTTACCGTATAACGATATCGCCACCTTAAAAGAATGTTTTACAAAGTTTGGTGCTGAAATTGCAGGGGTGATTGTTGAGCCAGTTGCGGGCAACATGAACTTGGTTAAACCAATTGATGGTTTCCTGCAAGCAATTCGTGATGTCTGCGATGAACGCGGCTCAGTCTTTATTATTGATGAAGTAATGACAGGTTTCCGTGTTGGCTTAGGCGGTGCTCAGGCGCATTATAATGTTAAACCAGACTTGACCACACTCGGTAAAATTATTGGTGCTGGCTTACCAGTAGGTGCATTTGGTGGTAAACGCGAAATCATGGAATGTATTGCGCCATTAGGTAAGGTGTATCAAGCAGGTACTTTGTCTGGTAACCCGTTGGCGATGCGTGCGGGCATTGAAATGTTTAAACATTTACGTGCCGAAGGTTTTTATGAAAATTTAACTGCGCAACTGGAAAAATTGTTGGCAGGCTTACAAGCTGCGGCAGATGAAGCAGGTATCCCGTTCAAGACGCAACAAGTCGGTGCTATGTTTGGTTTGTATTTTACTGACCAAGATGACATCACCAGTTTTGATTCTATGCTGAATTGCGATGTCGATGCTTTCCGTAAATTCTTCCACGGAATGTTGCAACGTGGTGTGAACTTGGCGCCATCTGCTTTTGAAGCAGGCTTTATTTCATCTGCGCATAGTGATGAAGATATTGCCTACACCATTCAAGCTGCAAAAGAAACATTTGCGGAAATGAAGGCGTAATTTGACCTCTGCTTAACACTGTCCTAAAAGGCATAGATATCTCCAAAATATCTATGCTTTAGGTTAAATTGAAGACATACTCTTCAATTTAATATCAAAGGCTTAGATCAGCGTCTTGTTAAACACTAAAATAGCCTGGTCAAACTAAATATGAATCCTATTACTTCATTTGCTCCCGCCATCAAAGATATAGCTTCAGAACGGCTTTGTTGTGCAACTATCTTGCACTATGATTTCATTGTATTTTTCTATCCAAATTTTAAAAACCTTTAAAACAGTATCTTAAAAAATATTTATGCAACAAAGCCTCCTGCATGCTATAAAACCCACATTTCTAAAAGCAGGCTGATTTAAAATTCAGCAGATTGTCTGATTCAGGAATGTAAATCGGAAAATTCATCGGGAATTGATGTATTTTGCATTGTAATTCTGTGTCAGGCTTTTTATTATTGCCGCCTTGTTTTCACGATCGGCCCGGAATTGAAATTGAGTAATTTTCTAAGCGAACACCTGATTCATCGTGACGATGAGTTTATGGTGATACATAAACCCGCTGGCATACTCACCGTTCCAGGTAAAACAGCAGATTTGCAAGATTGTGTGATGAGTCGTCTAGTTAAAATTGAGCCGCGCACTTTGCTGATTCATCGCTTAGATCGTGATACTTCGGGTATTTTGGTATTTGCACTCACGAAATGGGCGCAAAAACAAATTTCGCGTCAGTTTCAAGAACGCCAAACCGATAAAACCTATCAGGCATTGGTGGCAGGGCAACTGCAAGGTGAAGGCACTGTAGATGTGCCTGTGGTCTATGATCCTGCACATCCTCCATTACACATTGCCGATGCAACCCATAACAAACCTGCGTTAACGCATTGGCGTGCATTGGAGCAATTTGAATTGCAGGGGCAAATTGTGACTCGTGTGCAACTGACGCCTATCACAGGTCGTTCGCATCAACTGCGAGTACACATGCAATATTTAGGTCATCCAATTATTGGTGATACTTTGTATGCCACGCCCGAACAGCAACAACTCATGCCTCGTTTGTGTTTACATGCAGCAGAATTAAGTTTTCTGCATCCACAAACTGAGCAACGTGTACAGTTTACTTGCCCAGTCCCATTTTAAGCGAAAAAGATTACGCAAAGCCTGTGCTTTAGGCTCTCTTTTTAGTGCGCTTTATGTCAAAATATATTGCTATACGCCCTGAATTTTTGCTCAAATACTCAGCAGGTTTTGCGCAAAAATTTATACGTCCTAACTTCTAAATAAAGGTGGAAAAATTGCAGCAGTTTGCTATTGGTCAACGTTGGTTATCAGACACAGAAACGGAATTAGGACTTGGTGTTCTGATTGATGTAGATGAGCGATCGGTCAGCATTTTATTCCCTAAAAGTGATGAAACCCGTGTCTATGCACGCAATAACGCACCTTTATCGCGTATCATTTTTAATGTAAATGATGAAGTTCAAGACCAAGAAGGCAATGCGTGGACGGTTGAATCGGTCGAAGACCGCCATGGCGTATTGCGTTATAACGTGGTGCGTCGTTTGCAAGATGGCAGTGAAGAAAAGAAATCACTGAATGAAACCCGTATTGGTGCAAGTATCCAACTTTCAAAACCCTTAGACCGCTTGCTTGCCAGCCAAATTGACTATAAAGAATGGTACGACTTGCGTATTGAAGCCTTGTTGATGCAAGCCAATATGCAAAGTAGCCCACTGCGCGGCTTGGTGGGTTCGCGTGTAGGTTTGATTCCACATCAACTTTATATTGCACATGAAGTCGGTAAGCGTTTTGCGCCACGTGTCTTATTGGCAGATGAAGTTGGTTTAGGTAAAACCATTGAAGCAGGTTTGATCATCCATCAGCAACTCAAAACAGGACGTGCGGAACGTATCCTGATTTTGGTACCTGATTCGCTGCAATATCAGTGGATGATTGAAATGCGTCGCCGTTTCAATCTGCAATTCTCTTTGTTTGATTTAACCCGTACGGCATCTATTAAAGAACACGATCCTGACCTGAATCCATTCTTGACCGAACAATGCATCATTGCTTCAGTCGATTTAATGATTGACCACGATGACTTACGCGAACAAGCCCTAGAAGCAGGTTTTGATTTGCTGGTGGTCGATGAAGCGCATCACTTAATGTGGAGCGAAGAAGAAGGTGGTAATGACCGTTATGATCTGGTCGAAGAATTAGCTGAACAAACCGCAGGGGTGTTATTGCTCACTGCAACGCCTGAGCAACTGGGTGTAGAAAGCCATTTTGCGCGTTTACGTTTACTCGATCCGCAGCGTTTTAGTTCACTAGACCGTTTCTTGGATGAAGAAGCGCAATATCAACATACGGCAAAAATTGCCGAAGTCTTAATGTCAGATGCCGCATTGGAAGAAAGCCATTTGGTTGCACTGGAAGGCTTGTTGGGACATCGCATTGAAGATAACCCAGAGCAGCGTTTCCGTGCCATCCACGAATTATTAGACCGTCATGGTACAGGGCGTATTTTGTTCCGTAATACCCGTGAAGCAATTCAAGGTTTCCCAGGTCGTGATTGTCAGCCTGCGCCGTTACCTGCGCCAGAAAACTGGTCTAAAGATGGTAAATTACGTGAACAAATGTGGCCAGAAGAAGCACAGCTCGATGGCAGTTGGATGGAAACTGACCCGCGTGTAATGTGGTTAATGGAGCGTTTGCGTAGCGACTTAAAACATAAAAAAGTGCTTTTAATTGCGCGTAGCGGCCCTGTGGTAGAAGCCCTTGAAAATGCGCTGCGCCTACATGCAGGTATTCGTACTGCAATGTTCCATGAAGGCATGAGCTTGTTAGAACGTGACCAAGCGGCAGCATATTTCGCAGAAGATTCTTATGGTGCACAAATTTTATTGTGTTCCGAAATTGGTTCAGAAGGGCGTAACTTCCAGTTTGCATCAGACCTGATTTTGTTTGACTTACCTGCCAATCCCGACGTGTTAGAACAACGTATCGGTCGTTTAGACCGTATTGGTCAAGAAAACCGTATTCAAATTCATGTGCCGTATTTGGTGGGGACTGCGCAAGAGCGTATGTTCCGTTGGTATAACGAAGCACTCAATATTTTCAGCAATATTTCACCCACTGCACAAACCTTGCAGGAAAACTTTATTGTCGATTTAAAACACTGCTTACTTGCAGATTTAGGACAACAGTTTGAAGATTTACTGGAAGCAGTCAGTGTGCAGCGTGAAGCTTTGGAAGCAGAACTTCAAGCGGGTCGAGATCGTTTGTTGGAATACAACTCTTGCCGTCCTGTGGTGGCGCAGGAAATTGTACAAGCTTTAGAAGATTACGACGACAATACCACGTTGCCTATGTTTATGAAGCGCTTTATGGCATCGACCAATATTGACTTCGATGAACAAAGCAATGGCACGGTGATTATTAAACCAACTGATCAAATGCAAGTGCAAGGTTTGACCTTAGACGAAGAAGGCATGACCGCGACGTTCTATCGGGATCAGGCGCAAATTCGTGAAGATGCACAGTATTTGACCCTAGAGCATCCATTCACAGAAAGCGTGATGGAAATGATCAATACACAAGGTTTTGGTAGCACCAACGTTGCGGTATTAAAATCTGCCGCTTTGCCACAAGGTTCTGTGTTGCTCGAAGTCTGGTTCAAAGTGGATGTCATTGCACCTAAAGCCCTGAATTTGCCATCAAGCTTGCCACAGCAACTCATTCGTGTCTTATTGAGCGAAAAAGGGCAGGATTTATCGCAAAAAATTGCCCCTGAAATTTTAAAACCTTATTTACATCATTTAGATGGCAACAGTTGTCGTCAAGTGGTGAAAGCACGCCGTGACGCGATTGAAGCGCGTTATACACAGGCTTTGGAGTTGGCTAAAGCTGCATTGCCTGAATTTAAGCAACAAGCTAAAGATGTATATAGCAAAAAATGGCAATATGAAATTGACCGTTTAAGCTATTTGAAGCAATTTAACCCAAGTATTCGTGAAGATGAAATTACACGTTTACAGAAATTGCAAAAAGAAGGTGTTGCATTATTAGATGGTTTGTCGGTCACGCCTGAAGCAATTCAGGTGATGGTGGTGGTAAAGCCATAAAGAGTGCATTCAATACAGGTGTCTAGACGGTGTATTTGTATTGAGTCGGTTTTAATCAATCACTTTTTTAAATATTTGGCATCTTCTAAATTGCACGTTTTAAGTTGGGCATTGCGCCTCATTTTTACGGAGCAGTTTAGCGGGTGCTTTTTTAATATCGCAATAAAAATTTTGTGCGAGATTTTTCACATCACGGACTTAAACAAAGTAGCAACCAGTGCTTATGTGTCATTAAAATGACTCATAATTCATCTTTTTCAGCATTCCAGTCATTTGCAAAACCCAGTGGTATGCGTAGTTTAAAGGCTGTTGATCTTTTATCTATGATTGATGTGCCAAGTGTTGAATCTGTAAGCGCGTACGCATAGATCAAGTCACAGACCCGATATTCTTCTTTTAAGCGTATTTTAAATGACTAAAGCTGCAATTCATTTTACCCATGCCAATGGTATTCCTTCTGCCAGTTATCAAAAGTTTTTCCAATGTTTTGAAGCAGATTATCATTTAAAGGCAATTCCACTGATTGGTATGCAAGCAGAATTTCCTGTGACCTATAAGTGGACCTATTTGATTCATCAAGTGATTCAGGACATTGAGCAGCAGTTTCCAAAGCAACAAGTGATTGGTTTAGGGCATTCTTTTGGTTCATTATTAACCCTGATGTGTGCCTATCAGCGTCCAGATTTATTTTCTCAATTGATTATTATGGATCCACCTTTTGTGATTGGATCGAAGTCGGCATTATTTGAAATTTTACAAAAATTTAAACTGAAATATGTAGATCAACTCACACCTGCCGCCGTGACCATGAAGCGTCGAGATCATTGGGCTAGCCATGCAGAAGCCTATCAAGCTTTGCGGCATAACCGTTTATTTAAAAAATTTGATGCACAATGTTTTGAAGATTATTTTGCCAGCGGCATACAAGTCGATGCACAAAGAGGTGGTGTGACTTTAACAATTCCAAAACGGGTAGAAGCTGAAATTTTTAGAACCGTACCTGCATGGTGGTGGCGCACACCACGCAAAGCCCCAGATGTACCTGTGCATTTAATTACAGCAAGGCATAGCCCATTTTATTTGCAAGGTTTACCGCAAGGCATGCAAAAAACTTATGGAATTGAGTTTAGTGTGGTCGAGGGAGGACACATGTTTCCTTTGGAAAATCCTGAAACCACGGCAACACATGTGCAGCAATTAATTCAAAAACAACACGCTTAACAGCGAAGTCTAGCAATTAAATGCTCAAACGGGCGTGACCTGATTCAGGAAAATCGCCCGATTTATCGTGTGTTATGTTAACGAATTTTGGCATCATCCAAATGACGTGCACCTTCTAAAATCATACGAATCATAATCATGGTTTGTTCGGCAGTTTCTTTACGTGCTGCAGTCGGCATGTCTATGACTTTAGCGCCCATATTAAATACGAGTTGTGTAATGGCTTTGGCTGCAATGTCAGGATGCGCCAACTTGCTATTATTCAAACGCTCCAAACGAATTAAATCATCCTGTAATTCTTGCTGGAAATAATTTAACTGGCGCTCAACAGCAAGTTTATAAGAAGTTGAACCTGTATAACCTTCACGCAGTAACAGACTTAAATTGCCTTCATCTGTATCTAATTGTTCAATAAATACTTCAACCGAACTGCGAATAATACTGTTTTGTTTAGATGCTTTTAAACGTGCTTCATGCAAAATTTGACGTAACACCACACCTGCACGATCAATCAGTTCAATCGCGAGTTCATCAATATCTTTAAAATGACGATAAAAACTGTTTGGTGCGATGCCTGCTTCACGTGCAACTTCACGTAAACTTAAAGATGCGATACTTTTTTGTGGGCCAATTAAATTTAATGCTGCCTGAAATAATTCTAGTTTGGTAATGGTGGCTTTACGCCCAACCGTACGCACGACAAGAGGCTCACGAACCGTTTCAGATTCTGGAAAAGTCACATCATGGTTTGTTTTCATGGCAGGCTGAGTCATATTTTCAATAATTTATAAGCTTAGAGGCATTATAGCGGCTGCGCCAGTACTTGTGAAATGATTAGAAACAATACAAGTGTATATACAAATATATATACATGTGTATAATAATTAAAATTTCATCGGGTGGTGCTGAATCATGCAGCTAACTGAAAAAAGAAAATCTCCCCTTAGCAGTCTTGCAACGGCTGTGTTAGACCCTTATGCAGCAAACTTCTGGTTGCAAAAAGTAAATCCATTATGGTCGGTGAATCAGTCACTCGGCAAAATTGTAAAAAAAGATACCGCTGCACAAGGTGTAGTGAGCTTTACTTTGAAATTCAATAAAAAATTCCAAATTGGCGCAGCAGGGCAGCATCATCCTGTTTATGTGACAATTCAAGGCGTACGCTATGAGCGAACCTATAGTTTGACTCAGCTTGATGCACAACACGTTTTATTGACGGTAAAAAAAGTTGATCAGGGCAAAGTCAGCACATGGCTGGTTGAGCAAGCCAAAGTTGGTGATACTTTGGAATTTGGTGCGCCTTATGGTGATATGCAATTGCCTGCACAAGCCCAGCCTTTAATTCTATTGGCAGCGGGTAGTGGTATCACACCAATGTATAGTTTGCTACAAGACATGGCGAAATCAGGTCGTCTTGGTAGCACTCCAGTAACTTTAATGTATTGGGTAAAAACCTTTGCAGACGCAGCATTTAAAGCACAGTTTGAAGCATGGGCACAACAATATCCAAACTTTAAATTTCAAGTGTTTTATACCCAAGAGCCGAGTGTGGCGCACAGCCGTTTAAATGCAGAACATTTACAAGACTTGGCACAAATCGAGCAAAGTGCAGTGTTTGCATGTGGCCCATCGGGTTTTACCACGCAAGCTGAACAATTATTTGCACAAGCTGCTTTGCTGAAAACAGAAGCTTTTAGCATGACCCCTGTGTTAAGTGACGATGTTGGTTTGGTACAAGTTACACTGACCCAATCGAAAAAGATTGTCACCATTCCAAAAGGCAAGTCCATTTTAGAAAGTCTGGAACAGCAAAATATTAAACCTAAATACGGCTGTCGTATGGGAATTTGCCATAAATGCGTATGCAACAAGGCTGAAGGTTCAACTAAAAACTTGGTCGATGGTGTTCAAAACAGCGAACCGAATAACCAATTGAAAATCTGCGTCAATTCAGCACAAACCGATTTAATTATTGATTTATAAGCGAGTTCCGATTATGAATATGCCAGTAAAAATAGAATATTTCCGCAATCCTAAAAACCGTGAACTCACTCAATTTGAATTAGATGAGCTTGCACGTGAATTAGACGCCATTAAACAAGAAGTTTTGGATGATATTGGCGAAAAAGATGCTAAATACATCCGCCGTGTTTATTCAACCATTCGTTATAGCTCAATGGCAGGTCGTGCCTTATTGTTCGCAGGATGGTTCCCGCCAGCATGGGTTTTGGGTACAGGCTTGTTAGGCTTTGCCAAAATTATGGAAAACATGGAATTAGGTCATAATGTCATGCATGGTCAGTATGACTGGATGAATGATCCTAAATTCAATGGTGCAAGTTATGAATGGGATACGGTAGGTACTTCAGACAACTGGCGTCAAACCCATAACTTTAAACACCATACTTATACCAATATTAAAGGTATGGATGATGATATTGGCTATGGTTTGGTGCGTTTGTTCCCAGAACAGCGCTGGAGATCAGGCTATTTATTGCAACCTTTATACAGTATTCCTTTCTGCTTACTGTTCCAATGGGGTGTTGCCATTCAGAATTTAGAAATTGGTAAAATTTTGAATGGCCGTAAAAGCAAAGCCCAAGCCAAAAAAGAATGGCAACCTATGCAGAAGAAAATTGGAAAACAATTGTTTAAAGATTATGTGTTCTTTCCATTGATTGCAGGCCCTTCGGCTTTACCAGTGTTTACAGGGAACTTGGTTGCGAATGGTATTCGTAATATTTGGACATTCAGCATTATTTTCTGCGGTCACTTTACGAAGGATGTAGAAGTATTTCCAAAGTCTGTGATGCAAAACGAAAGCCGTGGTCACTGGTATATGCGTCAAATTCGTGGTTCATCGAATCTTACAGGTTCTGAAGCATTCCACATTTTGACAGGACATTTAAGCCATCAAATTGAACACCATTTATATCCAGATATTCCTGCACGTCGCTATCGTAAAATGGCTCCAAAAGTACAAGCTGTGTGTGAAAAGTATGGCTTGAACTACAACAATGCGAGCTTAGTTAAACAGTACGGCAGTGTGCTTAAACGTATTGTGAAATATGCTTTTCCATTTAAGAAATAAGTGACTTACAAATGAGTTGTTTAGTACGAATAGATTAAGTGATTGATCTTGGTTTAAAACTATACTTCTATTTTGAATTAGAGGTGATGCTGTAAAGTGTCACCTTTTTTATTGCTTTAGGTGTTGTAGTCGTTATTTTTATGCAGAATCATCAGCTATTTTATTAAGAGAAAACTCTATTTTTATTTTCTATTCTGGGTATAAAAAAGTAATCACCATAGGCGGCATCCGCTACATGTAACTTAAAAAACCCACAATTCAAATTGTGGTTTTATTATATCATTCATCAAAATCAAGCCAGTTTTTTATAAGTTACAATTTCTGGCAATGAATGATCACTACCCACCATATAAGAATAAGTCGCTAAACTCAGCATGGCATCATCTTCATCACTATTACCATACGCATAAATAGCAGCATAATTTTCTAAATCATATTGTTCTAAAATCCGTATTTTCTTTTGTTCCTGACTGCAATCAGGTGTTGAATATCGCCCTGTAAATTGCTGCTTTTCAATTGCTGTTTCAGTACAAATCAAAGCGACATTTAACTGCTGACAAATATACTGTAAATAAATATCTACACTTGCAGAAACAACCACCACTTCATCTCCATTGAATTGATGCTGCTTTAATTGTTGTAATAGTTGTGGGTTAAGATCATGTATTAAATCTACTGCGTAGCGCTGTGCAAGTGCTAATATTTCAGCTGTATTTGCATCTTTAAACATAGCATTAAACAATTTAGGGCGCATGGCATGTGCAGGATAAACTTTTAAATAGTAAGCCTGAATCCAAGGCAAGATTTTAAGTCCTTGCTTAAAAATATGCCGCTTAGATAAAGCATAGAAAATAAACCCTGTAAAACTGTCTTTGCTGCACAGGGTCCCATCAAAATCAAATAGGGCTAGATTTTTATATTTTTGGCTTTTTGCATGCATGTTTTATAACGTCCATTGACTCGCGTAGCAAACCAATTGGTGTTGTAATCTCGACTCAGTTTAGGCCCTGAAATGACCACTTGCGGCATCATGGCATAAAATGGCTCTTTGCCCGTTTGCGCTTTATAGAGTTTCGTGACTGCTAAATATGTCGCAGTATCTTCAAATTTCTTTTCTTTTTCTTTTTTTAGGTCTGCACGAATTTGTCGTGGGGTGACTAAAATATTATGTTTTGAAAAAACAGCAATTAATTCACGTTCGGATTCACTCTTTGCATTACGCACGCTACCATCTTTAGTATAAAGTAGCAAATCACCATCTAAATCTAATTCTGCTTCAGTTAAATCATTTAGCATGCTTTGGAATGCGGCATTGCGGCTCGAATACATGCCAGAGTTATAATCAGCAAAGCGGTATAGCGGTTGATCGTAATCGGCAGGGTACATCATTAAACGATGAATCCCGTAATATAATCCGCCATATTGAGTGTATAGATCGCTGCGTAACTCTGCGATGTTACCGCTTTGGCGTTTATGCTCTTTGGCATAGCTAATATGTACTTGCATCGAGCCTAAAGTAGTAATTGGATTAAGTTTTTCGCCAATATTTTGTCCAAACAGTTTGGCAGCACCTGTTAGCGCAGACACGTGATAATGTTTGGCCATATAGTCAAAAATTTCACGATACAATTCATCCAGTTCACGTTCGGTTTTCACACGACGCATTTGGCTTAAATAGTTATCTTCAGGGCTTGGGTGGTTTTTCAGTACATCCTGAAAATAGCCTGCAACCGTACCACCAATGGCTTCGCCCAGTTTATCTTTAAATTTCTCATCCAAACGGTCTTGCACTTCTTTAACTGCTTTTTCACCCAGACCATAGACTTGAGGGTCGGCTACAAAGTTCGATTCCTGATCCACCACGGCAATGATGGTGCACATATTTTCTTTGGTTTGTGGGATGCCCAATTGCTCTGAAATATCGTAAATATCTTTTGCCCAAGCACTACGCTCACTGACCCTATTCGGAATGAGTTTGCGGATTTGTTCTGCTTCAAGGGTTGGCTCATTGTCCTTAGACCACCATGCGCTATCTCCACAGGCAGCCAAGCTTAATGATAAAGCAAGCACGCTGAAGGGTTTCATCAAAGAAGTGAATACAGTGTCTTTCATAGTATAGGGAAAACTCGTTCCAAATGGATGAGCCCAAAGGGCAGATGCAGTATACTATGCCAATCGTTAAAGTTAAGAATATATATGTATATTGGTCCCTATCAACTGTCAAATAATTTGATCGTTGCCCCGATGGCAGGTGTCACTGATAGACCCTTTCGCTCACTGTGCAAGTACTTTGGTGCAGGGCATGCGGTCAGTGAAATGATGACCTCTGACAAAACTTTGCGCATGAGTAAAAAGAGTTTGTATCGTGCCAACTTTGATGGGGAACTTGCACCAATTTCTGCACAAATTGCAGGTTCAGACCCGCATGATTTGGCCGAAGCCGCACGTTATCAAGTCGCCAATGGTGCACAAATTGTTGATATCAATATGGGATGTCCTGCCAAAAAAGTCTGCAATAAGTTGGCTGGTTCGGCTTTATTGCAAGATGAAGATTTGGTGGCACGCATTTTAGATACTGTGGTTGCCGCGGTGAATGTGCCTGTGACACTGAAAACTCGCTTAGGTTTTTTGAATGGGCAGGAAAATATTTTACGGGTTGCCAAACGCGCAGAACAAGCAGGCATTGCTGCATTGGCATTGCATGGGCGTACCCGTGAAGATATGTATTTAAACCGTGCACGCTATTCACTGATTAAAGAAGTGAAAAGCATGCTCAATATTCCTGTGATTGCCAATGGTGATATTGATAGTCCTGAAAAAGCCAAATATGTCTTGGACTATACAGGCGCAGATGCGATTATGATTGGACGTGCTGCGCAAGGACGTCCGTGGATTTTTCGGGAAATCGCACATTATTTAGCAACAGGTGAGCTGTTAGCAGCACCGAGCATTGCAGAAGTTCAAAAAGTATTACTTGGACATTTAGCCGAGCTGTATGAGTTTTATGGTGAATATTCAGGTTGTCGCATTTCACGTAAACATATTGCTTGGTACACCAAAGGTTTACGTTCAAGTAATGAATTTCGTCAAAGTATGTATCAAGTAGAAAGTACGGCAGAGCAATATAAAGTAGTGGAAGATTACTTTAATCAGCTACTTGCGCATGGTGAAATCATGAGTGATGTGCAGGTTGAAGCGGTGAACTTATTAGATACAAAGTAAAAAATTAAAACTCAACCGTGATACACGGTTGAGTTTTCTGTACCTATATTTAGCGTGCGTGAATCATTTCCAAAACCAACTGATTAATTAAATCTGCGGCCTCTAATTCACGAATCTGACTGACATTACTGCCTGCCCAAAAAGGGGCATAACCTTGCTCGCCTTGTGTGACGGCTGCTGAATGCAACTGTTTTGCAAGATCATAGCTATACGGATAGGTGGGTACTGTTAAACGATTTGGTGTATCTACCTGTGTATGCCAATGATTAATTAAACCACGGGCAGAGCGTCCAGAGATGCTGTCGGTAATTTGAGTAATGTTTTGCTGAAATAAAGCTTGTCGATAAGCTGGATTGGCATTGGAACTTTTACATTGCACAAAGGCTGTACCCAGCTGTACCGCAGAAGCGCCCAATTTCAGCATTAACTGTGCTTGCTGACCATTCATAATGCCACCTGCGGCAACCACTGGCAGGGTACAATGTTCACGAATCAGTTGTACTAAATCGCTGGTTTTAATTGCACTATCAAAGGTTTGGTTAAAGATACCCCGATGTCCACCTGCCTCAATGCCTTGGGCGATAATGACATCAATTCCCGCTGCTTCAATGGCTTGAGCTTCGGCTAAGTTGGTTGCTGAAACCATAGTAATGATTCCTGCATCTTTTAAAGCCTGAATTTGATGCGCATGCGGAATCCCGAAGTGAAAACTGACGGCTTGTGGTTTAGTTTCTAGTACAAGATCTAAATATCCATCATGGTCTTTAAAACTTGGATAAATACAATTTAGTTGACTCGGTGCAGTTGCGCCATAGCGTTCAAAGATTGGCTGAAAATGTGCAATCCACGCTTGTGCAGCGACTTCATCTAGTGGACTTGATTCATGGCAAAAGAAATTGACCTGAAATGGAAAATCAGTCAGTTCTTGAGTGCGTAAAATTTGCTCACGTGCAGCATCTACCGTGTTTGCACCTAAACCGAGTGAGCCAAAACCACCTTGATTAGAAACCTCGGCTGCAAGTTCGGGAGTAGAAACGCCAGCCATTGGAGCAAGAAAAATAGGATGCTTTATATTCAGTTGTTCTAATAAGGTCATATTATTTACTCCATGTTTTTATCTACTTTGCCCAACTCTAGGTAGATTGGCAAATCATATCCGTCATTTCTTTATGAAATATTAAGATGAGCGATATCATTAAATTTGCAGATGCTTTCAGGCATAATAAGCCTGATGTATGAATTGATGAGTAAATTAATGAAGCCTTTCGTTTATGGTGGTTTGCTTGTGGTGTGTGGATTAAGTGCGTGTAGCAATCCACAGCAAACTCAAGTAAAAATTGATCCAAAGCAATATCAGGTTCAGGATGCGACTGCATTACAACAGCGTATAGATGCTTTAAATGTCAAATTGGCGCAAGACTTCAAACAATTTAAACAAGTCGAAAATATCGCATTTGCGCATCAATTCCCTTTAGATGTAAATAACTTACAAACTTTGAATCAGCATTTGGTCGCCAGTACTGCTTTAAAGCCGACTAAAATTGCTTATTGCGATATGATGAATGGTTATTTTGCTGAGTTATATCGCTTAGGACATAACAATCTAGATTTTCTTAAAGATGTAAAATTACCGCGTGCAGAGCAGGAAAATTTGGCTGAAAATTTTGCCAATGCAGAATCTTATTATGATTTTATTTTGAATCGTTACACCAGTTACCGCCAAGTACAACAGACCATGGGCTATGGTTGTAATTTAAAAGCGGCGTTATAGTTGCGGCAGGATTTAGGTTTACTAGGGTCTGTTGATATTTCATAAATGGCTTGCGCTGTAGGCTAAAACTGAGCAGATTAGGCATGAAACGCAGGGAATAACGGGTTTATTTTCAAGTTTTATAACGCAATCTGTGAAAGTTTTAGCCACATGAGCAAAAACAAAGCACTGCTTTGTTTGCTGCGCAAGGGTACAAGCATATTTTTTGCTGCTATTACGTTATGTGCCAGTCATTTAGAATGAGTAAATTTCCTGTCCCATGCCTTATATCAGCTAAAAAACCTTGCGAGATATATCTCTCATGTCGCAAACATAGACGAATTGTCAACAGACCCTAATTAAATCGTGCTGAATAAAAAACTCCTGAGAACTTGCTCAGGAGTTTTTGTTTTATACAATCAAATTATTGTTGTGCTTTTTCTTTCACATTTGCAGCACCTTGTTCAACCGCACCTGCAGTCGCAGCAGTTGCATCTTTAGCAGCTTGTACAGTCGTATCAGCTGCGTTTTCTGTTGCTGTTGCAACATTGTGTGCAGCATTTTCAGTTGCTTGCGCTGCGTTATCTACCGCAGTTGCTGTAGCAGTAGCAGCTTCATGTGTTGCATCTTTGGCATCATGTGCAGCTTGAGCCGCAGCGTTTTCTAAGTGTTCACCCGTAGTTGCCCCTGTTTCTGGTGCTTTTTCTTTTGCACAACCTACAAGTGCTACAGTGGCAGCAAGACCTAAAGCAATAAGAAGTTTATTCATTATCATGTTTCCTTTTTTTACATCCACTTAAGATGGGATAATGCGAATATAACCAAAAAACAATCAATTTGAAGCTTAAAATTGTTCAAATAATGTAATGGGTTTAGATATTTTTTTGTTGTGTAGATTAGAACGATAAATTAGAGAAAAATATGCCGATGCGATTCATTTTTTCTGATAAGGTGAAATCTTGAGAATGGTTACAGTTTTTATTGTACAGTAATGCCATTCTGTAAGATTGGGATTGTAAAATGCTTAAAAAAGGGATTTATCAACATTATAAAGGGCAATTGTATCAAGTGCTGCATGTGGCTACACACAGTGAAACCCAAGAGAAATTGGTGGTTTATCAATGCTTATATGGCGATTATTCTATTTGGGCCAGACCGCTTGATATGTTCACGGAGAGTATTACTTTGGATGATGACCGTGAACAGGAACGCTTTAAATTGATTCAAGAAGTGTATTAATATTTGAAGTTATTTACCTATTTAAAACGATCCAATCTATTTTTAGATTGGATCGTTATGTGGATGCTCAAAGTTTAATAAAATCAATTATTGAATGGAAATACGGTTAAAGCTTAAATCGTATGCTAAATATTTACTCACAAAAGCTGCTTTATCACTGCGTCTTAATAAGTTGTCATAAATAAATTGTGGTACAGGATGGAATAAATCCCCAGAGCCATTTTCGTAAAATATTTTTAAATAACGTGAAGATGCACTGTATGTCCAGGATGTCACGGCAAGTGTTTTACCCATAAGCAACTCCTTTATTTTTTATATTATTTTTCACAGAATAAATCTGCTTATTTTGAACATAAGTGAAGTGCTTGCTAAAAAGTATTACAGAATTGTAACTTTTGAATATAAGTTTTTTGCGCAACCTAAACGTGCCAAAAACGACAAAACTATTATGAAGCGAAATAAAACACCACATTTAGGATGTGGTGTTTATGCTTTGCACATGAATAGTCATTCATTTAAATAAAATGATTGAAAGACTAGATTTTATAGATGACGACATTGATCTTCTTTGTCACCAGAAACACGGTTTGTGCCGCCAGTCGGTTTTACGCGGTTATCTTCACATTCTAAATTGCCATTCACGCGGTTATTTTTTACAACGATTGAGCCTGAATTATCTTTAAGTTGAATATTGCCATTTACACGGTTTGACGTGAGTTGGATGTTACGCCCATCTTCGAGTTGGATATTGCCATCAATGCGGTTGGCATGTGCATTAACCTGACTAAAGTTTCCTTTAGATTCTAAATTGCCATCAATCGTACTATTTTTAATTGCCGTATGTGAGTTGGAATGCAACATTAGGTTGCCCTTAATAGTCACATGATCAAGAACACATTGTTTATGCACTTTGACATTATCATCAATAGTTCGATTTTTAATGCTGCCATTACAGTTGAAATCAGCTAAAGCTGGCACTGAAAATGCTATTAATGTTGAAAGTAAAAATAATTTTTTCATAGAACAGCCCTCAAAAATAAATCTCACAACTGTTACCGGTACAGATTCGATTGTAGTGTTGTAATGTTTTTACATTTTCTATTCTAGAGATGAAATATGAATAAATAAGGTAGAAAAGGGTGATGTTCTGATTAAAAAAAACCACGCAAAATATGCGTGGTTTTTTTGAGTGGTTTAATCTAAAACTTAGATTTTACCTACTAGGTCGATAGATGGGGCTAAAGTTGCATCACCTTCTTTCCATTTAGCTGGGCATACTTCACCTGGGTGAGCGTGAACGTATTGAGCTGCTTTAACTTTACGAAGAAGTTCTTGAGCATCACGGCCAATACCGCCAGCATTGATTTCGATGATTTGGATTTTACCTTCTGGATCAATTACGAAAGTACCACGGTCAGCAAGACCAGCAGATTCGATTAATACTTCGAAGTTTTTAGAAAGCGTCCAAGTTGGGTCGCCAACCATTACGTATTGGATTTTTTTGATTTCTTCTGAAGAATCGTGCCAAGCTTTGTGCGTGAAGTGAGTGTCAGTAGAAACTGCATAGATTTCAACGCCTAATTTTTGGAATTCTGCGTAGTTGTCTGCAAGGTCACCAAGCTCAGTTGGGCAAACGAAAGTGAAGTCAGCAGGGTAGAAGAATACTACAGACCATTTGCCTTTAAGATCAGCTTCAGTTACTTCAATGAATTGACCGTTGTGGTATGCATTTGCTTTAAATGGTTTAACTTCAGTATTAATTAAGCTCATCATTGTCTCCATGATTAAGGTTTGTATTTCGTTGGCAATAGAGTATCTAATTTTGTTTTATTGCTGAAATGGTATTTTTACATTACTAGCATCGGAAAAACAAATGAGTATGTAAAAAGCGTACACTTTCATCACAGTATTATTGAGTCTTTATTAGGCCTCAAAATGATGATGATTGCATGACAACCTATTTTTCAGGTTCAAATACAACCCATTTCAAGCAATTGGTTAACATACATCTATATGGGGATGCTATTTTGAAATTCAAGGGGGGATTTAAAACTTTTTAAATACGCATTCTAAATCACTGTTCTTTCGCTTAAAGGCATTACAGCGTAAAATACGCGTTTGTGTTTTGGTTAGGAAGCGTATTCTGTGCAGAGTCATTTAAATGTAGACCACCTCGTTTTGGCGCGTGATCGTCATCGTTTAAATCGACTACGAAAAGGCAAAGATGCCAATCCAAAGCAATATCAGGAATTATTTGAAAAATCTAATTTAAAAGTGTTGGAGCGTGCACAGCGCATTCCCAACATTAAGTTGAATCAAGATTTACCTGTGACTCAATCTGCCGAACAGTTGATTACTGCAATTCAGCAACATCAGGTCATTATTGTGGCGGGTGAAACAGGTTCAGGGAAAACTACACAGTTACCACAAATTGCAATGTTGGCAGGTCGTGGTTTAACGGGGTTAATTGGTCATACTCAGCCACGACGTCTTGCTGCGCGTAGTGTATCGCAGCGTATTGCCGAAGAAGTTGGCGAAAAGTTAGGTGAGTCCATCAGCTTTAAAGTTCGTTTTAATGAACAGGGTTCGCAAGATTCAATTGTCCGTTTAATGACCGATGGTATTTTGTTAGCAGAGCTTGCCAATGATCGTTATTTAAATAAATACGACACCATTATTATAGATGAAGCGCATGAGCGTTCTTTAAATATTGACTTCATTATGGGCTATTTAAAGCAACTTTTGCCACGTCGCCCTGATTTAAAAGTCATCATCACTTCTGCAACTTTAGATGTGCAGCGTTTTAGTAACTATTTTAACGGCGCACCTATTTTTGAGGTCGAAGGTCGAAGCTATCCTGTCGAAGTACGTTATCGTCCAATTTCTGAATTAAGCATTGGTGGTAGTGATGATGATGAGTTTGATGACTTTGAAGAAAACTTGCCACGCGCAGTGGTGCAAGCGGTAGAAGAATGCTTT
This sequence comes from Acinetobacter sp. YH1901141, assembly GCF_013416935.1. Classification (NCBI taxonomy): domain Bacteria; kingdom Pseudomonadati; phylum Pseudomonadota; class Gammaproteobacteria; order Moraxellales; family Moraxellaceae; genus Acinetobacter; species Acinetobacter sp. YH1901141. Next base: position 99,167 of record NZ_VPEY01000006.1, on the reverse strand, counting down.
GCCGATGCACAGGAAAAAGGTCATCCTGAACATGCCGATATTCTAATTTTTGCCAGTACTGAACAGGAAATTCGGGAGCTGCAAGAAACCTTGCATAAGCATGGACCGCGTCATACTGAAATTTTACCGTTGTATGCGCGTTTGGCTTTGGCGGAACAACAAAAAATCTTTAATCCTTCAGGTGGTGGTCGTCGCATTATTATTGCCACCAACGTCGCTGAAACCGCACTCACTGTACCCAATATCCGCTATGTGATTGATAGCGGTTTTGCACGTATTTCACGTTATAACTATCGCTCACGGGTGCAGCGTTTACCGATTGAAGCAGTATCTCAGGCAGCAGCGAATCAGCGTAAAGGACGTTGTGGTCGTATTGCACCAGGCGTTTGTATTCGCCTGTATTCAGAAGAAGATTTTTTAAGTCGCCCAGAGTTTACTGAACCTGAAATTAAACGCACCAATTTGGCATCGGTCATTTTACAAATGCAAAGTTTGGGCTTGGGTACGCTCGAAGATTTTGATTTTATTGAGCCGCCAGATCATCGTTTAGTCAATGATGGTCGTAAGCTGTTGATTGAACTGGGTGCGATGATTGAGAAGGGTAAAGCCCCTCTTTTAGACGGAATGAGTAGCTCTGCGACGCAAAAGGGAGACAATCATCCGAATAGTTCCACTAAATCCACCGCTAATAAAGGCGAGCTTCAAGGCAGCAGCTTAACCAAAATTGGTCAGCAAATGGCAAAAATGCCGATTGATCCAAGACTGGCACGTATGATTTTAGGCGGTGCGCATTTTGGGGTGTTAAATGAAGTCCTGATTATTGTAGCGGCATTGGCGGTACAAGACCCGCGTGAACGTCCTGCAGACAAACAAATGCAAGCCGATCAAAAACATGCTTTGTTCCGTGGAGCAGATTCTGACTTTTTATTCTATTTAAAATTGTGGGAAACTTTACACGAAAACCGTGATGGCATGAGTGAAAACAAACGTCGTACTTTTGCCCGTCAGCATTTTTTAAGTTGGTTGCGTTTACGTGAATGGAAGAAAACTCATGAACAATTGGTGGATTTGGCGCGTGGCTTAAAACTGTCGTTTAATGAGAAAAAAGCCAGTTATGAAAATCTGCATCGGGCGTTATTAACAGGGTTGCTTTCTTTTATTGCCAATAAAACCGATGAGCGCAATGTGTTTATGGCAGTACGCCAACAAAAAGCACGAATTTTCCCTGCATCGACTTTGCATAAAACCAATACACCGTGGGTCATGGCATTTGAGATGGTAGAAACTTCGCAAGTGTATCTACGCACCTTGGCAAAAATTGAACCTGAATGGATTTTATTGGCTGCACGTGATTTGCTGAAGCATCACTATTTTGAACCACATTGGTCTAAAAAAGCAGGCGTGGTGAATGCCTATGATCAAATTTCGCTGTTTGGTCTAATTATCGAGCCGAAACGTCCTGTCAATTACGAAAAGGTCGATCAGGAAGCCGCCCATGAAATATTCTTACGTGATGCTTTAACCACAGGCAACTTGGGCATTACCCCACCATTTTTAAAACACAACCTGCTTAAACTGGAAGAAGTGGAACGGGTTGAAGATAAATTACGTCGTCGTGATTTAGTTGTTGATGAAGAAACTATTTATCAATTTTATGCCGCCAAAGTACCTGCAGAAGTTGCAAGCCGTCGTTCCTTTGAAGATTGGCGTGCCACAGTAGAGCCGCAAAATCCACGTTATTTATTTGTGGAAGATGATGCACTTTGGCTGAATGATCGTCCGACCACGCAGCAATTTCCTGACTATTTGCGTAATGGTGAGCTGCGCTTGGCGGCCAGTTACCGTTTTGACCCCAGCCATGATGAAGATGGCGCAACCGTTAAAATTCCAGTGCAAGCGTTGGCACAGGTCGATGAAAATATCTGGTCGTGGGGTGTTCTGGGTTGGCGTGAAAATTTAATTGAAGCCTTGCTCAAGACTTTGCCTAAAGATAAGCGTCGTCATTTGGTGCCTATTCCAGACACAGCTCGAAAGTTGCTACAACGTGTTGATGCGGTAAATTTACGCGAGCACATTTTTAGCTTTTTGGCATTTCAATTACGTGCTGAACACATCACCGAAAAAGACTTTAGCTTTGAGCGGGTAGATGCGTATTTATTGCCGTTCATTAAAGTGCTAGATGAAAAAGGGCGGGTGATTGAGCAAGGTCGTGATTTATCTGAATTAAAAGCGCGTTGCCATACCGAAACGCATAGTCCTGTAAAGCAGGTGCACGGAGAATTTCAAACTTTTCCTGAACGATTTGTATTTGAAGCTTCGCAAAAAGTTACGGGCGTAGTGGTTAAGCAATATCAGGCGTTGGTACCAAGCAAAACATTTGCAGAGCTTTTACCAAAAGATGAATCGGGTGTGGTGATTCAAACCTTTAATGATCAGAGTGAGGCGATTCGTCAGCACCGTGAAGGCGTGATTCGTTTGCTATATGTGCAATTGGGTGATTTATCACGCCAATTGAAAAAACAAATTGATAAACCCTTGGCTTTGGCGTATTCGCCTTTGGGTGATAAAGCTCAACTTGAGCAAATGTTGATCTATGCAACATTGCAAAGCATTATTGGTGACTTACCAGTCAACTTGGAAGAGTTTCAAAAGTTGCAGCTTGAGGTAAAAAAGACTTTCCTCAGTCATGGTCAAACCACGCTGCGTATCTTTAATGAAATTTATATTGCATGGCAAGACATCCGCCGTCAGCTTCTTATGCTTGATGAAGCAGTTTTTGCTAAAAATATGGATGATATAGAAGATCAGCTGGACTTAATGCATCTGGCAGACTTTGTGTATAGCAAGCCTGTAGAGGTGTGGAGCGAATATCCGCGCTATTTGAAAGCGTTGTTATTACGTTTAGACCGCTTACCCAATAACTTGCAAAGAGACGATGCTGCCATCGCCCAAATTGACCCTTGGATGGACAAATTGTTTAAACACAAACAAGATGCCCGACTCAAGGAATTGTACTTTATGGTGGAAGAATTACGCATATCGCTGTTCTCTCAACCCATGAAAACCAAAATGCCAATTTCTGCAACTCGGCTGCAAAAAGTATGGGAAAAGCTCGGAATCAGTTAAGATATTAGTAATTTCTAGAAGGAGTTTTACATGGGCATTCGCATTATAGGTACTGGTCTTTATCACCCAGAAGATGTTATTACCAATGAAGAGTTGGTCGAAAGTTTAAATGCTTATGTGGAACAGTATAATCAGCTCAATGCTGACAAAATTGCAGTAGGTGAGCTTGAAGAACGTCGTGGCTCAAGTGCTGACTTTATCGAAAAAGCCTCTGGGGTAAAACGCCGTTACGTGTCAGAAAAAACAGGTATTCTGGACATTAACCGTTTACGTCCAAATTTGCGTGAACGCGGGGATGATGAAATTTCGCTACAAGCAGAATGGGGTGTAATTGCTGCAAAACAAGCCATGCAAAATGCAGGCGTGACCGCAGAAGATATTGATGTGGTGATTTTGTCTTGCTCAAACTTGCAGCGTGCTTATCCTGCGGTGGCGATTGAAATTCAAACTGCGCTTGGTATTCAAGGTTATGCCTATGACATGAACGTGGCATGTTCTGCTGCGACTTTCGGCATTAAGCAAGCGCATGATGCGATTAAAGCAGGTGCGCGCCGCGTACTGTTGGTGAATGTCGAAATTACCTCAGGTCATAACGATTTCCGTTCACGTGACTGCCACTTTATTTTTGGTGATGTAGCAACCGCTTCAATTTTGGAAGACACTGAAACCAAAGCAGGTTTCGAAATTTTGGACATGAACCTGTTTACTCAGTTCTCGAATAATATCCGTAATAATTTCGGTTTTTTAAACTTAAGTGAAAATGCAGATATTGACGATAAACGCTTCCATCAAGATGGTCGTAAAGTCTTTAAAGAAGTTTGCCCCTTGGTTGCCAAAATGATTACTGCGCAATTAGAAAAGAATCAGATTGCGCCAACCGAGGTGAAGCGTTTCTGGTTGCACCAAGCCAATGCCAGCATGAACGAACTCATTTTGAAATTGGTGGTTGGTAAAGAAGCAGCACAACCAGGTTTAGTACCTATTATTTTAGATGAGTTTGCCAATACTTCTTCGGCAGGGGTAATTATCGCTTTACACCGTACTGCACACGAAGTCGAAAACGGTGAATATGGTGTCTTGTGTTCATTTGGCGCAGGCTATTCAGTTGGCGCGATTTTGGTACAAAAACGTGATGCTGCATAAGCTTTGCCAAACCGTATAAGATCAGCAAACGCCTAAGTACAGGTATTAAAAAGTTCCTTCTCCTTCGGGAGAAGGCTTGGATCATCCGCGATATTCTCTTCACACAGACACATACAGAATAAAAACATCGAAAAACTTTATGAAAAATAATGCTTAGGTTAAGATGGAGCATCTTTTAATAGACCTATTTTGAAAACCTATGCAACCATTTGTTCTATATAACTCAGAGCAACGAAAAAAAGTTGAATTTGTTCCGCGTAAAGAAGGACATATCGACATGTATGTCTGTGGCATGACGGTTTATGATTACTGTCATATCGGGCATGCGCGGGTTATGGTTGCATTTGACTACATCATTCGCTTTTTGCGCAGTCAAGGTTGGAATGTGAAATATGTCCGCAACATTACCGACATTGACGACAAAATTATTAAACGTGCCAATGAAAATGGCGAGAGCATTCAAGCTTTAACAGATCGTTTTATTCAAGCCATGAATGAAGATGCGGCAAACTTAGGCTGTGTTGAACCTGATGCTGCACCACGTGCCACTGAATATATTGATCAAATGCAAAATATGATTGGTAATTTGGTCAATAAAGGCACAGCTTATCCTGCAAGTAATGGCGATGTTTATTTTCAGGTTGAAAAATTTGACAAATATGGCCGTCTTTCAGGTCGCAAGCTAGAAGACATGCAGGCGGGCGCGTCTGAGCGTGTTGATGTTGAAGTCGACAAAAAGCATCCATTTGACTTTGTTTTGTGGAAACATGCCAAAGAAAATGAACCATCTTGGGCTTCGCCGTGGGGCAATGGACGTCCGGGTTGGCACATTGAATGTTCTGCGATGTCGACTTGCTGCTTAGGTAATCATTTTGATATTCATGGTGGTGGTTCAGACTTAATGTTCCCACACCATGAAAATGAAATTGCCCAGTCTGAAGCATCAACAGGTGAGCAGTATGTAAATTACTGGATGCACGTTGGCTTTATTAATGTCGATGGCGAAAAAATGTCGAAGTCATTGGGTAACTTCTTCACCATTCGTGATGTGATGGAAAAATTCCATCCTGAAGTGATCCGCTACTTTATTGTGTCATCGCATTATCGTAGCCCTGTAAACTTCTCCGATGTAGCACTCAAAGAAGCCAAAACCGCATTATCACGTTTCTATCACTCATTTAAAGCTTATCAACAAGCGTACGGTACGCAAACAGTTGAGCAGTTAGATGAGGCTTTGGTGGAACGTTTTAATGCCGCAATGCGAGACGACTTTAATACAGCCGAAGCAATTGCAGTTCTGTTTGAAGTCAATAAAGAGCTGAACCGTTCAGTAAAAGAGCAGCAGGCAGATCAGGCGGCGGTGTACTATTCGACTTTGCGTCATTTGACCAATATTTTAGGTTTGGTGCAGCATGATGTTGACGAATTCCTGAAGTCTGATATTGGTCAGGACGCTTTAGGTTTATCTGAACAAGCCATTGCAGACTTCATTCAGCAACGTCAGGATGCCAAAAAAGCCAAAGATTTCGCCCGTGCTGATGAAATTCGTCAGTCTTTGCTCGATCAAGGTGTGGTCTTGGAAGATACCCGTCAAGGTACAGTATGGCGTCGTGCTGATTAATTGAGCACTTGGGAGCATAGAGAGTTGACAGTTGTATGAAATTCTCTATAATTCACTTCCATATTGCGGGAATAGCTCAGTTGGTAGAGCACAACCTTGCCAAGGTTGGGGTCGCGAGTTCGAGTCTCGTTTCCCGCTCCAAAATTTTAAAAAACGCTTATCGAAAGATAAGCGTTTTTTTATGGCTGTTTGTTACAGCTTGCTTGCAGTCAGCTTTATAGATGGGTTTGATCCATAATTTTTAGAGCATTTTCGTTGAAATATGCTTCTGAGCTAGTTCTATCTTTAGCTTTATCTGCAACTTTGAATCAATAAAATAAATAGCCTAAGCTCAAATATGATTGTTTTTCATTTGAAACTCGAGTCAAAAAGCGAGTTAATTAAAACAGCATACAAAAATGCGTTAAAACAAAAAACACACGCAGAATCAAAGTGTAGAATTGCATAGATATGCTAAAATTGCGAAAATTAAATGTGCTTCAATAAATCACTTTTATTGAGGTGTAGAAAATACTCAATTTAAGTTGAACGTTGAATGCCAAACATGTCAAATACCATTGATTTCCAATCTGTAGCCTTAGACACTTTAAGAATAGAAGAACAAGCATTACAAGTCTTGGCGACGCAAATTGATCAGCGTTTTAGCCGTGCCTGCGAAATCATGTTGCATTGCAAAGGGCGTGTTGTGGTCACAGGTATGGGAAAATCAGGTCATATTGGTCGTAAAATGGCTGCGACGTTTGCCTCTACAGGCACGCCGTCTTTCTTTATGCACCCGGGTGAAGCAGGGCATGGTGATTTGGGAATGTTGGTACGGGGTGATGTTTTAATTGCCATTTCCAACTCCGGCAAAAGTGATGAAATTATGATGTTGATGCCACTCATCAAACATCTGGAAGTTCCTCTAATCACAATTAGCGGTGATGATCGCGGGCCGATGCCACAAAATGCTGATGTCGCTTTAACATTAGGCAATATTCAGGAAGCTTGTCCACTTGGTTTAGCACCAACCTCAAGTACGACTGCAACCTTGGCATTAGGTGATGCATTGGCTGTAGCGTTACTTGATGCACGTGGTTTTACTGCCGATGATTTTGCTCGTTCACATCCTGCAGGCGCTTTGGGTAAGCGCCTGTTATTGCATGTGAAACATTTGATGCATACCGGTACAGAATTACCTAAAGTTGCACCAGATACACCAATGAACAAAGTGTTATACGAAATTTCAAACAAACGTCTAGGTTTAACCACAATTGTCGATGAAAATGACGTCTTGTTAGGCATTTTCACCGATGGTGATTTACGACGTTTAATTGATAAACAACAGGGCTTTGATGTGAATTTACAAGTTGGGCAAGTGATGACTCAACATCCTGCAACGATTTCACAAGAAGCACGTGCAGTTGAAGCTTTAGAGCAATTACGTGACCGTAAAATCAATCAGTTTGTGGTGGTGGATGATGCCAATAAAGTCATTGGTGTGATCAGTATGCATGACTTGATTCAAGCAGGGGTAAACTAAACAATGGCATCTTATATTTTATTAGAGCAAGCGCGTCATATTGAAGCTTTGGTTTTAGATGTCGATGGAATTCTAAGTGATGGTTTTGTCACCTTAACCAACAGCGGTGATGAAATTAAATCATTCGATATTCGTGATGGTTTAGGTATGAAACTGGTGCAACAAGCAGGTGTTAAAGTCATTATCATCACGGGTCGTAAAAGTAATATTGTCGAAAAACGCATGTCCGATTTAGGTGTAGATTTGGTCTACCAAGGACGTGAAGATAAAGGCACTGCATTGCAGGAAGCCTGTGCCAAGTTAGGTTTATCACCTGCAGATTGTCTCTATATGGGCGATGACTGGCCTGATCTTTCAGCGTTTTCGATTGCGGGGATGAAAGTCACAGTGCCAAATGGACATATTGAAGTGCGTCGTCGTGCCGATTTAGTCACACAGGCCATGGGTGGGCGCGGTGCGGTACGTGAAATCTGCGATATGATTTTAACCGCCAAAGGTGTGTACCAAAGCTTACTTGAAAAATATCTCAGCATCCCTCATTAATTAAGTCATACATTCAAAGGTTTGAGTTACAGCCCCACTTATGGATACTAAAGTTTTATACGTTACTGCGATTGCAATTGCAGCTGTAAGTGGTGGTTATTACTATTACAGCGGTAAAGGCAAAAAACTGGAAACTGACGCTGCTCGCTCTATGACTTATAGTGCAGAGCAAATTCATCTGACCCAAACAGATGAGCAGGGCAATTTATATGTGCGTGCGCAAATTGACCGTTTAGAGCAAGACATGCAGCAAAAAACCTCTAAGCTGGAAAATTTGAATGCCTCTATGTATAAAGCGGGCGCGGTGGATGCCACTTTTTTTGCTAAACAGGCACAAGGTTTTAATGACAATGAAAAGGTTGTGTTGTCAGATCAAGTGCTAGCAACCAAGTTACTCGCTCAAGGCAAACTGACGCTTGAAACAGTCGAGTTGAATGTGTTTCCTAAAACACGTGAAATCAGTACCGAAAAACAAGTGACTGTACAATCTCCACAGGCTGATTTTATCAGTCAGGGCTTAAAAGCCAATTTAAATGACGGGCAATACGAATTTTTTAATATTCGAGGAAAGTATGAACCATAAATCTAAGCTTACAGCTCCTAAAGCGTTGATAAAACAAGCAGCACTTGTGGGCTTGGCGGTGCTTTCATCGGCAGGTGCATGGGCAATTCCGTCAGACCGCAGTCAGCCTATTACTTTATTGGCAGACCGTGCGACCTTTAGTGAACGTACTGGCGTCACCACTTATACAGGCAATGTGGTGATTGAACAGGGCACCATGAAACTGCAGGCAGATTCGATTGTTGCTAATCTGAACAGCAAAAAAGAAATTAGTGTCATTACGGCAACGGGCAGACCTGCGCAATTCCAGCAAAAGACTGATCCAGCCAAAGGGCTTGCCAAAGGTCAGGCGCAAAAGATTGTTTACAATGCTGAAACAGGCATTATCACCTTAACGGGTGGCGCACTTTTAGAGCAAGATGGAGCCAGTATTCGTGGTAATACCTTGCGTTATAGTATGAACAAAGGCGATGTTGAAGCGATTGGTACACCGAACAAAACTGGTTCTGAAGCGGGTCGTGTAAAAATTGTGATTCCACCATCAAGTTCAAAATCATTCCCGGGAGCGCGTGATTAATGGATCAAACGAGCGCAGCACAGGACAGCGTCCAGCACGGTCAGCAGACTTTGTGTATTAAGCATTTAGCCAAAAACTATAATAAGCGCTGGGTGGTTAAAGACGTTTCATTTGAAATGAAAAGTGGTGAAATTGTCGGGTTACTTGGGCCGAACGGTGCGGGTAAAACCACCAGTTTCTACATGGTTGTGGGTTTGGTGCGTATGGATAAAGGCGAAATACATTTAGATCAACTGGATTTATCTGACCTTGCCATGCATGAACGTGCGCGTAAGGGGATTGGTTATTTACCGCAAGAAGCCTCTATTTTCAGAAAGCTGACCATCGCTGAAAATATTATGGCTATTTTAGAAACCCGCAAAGATTTAAATAAACAGCAACGTCAGCAGCGTTTATTAGAATTGCTGGCAGATTTTAAAATCACGCATATTAAAGATTCATTAGGGATGAGTGTGTCGGGTGGCGAACGCCGTCGTGCAGAAATTGCCCGTGCTTTGGCAGCAGACCCTAAATTTATGTTGTTAGATGAGCCTTTTGCAGGGGTCGATCCTATTTCTGTCGGTGATATTAAAGATATCATTCGTACCTTAAAAGATCGTGACATTGGCGTATTAATTACCGACCATAACGTCCGTGATACTTTAGCCATTTGTGAACGTGCTTATATTGTTAGCGAAGGTTCAGTCATTGCAGAGGGTACACCGCAAGAAATTCTGGAAAATGAAATTGTGCGTGAAGTTTATTTGGGTGAAGACTTTTTTGTTTAAAGCTTGAATGTTCTAACCGTTATTGGTTTTCGTATGCTTACTGCATAAGTTGTAGAACAGAAAGTCGTGTAAACATTATTTAACCTTCTATACCTTTGAGGATAGAAGGTTTTTTTATGGTGGTTATCAGTCCAAATAAGCTATAACTCTAAATACGTTAGAGCGCTAAACACGTTATAATTATCAGGTTTTTATTTAACTGGTTGATTGATCTGGAGTGTTATGCCATTTACCATTGCTGCGCCCATCACTTTTGAAGAAGAAATTAAAAAAAGTCGATTTCAGGCAATTGCTGTGCCTGTAGATAATGAGCAAGCGGTAAAAACTTTTTTGGAACAGCAGCGTGATTCATCTACCACACATCAATGTTGGGCATGGAAAATCGGGCATCAATTACGTTTTAATGATGATGGCGAACCTTCAGGTACGGCAGGACGTCCTATTTTAGCCACGATTGAAGGCAATGAGTTGACTAATGTTTTGGTGTTGGTGAATCGTTGGTACGGCGGCATTAAATTGGGCACAGGCGGCTTGGTACGTGCCTATGGGGGATGTGCAGGGCAATGTTTGGCTCTAGCAGAAAAAATAGAACTGATTGAAAAAAAGACCGTGCAATTTTCCTGTCATTTTAATGAGTGGGCAATTTTACAATACGAGCTAAATAGTCAGCAGATTGAGTACAGCGAAGACTACACCGCCGAAGGCGTGTTGGTAAAGGCATTCATGCAAGTCGATCAAATAGACCCTTTAAAACTAAAATTACAAGATATTAGCCGTGGGCGTGAACAACTCAAAATCCTTGAGGATGATCAAGATGACTGAAGCAAATTCACCTGATCCATTATCGAAGTACCGTGAGCAGCATAAACACCGTTTAAACTACATGCCGTGGTTATATTGGTCATTAAAACCTAAACATCGTGCTTGGGCAGAAGCTTGGCAGCAGGAATATCAAGCTTATTTAATGGCAATGGAAACGGTAGAGATTGGCAAAAACTGTTTTATTTCACCATTGGCACATATTTTTGCAGAACCAGGACGTAAAATCAGTATTGGCGATAATACCTTTATTGCAGCCGATTGTACTTTGCATGGCCCTTTAGAAATTGGCAATGAAGTCGCGATTAATCACCACTGTATTTTAGATGGTGGCAGAGTTGGAATTAAGCTTCATGATCAGGTGCGTATCGCAGCATATTGTCATTTATATGCATTTGATCATGGCATGGCTTTGGATCAGCCCATTTATCAGCAAGCGGTGCGTTCACAGGGCATTGAAGTTGGTAAGGATGTTTGGTTAGGTGCGCATGTTGGTGTTAAAGATGGGGTGAAGATTGCGGCACATGCAGTCGTTGGTATGAATAGCATGGTCACCAAAGATGTTCAGGAGCGGGAAATTGTGGTAGGAAACCCTGCCAAATTGATTCGTTATCGTGAGTAAATACGATGCAGCAAGGCTAAATCTTTAAACTTCATTACATTTTTTCATGTCCCTGCAACACGAGTTGTGTTAAGTTAAAAATAACAACTAAAAAATAGCCTGCAAAAGGCAGTAAGAGAGGCAATAATGAAACGTGTAATTGCTTGTATTGATTCTTCGCCTTGTATTAATGCGCTTGCTGAAGCTGCTGCGTGGATTGCAACACAAACTCAACGTGAATTGGTGTTATTACAAGTTTTGGATTATTACCCCGCCAGTTATCATTTGGGGGAAATTAGTGGCGTGATTGGTTTTGAAAGTAATGCCATGTTACTCAAAGAATTAGCCGAATTAGAACAAAAACAAAGTGAATTAGCACTCGATTATAGCAACAATTTATTGCAGCACATTTCCAGTATGATTCAGGAAAAGTTCGGCATTGTACCTACCCACATTCAAGAAAAAGGCGACTTTTTAGAACAAAGTTTTAGTGTGCTGAACGAAGAAGATATTGTGGTGATTGGACGTGTGGGCGAGAAATCTGCTGAACGCAATAAGGCATTAGGCAGTAATGTCGAAAACTTTATTCGTGGTGCAAATTGTACTGTGATGACTGTCGGAGAGCATTTTAAAGCACCAAACCGTTTTATTTTTGCTTATGAATATTCCCCAACTTGTATCAAAATGATGAAGCGAATTGCACAAAGTGATTTGCTTAAATTATTGCAATGTCATTTGCTCTATGTCGGTGATCACCCAGAAGTTTTAAATGAACCTGCAGATTTTTTAACTTCAGCGGGTTTAGATGTGGTGGTGGAATATCGTTATGGCGATGTGGCTGAAAATATCTTAGATTATCAACGTGAACATGGTATTCAGTTGATTGTACTGGGGGCATTTAGTCACAGTAAAATTCACCAATTTTTCTTGGGAAGCATTACCACCAATATTTTCCGTAACTCAACTGTTCCTTTGTTGGTGGCAAAGTAAAAATCGTAAATGATTCAAAAAAGATCATTTCAAAAGATTGTTTAGTTGAACTGATGTAAATGCTTGCTGACTGTCCATGGTTATCCGCATAATTTGTGGATAACTGTATGGACAGTATATGTAACATTATAATATATAATGTAAAATTGCTTTAGGTTGTTTTTTAACCTTGTGTGGACTTTACTTTACAATCGCTAAAGCAAAGCCATCATGTCCTTTGCTGCCTACAGTTTGTAATGCTGTGCACGATAAAATTCGCGAATGATTTTGCATGGCTTTGAACATGTCACGAATCCCTTCAATGCTTGGTTTGTGATTGTCAGGATTTAAAATTTCCCCTGCACGAATTACATTGTCTAAAAAGATAATTGTACCTGAGCGTGAAAGTTTAAGACTCAGTTCCAAATATTCAGGATAGCTTTGTTTGTCGGCATCAATAAAAATAAAATCAAAAGCTTCAGTATCTTCTGGCAGAGCCTTTAGAATTTCTGCAGCACGACCAACTTTTAATTCAACCTTTTGTTTTAATTGAGCGCGGTCAATATTTTCCTGTCCCAAAGCTGCATGGGTATCACGTCCTTCAATCGTGAGTATATAACCATCTTCAGGCAGCGCACGTGCTAGCCACATTGTGCTATAAGCTGCGAATGTGCCCAATTCCAACACACGTTTGCATTGATTCATTTGAATGAGCATTTGTAGCAACATGCCCTGATTTGCCGCAACTGCAAGGTGATCTGGAAAACCTTTGGCATCGGTATTTTCTAAAGTTTGCGTCAAAATTGGGTCTTCGGGAATTAAATGTGATTCGATATAGTGATCGATATCCGTCCACATTTGTTGCATAGCGTGCTCACCTTTGTTGCGATGTGTGCATTGTAAACTTTTCTGCTCAGAGTGCAATTTATTCGCGGAATGGAGCCGGTGATAATCTATTTCGCAATAAAAAAAGAGGTCAATTTGACCTCTTTAGGATTTAATTCTAAACAACACTGAATTAGAAATTACACATAGATGAATGGCGGCTTAAATCTGGCCCCCAAGTTCGATAACCTTGTGTATCAATATGAATTTGTCCTGAAGCGTATAAGCCTAAGCCCATGTTTAAACTTTGACCATATTGCTGCCAGAACTGACACAGTCTGTATTTGGTACTTTCAATATAGGCATAGTCTTCGGCATTCGGGAATTGTGGCCCAATTCTAAAATCAATGGCTGAGTTAAATAAGTGACGCGATGAGTTCGCACCACCTGCACATTGATTCAGTGGTAAATCTCGATAGACAGAAGTGACTTCAAAATCAGTTAAGACTTTAGAGGCGACCAAATATTTAAATACACGCAAGGTAGGCACCTGATTTTGCCACAATTCACGACTTGGAATCATAAATTGCGAACGTCCACAGCGTTGCCAGTCACGTGCGGTACGCATTAATTCAAAACTTGGAATAATATTGCCAACACCGTTGTGTTCCAAGAAGCGTTCATATTCACGAACTTGGCGTAAATTGTCACTCACTGCCACCCATGCATTATACGAATAAGGCACAATTTTAGGTGCTACCTGACGCTCATAGGTGATTTTTTCTTGAGGAATGAAAATTCGTTTTCCATCGGGCGTGGTGATCGTTGTTGTTCTGTTTGGGGTTGAACTACAGGCAACCAAGATAACGGGAACAATGCTGAACGAAAACAGCGCCTTGAAAAATTTCTTCATTAGGCAAATCAGATATTTATTTAAAGTGGCAGTATTCTAATCGAAAATGCTGGTTAAAATTTGAAAATATTGCAATCAAATGTGTGTTTTAGGTATAAAAAAAGATCAGCACAGGACTGATCTTTTTCACAACAAGACGAACTTACTTTTCTAAGTATTGTAATTTGTCTGGTTTGCCATTCCATTCTTCGCGGTCAGCAGGTTGATCGCCAATTTGTGTAATGTTTGGCCAAGTCTGTGAAAGTTCGGCATTTAGCTCAATAAACACTTCCTGACCTTCTGGTAATTCATCTTCAGAGAAAATAGCGTTGGCAGGACACTCTGGTTCACATAATGCACAGTCGATACATTCGTCTGGATTAATGACAAGGAAGTTCGGACCTTCGTAGAAGCAGTCTACAGGACAAACTTCAACGCAGTCTTGATATTTACATTTAATACAGTTTTCAGTGACAACAAATGTCATGGCGACAGCTACCTAAAAATATGGTTCTAATTCAGAATAGTCTATTTTAGGCAAAAAACACTACAACTAACAATCGCTTTTACTGATATTTGATATAGACAGTGCTGCTAAATTTGATAAAAGGGGGATAAAATCATCAAAAAAACTTATAAATGACAAAGACTCTCAATTGAGAGTCTTTGTTTAGCTCAAATATTTTAGAAATAACAGCGGCTAAGCGTTCAATTGTTCCTTTAAAGCATACAATTGTTCCAGCGCTTGTCGTGGCGTTAAATTATCGACATCTATACTACGTAATAAATCTAAAGCAGGTGATGGTTTTTCTACCTCTATTACACGTTCAATCACTTCTGGTTCAGCTGAGCTTGTTGCTGGTGCAAATAGGTCATCTTGAAAGGCTAAATTGACATTTTTGTGCTGCTGTTTTTCTAAAATTCTTAAACGGTTTTGCGCTTCTTTAATCACATTGGCTGGAATGCCTGCCAATTTTGCCACTTGCAAACCGTGACTTTGGCTTGCAGGACCTTGTTGAACTTTGTGCAAGAGAATCAGGTTGCCATTCATTTCTTTGGCGGTTACGTGGTAGTTATCCACCCCAGATTCTTTGCTTAATTCGGTCAATTCAAAATAATGCGTTGCAAATAGGCATAAACATTTGATGCGTTTGCTTAAATCCAACACACATGCCCATGCCAAAGATAAGCCATCGTAGGTACTGGTTCCGCGACCAACTTCATCCATCAGCACCAAAGACTGTGAGGTTGCATGGTGTAAAATTTGTGAAGTCTCAGTCATTTCGACCATAAAGGTCGATTTACCTGTCGATAAATCATCGGCAGAACCAATACGGGTAAACACGCGATCAATAGGACCTAATACGGCTGTTTGGGCAGGCACATAACTACCACAATAGCCAAGTAGGGCAATGAGTGCGGTTTGACGCATATACGTTGATTTACCGCCCATATTCGGGCCAGTAATAATTGCCAAACGATGATTGTAGTCGAGTAAAGTATCATTCGGTGTAAAGGCGGTTTTACTCAAGGCCTCAACAACAGGATGACGTCCTGCAGTAATTTTAATTCCAATTTCAGGGCTATATTCAGGGCGTGCCCAATTGCGTAAACGTGCTTGATGGGCAAAGTTTGCCAATAGATCAATTTGTGCAATCGCGCTGCTCATCATTTGTAATTGAGCAATGTCTTGGCGTAATTCATCCAATAGCATTTCAAATAGCATCTTTTCACGGGCTAAAGCACGGGACTCGCTAGACAGGACTTTATCTTCAAAACTTTTTAGCTCTGGGGTGATGTAGCGTTCTGCATTTTTTAAAGTTTGACGACGGATATAGTGTTCAGGTGCTTGCTCGGCTTGGGCGCGAGTGAGTTCAATGTAGTAACCACTGACACGGTTGTAGCCAATTTTTAACGTTGGGATACCGCTTTCTTGGCGCTCTTTGACTTCTAAATCAATCAGGAATTGCCCCGCATGATCACGGATTTTGCGTAGTTCATCGAGTTCACTGTCAAAACCCTCTGCAATGACATTGCCATCACGCAATAGTACAGGTGGGTTTTCCACAATTGCCTGCATCAGCCGTTGATGCAGTCCATGAAAATCGCCCAGTTCTTCATTCAGGTTTTGAATGAGTGCGGATTGTTGTGCAGAAACAATGGGCTGTAAGGCATGACGCAAATAGGGAATTTGCGCACAGGCCTGACGTAGTTGTACCAAATCACGTGGGCGTGCGCTACCGAGTGCGACACGACTCAGCACACGTTCAATATCACTAATTTCTTTCAGTACCAAACGCACAGGCGACTCATGGTAACCTTGTATTAAGGCTTGAATTGCATCCAGTCTTGCATCTAACAATGCCGTGTCACGCAAAGGTTGCATCAAGGTACGACTCAGTAAACGGCTACCCATGGCAGTTTGGCAATCGTTAATCAGTTGGAATAAAGAAGTGCCGTGTTCAAATAATGGTTCAACCAATTCCAAATTACGTCGGGTCACAGGATCAAGCGCAATAAAATCGCTGCTTTGTTCTAATTGAATACTGCGAATATGTGGTAAAGCCGTTTTTTGGGTTTCTTTGGCGTAGTGTATTAACGCTGCCGCTGCTGCTTTGGCTAAGGGCAAATGATCAATACCAAAACCTGAAAGTGACGATACAGCAAATTGATCACAAAGCGTTTTTTGTGCATTGTTCAGGTTGAAATCGACATTTGGGCGTTTGGTCACAGGGCAGTCAAGCTGCTTTTTAACCTGTTCAATAATATTCGGATCGACAATATCTTCATCGACCACAATTTCGCTTGGCATTAAACGAGAAAGTTCAATCGCGAGTTGTTCAGGCAAATAATCCATTTGCTGAACTTTAAAAATCCCTGCACTTAAATCCAGCAATGCGATACCAATTTGGTTTTGCTGTAAGCATAAAGAGACCAAGTTGGAAGATTGATGACTGTTGAGCAAGGCATCATCGGTGAGCGTGCCTGGGGTGATAATCCGTACTACTCCACGCTCTACAGGACCTTTGCCTGTCACCTCGCCAATTTGCTCACAAATTACCACGGTTTCGCCTTTTTTGACCAAGCGAGCGAGATAACCTTCAGCAGCATGATATGGCACGCCCGCCATTGGAATAGGTTTGCCACTAGTTTTACCACGGTGGGTGAGGGTAATGCCTAGAAGTTTGGCAGCTTTGTGTGCATCATCAAAAAATAATTCGTAGAAATCGCCCATGCGATAGAACATTAAAGAATGTGGATGTTCCATCTTCACCCGTAAGTATTGCTGCATCATTGGAGTGTGTGAAGATAGATCAGCCATGATTTCTGTCATGTTCATGCAGTTGAAGTCCTTTAATTTGAAGCGTAATTTAAGTGTAAGTATGTGACTAGCTTATTTTACGCCATCTTAGTCAAATTAGTGAACCTGCATGTCATTGTTGCTCGCTCTCTAACGAGTCGAACATCGAGCGGTTTAAGCTTTTAAATGGATAATATTCAATTGATCGGGTGTGTTAGTGAGCACACAGCCATAAAAAATATCGCCCATAAAATCTAAACCGACAGTTTCAAAAATGATATCGCATAGCTCAAAGAGCTTAGCTGTTGAAAATGTATGATTTGCGAAGTTAAAAGTGAAAATTATTGTGTCATTTGGCTGAATTTTACTGAGTTTTTCGTGTAATTCATCGTTATAAAAAGCATCGAAATTTGATTGTTTTCTATGGATTCATTTAGAAAGTAGTGCATGTTGTAACATTATGCTTTGCATGGTCTTATTTCTAGCTAAAGCCGTACTTTGGAAAAACTTCATCACAATCAAAGTAAAAAAAGCCATCATCTTTTCAGATCATGGCAAGCTATTATTCAAACTCAAGCTATGTAGAATTTAAAAATTCAAACTATATGACACGCCCAAAATATTTTGGCTCATGCTTAAATTGGCTTCGCCACCACCAAAATCAGCGGGGATAGAGTTGTTACCTTGCACTGTTTCTTTGAGTGCGTGTGTATAAGCCACACTTACATTTTGTTGATCATCGAGTCGCCAAGTTGCACCAACACTTAAATGCTCTTGTACCACACCTGGTGCCAAAATATTTAGGAAGGTTTGATCATTTTTAACAGGCTGATCGTTATAGCTATAACCCGCACGTAAAGTCAGTTTTTCTGAGGCTTGATAAGTCGCTGAAATTTTATAGACATTGATGTCATCCCATCCAAAACCAGGACCTTGTGTTGTGCCAAATTTATTGTTTGCGAATAATTGATCCAGTTTATTGCCAACAGAATCTACATCTGAATAATTAATGCGTAAGTAATCTGTCGCGACTGATAAAGCAGGGGTAAGTTGATAATTTAAACCTACACCATAGCTTTCAGGTACGTCAAAATCACCTTGTTTGGCAAATAAACCTTCATATTTCTTAAAGCGGCTGGCATTAATTTTAGATGAATAGCTTGCACCAAGGGTCAGTTTCTCATTTGGTTTTGCCGACCAGCCAATACGTGCACCTACACCGTATGAATCGTCATTGCCACGGTCGCTAATTGCTGCATCGTTGGACGAAGCACCACCAAATACATCACCAGCAAAACCTTGTGCGCTAAAACGTTGATATAAAATATTTGCAGCCAAAGCTATAGATTGATTTTCTGCATATTTCCAAGATAAAGCAGGTGAAATAAAGGCTTGGGTTAATGAAATACCTGCGCTTCCTGTATTATCATAAACTGCATAAGGATTATTTTTATAATTGGTATTCATGCCACCATTGCCATAAACCGCAATACCCGCAGTGACTTGTTCATTCACTGGGTGAACATAACCTACATCTGGAATTACAAAGTATTTACGGCTATTGCCATCATACTGACCATTTGCTCCATAACCATTTCCTGTAATTTCAGACTCACGATCTGGAGAGAAAATAGTTAAACCTGCATCAACACGCTTATCTAACCAGCTCAAACCCGCTGGGTTGCTTGCAATAGTCAGACTGTCCTGAAAATTGGCAATGGCTGTGCCTGCGTTTCCTTGAGATTTCACACTATATGCATGCATGAAATATCCTGTTGTTGCAAAAGCAGATGTTGAAAACAAAGGTGCGATAACAGCAATTGAGATAAAAGAAGATAGATATTTCATGAGAATATAGATCGAGTAAAAACAATATATGCGGCAGTATATTGAAAAGTTGTATTCTTGTATTTGAATATAAATTCATATCTTTATTCTATTTTTGAATATATAGCTATGAAACAGCAAGGGTATTCATTCTATATGTATATCAAAATGATGCTTCAACTCTTTTGACCAAAGAAGCTCCCTTGGGAGCTTCTTTATTGATTTACATTGCTTTAATTCATAATTATAAAGTGCTTTATGCCAAGTTTTCTAACACAAATTGTGGCGATTTAATAAATAATCGAATCAATGCTTGAGCAGAACTCGACGGTTGACGGACACCACGTTCCCAACTTTCTAAAGTTCGGGCAGAGATACACAATTTTGCCGCAAGTTCAGTTTGTGAAATATTCATTTTTTGTCGAACTTTAATGATCTGTTGTGCTAAATCCAAACAAGCCGTTTGCTCTACAGTATGATTCACATGATTATGACTGTGTTGAAGCAGATGCATAGTTATCTCCTCCTTAGGGTCGAATAAACAAGTCAATGAGTTATTAAAATAAGTATTGTCCTACAGCTGCATAAATTTGATACTGCAAAATTTACACTTTAGAGTGAAGCAAAGATGGCAACACTGTAAGAAATGATAAGAAAATTCAAAAGTCAAAACGAGGCGGAGCACGACCTTGTGGTAGAATAAAAAGCGGCTCAGTTTGAAATAGTGTTGGTGTAAACGATGTTTTAAAAGACAAAATCCGAATTTGTGTTCGGATTAACACGTATCTAAGCTTGGTATCTAGTAAGGGAAGTGCAAAGCTATAGACTAAACAATATTCACATTCATGGTTTTCATGTGCATCTTGTTTGGATGATTCATGCGCATGTTGAGCTGAATGCCGTGTGTCAACTTTGTCTGTATGCGGTGAATGAGCCGTATGACTTAGATGAGATTCAGACGTAGATGTGCTGGCTGTGCGTTGTAGAAGATTTGCAGACAGCTGATTTGCAGAGCTTGGCTGATCAAAAAATAATGCTTGGGCAACAGTTTTACAGACAGAGGAAAAATGTTGTTTCTCTGGCAATAAAGGCTGTAGGAATACAGCGACTTGTAACAAGATTGCTGTTAATCCGAGCAATCTTCCCCACATCATCAACACTGCATACGTCTTTTATTGAATTTTCATGTAACACTATAACAAAAAATTTAACTGTTTAATGATAAAGCTTTGTTTATCACATGAACTGTGTAGTAAAAATACTGCTTTACTCAAGTGGTTTTGGGCTAAAGCAATGGATCGTTTCGTAATTTAGTCAATTAAGCTGTAATTGAGATTGTGGGTAAACCAGCTTCAATCCAAGCCTGCATGCCGCCTTGTACAGAAAATATTTTTTCAAAGCCCATACGCTGCAAAGATTGAGTTGCCAAAGCTGAGCGTGCACCTGTACCACAGATCAAATAAATATCTTTTTCAGCTAAATCGGCAAGTGCGCGTTCAACTTCACAGTAATGATTGACAACAGGGTGTTGTGCAATTTTCATTTCGAGCATGCCACGCGGAAAGTTCACAGCACGATCAATTGCACAGGCTTGATGTTCTTCTGGTTCACGTACATCAATCAAAATAATATCAGGATGTTTGCTATACACCTCATAGACATCTTGAACACTCATTTCGGTAATTTGGCTTTTCGCTTCGGTAATCAGTTGATCTGGTGTTTTCATGAAATCACTCACATTTTTTTTGATCCTATATAATATAAACTAATATATTAATTAAGTTTTGATTATTGTTAGCAAATGTGTCTATATGATTTCTCTTTGGAAATAGCCACAGCTAGATAAAATTAGACATGCTATGGTTTAAATCATTTGTTGGAATTTTCAAGTTTTATTTGCTTTGGAGTGTGCAATGTTTAATTTGATGATGTATCTGCCGTGGGGTAAAGTGCCTGAAATAAACGCACAGGATTTGTTACAACAACAGCAAGATGTGCAAATTGTAGATGTACGTACCCGAAAAGAATTTTGTGACAGCCATATTCAAGGTGCGTTGCATTTGCCTTTGAGTCAAATGAATGAATCTAATGTCAAAGCATTATCTTTAGCTCCTACAAAGCCTGTAGTGACTATTTGTCTATCTGCACATCGCAGTATTCCTGCAACCAGAAGATTGGCTAAAATGGGTTATCAGGCATCGCAGTTGCAAGGTGGCATGAAAGCATGGTGGAAACAACAAATGCCATGCGTGTCCTCTCAGGTCAAATAAACAAGTGCATTGAGACTATACTTCAATATGCGCAATGTTGACATTTCTAATGCAGCTGATTGTATAGCTTTGTTAATCTTTGCTTAAAAAATAATATCTTATTTAATTATAAGGTATATACTAGATCTAACACTTTTGTTCGATTGTTCAGGGGACGTCAAATGCCTGCAAGATTTTTTGGAATTTTTCTGGGTTTAATTGCAGCGGTATTAATCATTGGTGGATTATTCATCAATATGATCAGTGGTGAAGCTACCGTCGTGGAATACTGGATTTTATTGTTGCTTCCATGTTTTGGTATTCCAATTTTGTCTGCAGTGTGCCTAAAAGAAATAGACTAAGCACAAAAGTATAAGTTTTCTTTACATTAAAATTGATAGATGATTCATCGCATTTAATTTTAATGATCCAAAAGCCCATGCGATCATGGGTTTTTGTGTTTACAGCAAAACAGTTGGTTTTGAGTTTTATTTGAATATTTGCAAAGCAGCGTTGCAGAATTGGGCTGTTCAGCAGCCTAGTCATAGTTAAATGCTATTAAAATCTAAAGACAATATTTAAGTTTAATAACATGTAAGCATTCCATTATCAGGTATTGCCAATCAATGTTCATTTTGGCGTAGGTCATCTGCAAAAAATTCAAGAGATTTTACGATCTTATACCTATAGGCGTATTTTAACTATTGCCACTGCAGGGCAAAAAGCCGCAGGCGAGCGTTTATTGGCACTAATCCAAGACATGGCTGTAGCGGTCTATCCTCATGCGGTGATGCATGTGCCAAAAGAAGTTGCCGATCAAGCCATTCAAGATGTGCAGCGTTTAAAGGTCGATTGCTGTTTGGCACTCGGCGGTGCTCTGCGATTGGTTTAGCCAAAGCAATTGCTTTAGAAACCCATTTACCGATTATTGCAATTCCGACCACTTATGCAGGTAGTGAAATGACTGCGGTGTATGGCATCACCGAAAACCAGCTGAAAACCACAGGCAAAGCAGCTCAAGTTTTGCCTAAAGTAGTGATTTATTATCCTGAATTGACACTCAACTTACCCACTGAAATTTCGGTATGTTCGGGTATGAATGCGATGGCACATGCAGTTGCGGCATTATATGCACAGGATAAAAATCCCATTGTAAGTTTAATGGCGCTAGAGGCGATTACTCAACTGGCACAGGCTTTACCTGAAATTGTGCAAGCGCCTCATAATATGCAGGCACGTGAACATGCTTTATATGGCGCATGGTTGGCAGGTGTGTATTTGGGTTCGGTGGGTATGGCAATTCATCATAAAATTTGCCATAGCTTGGGCGGACGCTATCAGTTACCACATGCGCAAACCCACGCCATTGTGTTGGCGTATTCAGTGCATTACAACCGACATGCAGATATTGCTGCAATGAATCAACTGGCAGCGGCTTTAAATGTGTCAGATCGGGAACAGTTAGGCTTGGCGATTTATCAGCTTAACCAAAAATTGAATATTCCAATGGCACTTAAAGATTTAGGATTACCCGAAACAGCACCTGCCCAAGTGGCACGTATTATCTGTGATAGTCCATATTATAATCCACGTGAATATGACTATGCCGAATTAGAGGCTTTATTGACCAAAGCCTATTGGGGACAAGCACCGCTATAATGCTGCTAAAAAATAGCATGATAGATAAAAAACCGAAGCCACTTAGACTTCGGTTTTTTATTTGCCGTGACGGATTACGGTTTATACAAGCCTAAATCTTGCAAATGTAATCTAAGAATACGTCGCAGTTCCAATACAGCTTCTGGCGTTTCCTGAATGGAATGTCCGCCTTTAATAATTTTTTCTGAAACAGCGCCATCTAAGTGGGCACTGTTGTAATGCACCACATCGTCATTCATTAACAGATGCTCAGTGCTGTCGGTATTATTGCCAATAATACTGTGATATTTAAATCCTTTGACAGGCAAAATATCTTCAGTTAATTCCGTAAATTTGGAATTTTTACTTAAATCACTCGGTCCATTTTGAATGACGCCATGCCCAATTTCTTTGGTTAGATTTTTTAAATCGACTTCATGTTGCTGCAAGGTATCCGCAAACGCGCTTAAAAATGCAGTCGGTAAGCGAATGACTTTACGTGCTGCAAGGGTGAACCAGCGGTCTGCAAACTCTGTACCTTTATGCGGTGCAGCCAAGAATATTGCACGGTTAAAATTGGTGATGGGTTTAAGGCGCAAACGTGCTTGCAACAAAGGATCAGATTTAAAGCGTTCCAGACGTCGGTTTTTAAGCATTTGCATGGCAGGTTGAGTTAAATCAGTATCGCTGACCAACAAACGTGCCAAAATACCACCCATGCTGTGTCCAATTACTACAGCATCTTTTTTGGCTGCAGCAGAAGGACTGACCTGTTTAAAGCCTTGTTGAAGCAAGGCATAAATTTGGAAACGGCTTTCTAAAATTGGCATATTGGTCGAGTAAAACACTTGCCAGACTTGAAAGTTTTCCCGCAATACAGGATCGCCCATAATATCGTTGGTTAAGCGAATCCACGCTTCGGGGCTACTGGCCAAACCATGAATGAGGACAATGACTTTTTTATTCGGATTATACGGCTCAAGTAAGTACAAATGCGGCATACTGAGTCGTTCTTCACGATCAATTAAGGATAAATAAGCCGATTTACCTAAATTATTTTGCGCTAACCACAAGCCATAAGGTGCAGAAAAGTTAGCTGCAAGCGGGTAGTTCTTTTGTGCAATTTGGGCAGATTCATATTTATACGGATCATAAGCCTTGAGCTTAAAATGCGGCCGATTCAAAATATCTTCAATGGAATTGGCGCTATGTGGTTCTGCAGTGATTGTCGCGGCTAAATAGCGAGCTTGGTGAATATTTGGATTTTTTCCTGCAGGATAATCATATTTTAGCGGATCAATAATATATTTGCTTTTGCTCAGATCATCGTTTGGATTTTCAGGCAATACCACCAGAAATTCAGACCCAAAACCATCACGGCGCGTGACCGAGCGCAAACCCGAAAAGTTCAGGTTATAGGTTGACATCAACTGCTGAATTTTTTGTTGTTTCAGCTGCGGGTAGTACTCAAAATCAATGTCATAAATGCTGTTGCCAACACGAATTTGTTGTTGCAATTCATCGTGTTTATAGCGCAGCGCATAGCTGCTGACCAATTTGGCAATCGCCTGATTATAAAAATCCCGAATTTGGACTTGTCTGTTATCAAAAAGACGGTCTTGCGGCGCACGTTTGGTTTTAAACATGTAGGCGTAACTATAACGAATACTTTGATCGAGCATGTGCAATTGCTGATCTAAACATTGTTCATAATTGGCCTGATGAATTTTTTGTTGTTCTTCCGATCTTTTACTGTTCAGAATACTGATTTTACAGGACGATGAATTTTCCAGTTCAATCGCTTTCGCTAAATATAATTCACTGGCGGTTGAGAGCAGTTGTTCATCCTGAATTTGTGGGATTTGCTTGAGTGCACTCACACATTCTTCAGGTTTTTCGGCACAAATATTGGCTTCACGTCCTGTCATCGACAAGACATTTAAACTGGCTTCACTCAGTTTTTTGCGCGATAAAATACTATCACGTTCATTGGCAATACTAACTTTTAACGCCTGATTTTTAACACTGACCACCTGACAACCAGACAGCAGTGTTGTACTGAGCAATGCAGCAATCACAATTTTATTCATGGAAAGTCTGGCTTAATTTTTAAGATTTTTTTCCATCATACGTTTTTTTAAAGCTTTTTCAATTGCGTAGAAAGCAAAATAGACCGTCGAAACGGTCTATTTTTAGGTATTTTTGTATCGATTTTTTATTAAGTGCGTGGTGCGATCACTTGCCACACATTCCAGCGACCTTGCTTTTCAATTTCAGCAATCAAACGGTCAGCCACTTCGGCTTCTTGCGGGTATTTGATTTTATAGTTTTTCAAAGTTTGTACTGCATTTTTCTTTTGTTCCATGGCAATATAATTGTTTGCCGCAGACAAATAAGCTTCCTGCACACCTGCTTTCATGGCTTTGTCTAAATAAGGAATGGCTTCACGATGACCGCCACCTTCAGACAGACCGAAACCAAACCAGAAATTCGCTTCGGCATCTTCCTGATTAATTTTTAAGATACGCTGCGCATAGTTAAGTGAGCGTGTGGTGTAAACAGAGCCTAAGTCTAGGTTACGTGCCATAACACTGGCTTTAAATGCACGCATCAAAATATCAAAAGAGGCATTTTCATTGGCTGCCAAAGTGTCTAATTGTTGAGTCACTTCTTTGAGCTTTGCCTCGAAACCACGACGTTCCTGACGTTCGCTAAAACGTGGTGGATAGTGACGTGCTTTGCCTTCGACCAATTGTAAGAAGTCATCAATTTCGGTGATGTCAATTTCGTTTTCACCTGCCAAAACTGCAAACTTCAAGCTACGGGCATTGTTATTGACCGTAGGTACAATCAATTTGTTTTGATCTAAGGTAATGCTTTTGCTTGGATCATTTGGGTTAGTAACCACCATTTTAGTCACAGGCTGTGCTGCTGCTTTTTGTAGGTTAATTTCAAATGGTGGTGGGGCATCATAATTAAATGGATTTAAGGCATAGAATGGTGCACTTAATTCAGGTTCGGTAAATACGATAGGTGGTTTTACTTCTTGTTTTGGTGGTGCAACACAGGCGCTAACGAGCGTTGCGGCTAGAATACTGAGTGCCAAAGGCTTAAGGGTCATGGTGTTCTTCCGTTCAATTTATTTTAAAAGTGAGAGGTGATTGTGTCGGATTAAAATATTGCATGACGGTCAGTCTAAGAAATCTGTTCCGAACATGCAATACAATTGAGGGGGCTTGGTTACACAGTGATACGAAGTTTTTTTAAGTATGTAGGATTGATCAAATAAACAGCCCTATTTACTTTGTGCTTCACACTCACGTCTAACATCTTCAATTATTTTTAATTCTTCTGCACTATAAGGTTGTTCATTTTGCTGTGGGTTTTTAAAGCTTGGGTCAAGTAAAGAGAGACGCTGACATAATAAATTCATACGTTTTTCATTTTGTTCCAAGCGATCTAGTAATACTCGCATGCCGTCCAATACTGGGTCAGATTGGTCCTGCGTTGCTGCATAAGGTTGGAAACCAATACTGGCAGCATAATCACGACGACGTGCTTCCTGATCATCGGCAGGTTTATTTTTCATAATAAAGCGCGCAGGGTTACCCACAGCAGTTGCGCCTTCAGGTACTTCTTTGGTCACAACCGCATTAGAGCCAACTTTGGCATTTTTATGTACGGTGAATGGGCCTAGAATTTTCGCGCCTGCACCGACTACTACGCCATCTTCCAAAGTTGGATGACGTTTGCCTTTATTCCACGTTGTGCCGCCTAAAGTCACGCCATGATATAAGGTGACATCATCACCAATTTCAGCAGTTTCACCAATCACCACGCCCATGCCATGGTCAATAAAAAAGCGACGACCAATTTTTGCACCGGGATGAATTTCAATTCCTGTAGCAAAACGGCTAAATGACGAGAGTAGACGTGCCGACCCCTTGCAGTCTTTGTTCCATAATTCATGCGCCACACGATGCATAATTAAAGCGTGAATTCCTGGATAAGTGGTTAAGACTTCAAGTGTATTTCGAGCAGCAGGATCGCGCGCGAAGACAGCTTGAATGTCTTCTTTGAGCTGTTTAAGCATTAGTTTGATCCTCGTCCTGTGTTGATGTAGATTTTTTCCATGAACCGTTATTCATTGCTTGTACGCGGCTAAAAATACCGCGAAGTAAATGGTATTCCATACGATCTAATTGTATACGTCCGAAAAGCCGACGCAAGCGCAAAGGCAATAATCGTGGATTTTTTGGATCCATAAATTCAATTTCTGCCAGCATTTTTTCTAAATGTGGATAGAACTGTTGCATTTGTTCATGGTTGACCAAAGGTTCATCCCATTGCATCGCTTCAGAATCTGTCACTTGCATCGTCGCTGCAGGATCGGCAATTTTTCCGACAATATCGATGGCAGCCATACGCATTTCATAGCAAATCACTTGAATGGCTTGAGCAACATTGAGCACACCATATTCTTCATTGACAGGAATCGTCACGTGATAATTCGCCAAAGCCAGCTCTTCATTGGTTAAACCACGATCTTCACGTCCAAAAATAATGGCAACATTTTGCCCATGCTGTGCCACAGCATTTAACGACTTTTCTGCCGCAGGGCGTGCATCTAAGAGTGGCCAAGGAATAGTACGACTACGTGCACTGGTGCCAAAGACCAAATGGCAGTCGGCAATTGCATCTTCGAGCTGTTCAACCACTTCAATCTGTTCAATTAAATCGGTTGCACCTGCCGCCAAAGCATCAATATCTGGATGCGGATAGGTTTTTGGATCAACCAAAACCAATTTACATAGCCCCATGGTTTTCATGGCGCGTAAGGCGCTACCGATGTTGGCAGGCAGGGTGGTATTCACCATGACAATACGCACGTGGGAGAGGTGTGCTGATACTGCAGCATTGTCGACTTGACTCATACAAGGTCCAAAAATTATTTTAAATTAAGAATATTGATCAACTTCGGTATGGTATAAATCCATAGCATCATCCATGCTCATATCAGCTGGTGGTGGTGCAATCGTTGCGGGTTTCGCCACATCGACAGCTTTCGCGGCTTTGGATTTCACTTGATATTCAATGTGCAGGCTTTCTTTACCAAAATAGTCACGCAATTTGACCAAGGCTTCATCTAAGGGTGCGATTTTCCACTGAATGCCCAAATGTAATTCTGCAGTGGCATAAGCATAGTCAAGGTGCAATAAAACAGGAATATGCGTGCATAAATCCACATTACAATAAGGCAGCAACATATTTTGTAAGTCTTGACTCAAGGTCTTGCTTAAATGTTCTGCATGCAAGTGAATTTGAATACTATTGGCGCGTTTTTGACGAATTTCATTCAAGCTAAACGCTTTGGTTAAGCGTCCCATTGGGCGGTCAAAACCTTCACGTTCGTAAATTTCGCCTTCAATCACCACCACTTTTTCAGTTTGTACAATATCTTTAAAGCGTTGGAAGCGCTCATGGTTGGCAGATACTTCAATACGTGCCGTACCATCATCTAAAGTGACCACCATCCGATTTGGGAAGTTGGCGACATCCACCACCAAGCCTGCAAAGACGGTGGTCACGCCACGACGGGTTGGCGTCAGTTCATTAATTTTACTTGGAATAAAGGCTTTTAATTCATTGCGATAGACATCAATCGGGTGACCAGTGAGGTAAAGTCCAAGTGTGTCTTTTTCACCTTTAAGTCGGACTTCATCTGACCATGGTTTTACAGGTTTGGCAGGCTTACGTTGTACTTCTTCAACTTCACCAAATAAATCCATGATGCCTGTTTCACGGTTGGAACGTGCTTGTTCCGCCGCTTGTACCGCTTCTGGCAATTGTGCCATTAAACTTGAGCGTTCGATGCCTAAACAGTCTAATGCACCCGCACGAATTAAGGCTTCAAGGGTTCGTTTGTTGATTTTTTTCAAATCAATACGATGACAGAAGTCAAATAAATCGCGGTATGGACCTTCTTTTTGGCGAGAATCAATCACCGATTGCATGGCTTGTTCGCCCACGCCTTTAATTGCGCCAAGTCCGTAGACAATGGTGCGTTCATCGCTGGCGTGGAAATGATACAAAGACATATTTACCGAAGGTGGTAAAACTTCCAGACCATTGTGGCGACAGTCATCAATCAGGAACACCACGTTATCGGTGTTTTGCATTTCCGACGACATTACCGCAGCCAAGAATTCGGCAGGGTAATGTGCTTTCAGCCATGCCGTCTGATAGGCAACGAGGGCATAAGCAGCCGCGTGGGATTTGTTAAAACCGTAGCCTGCGAACTTTTCCATATAGTCGAAAATATGGTTGGCTGTGGCGGCATCAATGTCTTTTTTCGCAGCACCTTCAATAAAGATTTGGCGCTGTTTCACCATTTCTTCAGGTTTTTTCTTACCCATAGCACGACGTAGTAAGTCCGCACCACCGAGGGTATAGCCTGCACAATACTGTGCCGCCTGCATTACCTGTTCCTGATAAACCATAATGCCGTAGGTTGGTTCAAGCACACCTTCTAGCAAAGGATGCAGATACTCAAACTCGCCACCGTGCATACGGTGAATAAAGTCTGGAATGAGATCCATCGGGCCAGGACGATACAAGGACACGAAGGCAATAATTTCCTCAAATTTGCTTGGGCGTGCTTCTTTCAGCATCTTTTTCATGCCCACGGATTCAAACTGGAATACCGCTGTGGTGTTGGCATTGGCAAAGACTAAATAGGCGTCTTTATCGTCCAATGGAATATGGGCAATATCTAGCGGTGTATCGGCTTGGATGCGTTTATTGATATTTTGTACTGCATCTTCAATAACCGTCAGG
Organism: Acinetobacter sp. YH1901141; assembly: GCF_013416935.1. NCBI lineage: Bacteria > Pseudomonadati > Pseudomonadota > Gammaproteobacteria > Moraxellales > Moraxellaceae > Acinetobacter > Acinetobacter sp. YH1901141. Next base: position 69,348 of record NZ_VPEY01000006.1, on the reverse strand, counting down.
TTACGTAAACCCAAGAAGTCAAATTTGACCAAACCTGCCGATTCAACATCGTCTTTATCGTATTGTGCAACACGGGCGGTTCCATCAGCATCGCACATAACCGCAGAAAAGTCGGTGATTTTGGTTGGTGCAATGACCACACCACCTGCGTGTTTGCCTGTGTTGCGGGTAATGCCTTCAAGTTTTAAAGCCATTTCCCAAATTTCTGAAGCATCGTCATAGTCTGGGTTAGATGGATTGGTCACCACATCTTTCAGCTGTGGTTCGGCTTCAATTGATTCTTCCAAACTAAGCCCTAAAGGTTTAGTTGGAATCAGTTTAGAAATACGGTCTGCCAAACCATAAGACTTGCCCAAAACCCGTGCGACATCTCGAATCGCACCTTTGGCGGCCATAGTACCGAAAGTGGCAATTTGTGATACCGCATCACGTCCATAGGTGCGTGCCACATAATCAATGACTTTATCGCGTCCTGCAATACAGAAATCGACGTCAAAGTCGGGCATGGATACACGTTCTGGGTTTAAGAAACGTTCAAAGAGTAGTTCATAACGCAATGGGTCTAAGTCGGTAATTTTTAAGCTATAAGCGACCAATGAGCCTGCGCCTGAACCACGACCCGGCCCAACAGGTACGCCATTATTTTTAGACCATTGAATAAAGTCCATGACGATGAGGAAGTAACCCGGGAAGCCCATCGAGTTAATAATATTAATTTCGTATTCAATTCGTTCATCATAAGGTTTGCGAATTTCTGCCCAGTCTTCATCGCGCTGTGTGACAGGATAGAGCACATTTAGACGTTCTTCTAAACCTTGTTTGGATAGGTGCGCGAAGTAGGTATCAATGGTGTGTCCGTCTGGAATTGGATAATCTGGAAGGAAATATTTACCCAATTGCAGCGTGACGTTACAGCGTTTGGCAATGTGATAGCTGTTTTCAATAGCACTTGGAATGTCGGAAAATAATTCCGTCATTTCTGCAGTAGTTTTAAAATATTGCTCAGGACTATACGTTTTAGGACGACGGTTATCCCCTAAAACATAACCATCGGCAATACAAACTCGCGCTTCGTGCGCTTCATAATCTTCACGGCGGACAAAGTGCACATCATTATGTGCCACCACGCCAATATTATATTTTTTAGCTAATTTAACCGCTTCGGCAATAAAAGCATCTTCATCGGGACGATCTGTACGGGTCAGCGCCAAATAGACCCGATTACCAAATTTTTCTATCCATTCTTCTAGCAACGGTTCGGCTTTTTGTGGATTGGACGTGATCAGCATTTTGCCGACATCACTTTGAATGCCGAGTAACAGAATCAGATCATCGGCTTGTTCTAAAATCCATGCTTTATTGACGCAAGGGATATTGAGTTGCTGACCTTCAATATAGCCACGCGACACCAGTTCGGTCAGATTGCGCCAGCCGTGATTGTTCATCGACAATAGCGTCACACGATGATCGGCATCATTTAAACGCAGCACTGAACCTAAAATCGGTTTGATGCCTTGCCCCAAACATTTGCCATAAAACTTTACGGCAGCGTGCAGGTTAGAGAGATCGGTCAATGCCAAAGCAGGCATTTCTTCATTGACTGCAGCTTTAATCAAGTCAGGTACGCGTACAATCGACTCGGTAATCGAAAATTCTGTATGTATACCTAAATGAACAAAGCGCATGAATCAGTCCCTTAAAAAATCACGGGTTAGTTTAGCATGCTCTGCTCAAGACAAAACATGCTGCAAAGTTTTTCCTACGGTTTTCGATGATCTTGACCGTATATCAAAATTTCAGTTTTTTGGATGTTGATATGGCGTGAATCACGTATGCATGGAGAAGGAGTGTGGTTTTAACCCCTTACACACTCATACGAGTAGCAAGGAGTTAAATGGTGAATCTATTTCTGATGTGTAGATGAAAGATTTATCTGAGTTTAGATAACCAATCGCCTAAACTTTGCACCAATTGCACTAAAATTAATAAGACCACCACGGTTAGCATCACGACACTACTATCAAAGCGTTGATAACCATAAGAAATAGCAAGGTCACCAATGCCGCCTGCACCGACTGCGCCTGCCATAGCAGTTGCGCCAATTAAGCTAATGGTGGCTGTGGTTAGGTTCAAAATGAGTGAGCTACGTGCTTCAGGTAAAATAAATTTGAAGATAATCTGTAAGGGTGTAGCACCCATTGCCTGTGCAGATTCGACAATCCCTTCATTGACTTCAAGCAGTGAAGTTTCTACCAAACGACCAATATACGGGCCGACATAAATGGTCAGTGGAACAATGGCTGCCCAAGTTCCGATGGATGTACCCACTAACAATTTAGTCAGCGGAATCACCGCAATCAATAAAATAATAAAGGGTAGGGAGCGCAGTGCGTTTACAATCGGGTTAAGCCCGTGATAAATCACACGGTTTGGCAAAATACCTGTCGGACGAGTCACTACAAGGGTAATGCCCTGAATAAAGCCCCAGATACAACCAAACAACATGGCAAAGAACACCATGTGAAAGGTTTCTTGTAAGGCTGTAACAAACTGGTCAATAGATAAAGAGCTTTTCCAGAAAGGCGCAGTTACTGAGGTCAGCCACTGTACAATTAAATCTCTCATGCTTGTACTCCTGACTGTTCAACTTCAACACCATTGGCTTGCAGAAATTCAAGTGCTTGTTGAATGACGCTTGCATCACCGAGCAATTGTATAAACATTTGCCCAATCACAGCGCCATCAATTTCGGTCATATTGGCAAATAAAATATTCAGGCTGATATCAAACTGTTTAATGACGGCTTGAATTACGGTTTCCTGAGCTGATTTACCTAAAAACTTCAGACAATAAATGCTGTGCTGATTTTGATTTTCCAGATTATTCAAAATATTGATAGGCAATTGCTGCTGCAACACGGTTTGAATAAAGCTTTTGGTGGTCGGATGTTGCGGTTGACTAAATATTTCTAGGGTTGAACCTGTTTCAATGACTTTGCCTTGTTCCATCACCGCCACATAATCACAAACCGATTCAATCACATCCATTTCATGTGTGACCATTACAATGGTAATGCCTTGTTCGCGGTTAATTTTTTTCAGTAATTCCAGCACAGATTTGGTGGTTTGTGGATCAAGTGCTGAAGTTGCTTCATCGCAGAGTAAAATTTTAGGATGATTGGCTAGCGCACGCGCAATACCGACACGTTGTTTTTGTCCGCCTGAAAGTTCATCAGGGTAGGCGTCTTTTTTATGTTTTAAATCAATAAACTCAAGTAATTCATTTAAACGCTTTTCGCGTTCGGCTTTGTTCCAGCCTAACAGTTTCATCGGCATTTCAATATTGGCAGCCACAGTTTTGGTCTGCAATAAATTGAAGTGCTGAAAAATCATTCCAATATGGGCACGTTCTTGACGTAATTCGCGGGCATTGAGTGCAGTAAAATCTTTTTGATGAATGATGACTTGCCCAGCATTTGGACGCTCCAACAAATTGATCAAGCGGATTAACGTACTTTTACCTGCACCACTATAGCCAATAATGCCAAAAATACTGCCTGTTGGAATTTGTAGGTTAATTTGATCCAACGCACGCAGTGTTTGACCTTTGAGCTGATAGTGCTTTGAAATGTTTTTAAATTCAATCATATCGTCAAGAAATGTCCATAAATGAAAAAACAGGCAAAGTTCGCTTTGCCTGTTTTGTTTAACGCATTATATTACTATTTTGCTGCTTCAGTGAAATAGCTGACAGGTTTATTTACCGCAACTTTTGTTCCGCCAAAGTGCTGATCAATATATTGCTTCACCGCTTCGGTATGATACAACGCAGCTACTTTTTGCAAGATTGGGTCATTTTGACGATCTGCAGCAGTCGCGAGAATGTTGACATTCATTTTTGTGCTCTGGTCAATTGGCTCGTAATAAATTGAATCTTTAAGTACGTTCAAACCACCTTCCATTGCAAGAGTGTTGCCCAAAACAATTGCATCGACTTCATCTTTTACACGTACAGCCGTTGCCATTTGAATCGGTTTGATTTGAATTTGCTTCGCATTTTCTACGATGTCTGCAGGCGTGCCTTGAACATTGTCAAAACCATCTTTCAGTTTAACCAAACCAGCGGATTGAAGTAATAACAGTGCACGTGATTCATTGGCACCATCATTTGGAATAGCAATGGTTGCACCTGTTTTGAACTCATCCAACTTTTTCACTTTGCTTGAGTAAATACCCATTGGCTCTAAGTAAGTTGTCGCTACTGGTGCAATTTGATCTTTATTGTTGGCATTAAATGCCACCATATAGGCATAAGATTGGAATGCGTTAAGATCAATTTCTTTATTTGCTACCGCCGTGTTCATTGACACGTAATCGGTGAAGTTTTTCACTTCAAGTTGAATACCTGCTGCTTTGGTTTCAGGTAAGTCGGCAATAAAACGCCAAATATCTGCATCTGAACCAGTCGATGCCATAGTGACAGTGTGTAGAGCAGAAGAATCTTTTTGTGCCGCGTCAGTCGCAGGCGCTTCTTGTTTGCCACAGCCAGCCAAGCCAACTGAAAGACCAAGTACAAGACCAAGGAGCTTTTTCATGAATATATCCCGAGCAAGTTTAAGCCGTGCCTAAAGTTGCCAATGATTGAGAAGAATCAAATCAGCACGATGGATGGAATCGCATGATGATTTTGTATGTTTCTCAAATATGTTGTAGGTATTGTTTGAGTACTGAAAAAGTCAGCCCACAGCTCAATCAATAATTTTGAGATGGATGGGCAATTCACTTTTTCAAAAGATGCACCATCATAACAATAAAAAATAATTCTATATAGTGCTGTGTATGTTATGCATATCACTGTTTTTACAACAGAAAGCGAATAAGTCAAAATAAGTTCTTATAAATAAATATATTCTGTAAAGATTAAGGATTTGAACAAGTGTTTAAATATTTAGGTGCTTTAAAATTTATTCTGCAATCGATAGTAAAAAACGAGATATGAAATTGTCGGTATGAAATCGGCTTAGTTACAAGAATCAGAACATGGCTGTAAATACATAAAAGAAGTTATGAATGATTTTTCCAACGATAATATATCGCCCATATATAAGGCAAACAGAGTAACAATGAACCTATCCCTATAAAAACATAAGCCAAATATATTAATCCTGCAAAAATAAAAAGTATTTGCAATGTAAACTCAACGAATATTGAAATTAAAAATTCTTTGAAGCTTTTTATTTTTTGCATGTTTATTGATCTAAAGTATTTTATAAACGTAGATCATCACAATGTACATGGGTTACAACCTGATAAACAAAAAGCTCGTACAGTGACGAGCTTTTTTATGGACTTAAATTTTTAGGCTAAACTAAAAATTTTAAGCATTTTCACGAGCAATGGCACGATAGCCAATATCTTTACGATATTGCACACCATCAAAGGTAACTTTTTCGCACAGTTCAAGGGCTTTAGCTTGCGCTTCGCCAATGGTATTACCGAGCGCAGTTACACACAGTACACGACCACCATTGGTCACAATCTCACCATCGGCATTGCTTGCTGTACCTGCGTGGAATACTTTCGCATCTGCCATTTGTGTTTCTAAACCAGAAATCACATCACCTTTGCCTGAAGTTTCAGGGTAACCCGCAGTCGCCAATACAATCCCGACAGTTTTGCGTTCATCCCAGTCTGCTTCGGCAGGTAAGTTGCCTGCAATACCTGCTTCAACTAAATCTACCAAAGATGACTTTAAGCGCATCATAATTGGTTGTGTTTCTGGGTCACCAAAACGGCAGTTAAACTCGATCACTTTTGGTTGACCTTTGTCGTCAATCATTAAGCCTGCGTATAAGAAACCTGTATAAACATGACCGTCTTTTTTCATACCTTCAACAGTAGGACGCATCACTTCATTCATGGTTTTTTCAAATACGTCTGCAGTCACGACAGGGGCAGGAGAGTATGCACCCATACCACCAGTATTTGGACCTTGGTCGCCTTCAAAAATACGCTTGTGGTCTTGTGAAGTTGCCATAGGAAGGATGTTGTCGCCATCAATCATACAAATGAAAGAAGCTTCTTCACCTGCAAGGAATTCTTCAATAACTACACGCGAACCCGCATCACCAAATTTGTTGCCTGCTAGCATGTCACCAATTGCATCAAATGCTTCTTGATTGGTCATCGCCACGATCACGCCTTTACCTGCAGCAAGACCGTCCGCCTTGATCACGATTGGAGCACCATTTTTTTCAACAAATGCTTTTGCCGCATCAACTTCGGTGAATACGTCATAGAATGCAGTTGGAATGTTGTGACGTTTTAAAAAGTGCTTGGCAAAGGCTTTAGAACCTTCAAGCTGTGCAGCAAACTGGGTTGGGCCCCAAATTTTTAAACCCGCTTCACGGCAGGCATCTACTACACCATTGACCAGTGGTGCTTCAGGGCCAACAATGATTAAATCAACAGCATTATTTTTGGCAAAGTCGATGATTGCAGGGTTATTTTGAATATCTAACGCTACATTCTCGCATTTGTTTTCTGTTGCCGTACCTGCATTACCCGGTGCAACGAAGACTTTAGCGACTTTGTCATCTTGTGCGATTTTCCATGCCAACGCATGTTCACGACCGCCGCTACCTAAAACTAAAATATTCATCTAAAAATCCCTCAAAGAATAAAATCCCCCTAGCGAAGCTATGCTTTTCACCCTTGAAAAGGAAGGAGATTGTGCATAAAAACACAGTTCCCTTACGTGAAAAGTCCCCCTTTTATAAAAAAGGGGGATTTCGGAGGATTATTAAATACGACTTCTAATTAATGAGTTTAATTAGTGACGGAAATGACGCATGCCAGTGAAGACCATTGCAATACCAGCTTCATCTGCTGCTGCAATCGTTTCTTCATCACGCATAGAACCACCCGGTTGAATAATGCATTTGATACCAGCTTTAGCTGCGTTATCAATACCATCACGGAATGGGAAGAATGCGTCAGATGCCATTACTGCACCTTCAACCACTAAACCTGCATGTTCTGCTTTAATGGCAGCAATACGAGCAGAGTTTACACGGCTCATTTGACCTGCACCAACACCAATGGTCTGACGGTTTTTTGCATAAACAATTGCGTTCGATTTTACGTATTTCGCAACTTTCCAAGCAAAGATCATGTCGTCAATTTCTTGTTCAGTTGGTGCACGTTTGGTCACAACTTTTAAGTCATCTTTAGTGATCATGCCCAAGTCTTGATCTTGAACCAATAAACCGCCGTTGACACGTTTGTAATCCATTTGTGGAGCGCGTGCATCAATCGCAGGAAGTTCGCCACATACCAGTACACGTACGTTTTTCTTCGCGCCAGTCACTTCAAGTACGCCATCAGCAATGCTTGGTGCAATGATCACTTCAACGAATTGACGGTCTACAATCGCTTGTGCAGTCGCAACGTCTAACTCACGGTTAAACGCAATGATGCCACCAAATGCAGATTCAGGGTCAGTTGCATAAGCAAGGTCATAAGCTGCTTGAATACCGTCTAAAGAGACAGCAACACCACATGGGTTCGCGTGTTTTACAATCACACAAGCAGGTTTTGCAAATGATTTCACACATTCAAGTGCGGCATCAGTATCTGCAATGTTGTTATAAGATAATTCTTTACCTTGAAGCTGTTTCGCTGTAGAAACAGAAGCTTCAGTTGCAGCAGGGTCTACATAGAACGCTGCAGATTGATGCGGGTTTTCGCCGTAACGTAAATCTTGCGCTTTGTTCAATTGTGTATTGAATGTACGTGCAAATTGGTCAGCAGTACCTTCTTCTTTACCTACACGTGCACCTAAGTAAGAGGCGATCATGCCGTCATATTGTGCAGTGTGTTCAAATGCTTTCACTGCCAAATCAAAACGAGTTTCGTAAGACAATGCACCGTTGCTTTTCATTTCTGCAATAACAGTCGCATAGTCAGAAGCATTTACTACAATACCTACAGAAGTATGGTTTTTCGCTGCAGCGCGAACCATAGTAGGGCCACCAATGTCGATGTTCTCAATCGCATCTGCAAGTGAACAATTTGGTTTTGCAACAGTCGCAGCAAATGGATAAAGGTTAACAACAACCAAGTCGATGGCATCAATATTGTGTTCTGCCATGACTGCTTCGTCTAGACCACGACGAGCCAAGATACCGCCATGAATTTTTGGGTGTAACGTTTTTACACGACCATCCATCATTTCAGGGAAACCAGTATGCTCTGATACTTCTACGACAGCAATATTGTTGTCTTTAAGCAACTTATAAGTACCGCCAGTAGATAAAATTTCTACCCCAAGAGCAGCAAGGTCTTGTGCAAATTCAACAATACCTGTTTTGTCAGAAACAGAGATTAAAGCGCGTTTAATAGTCATGATCTTCGTCACAGTTTTCAATTACAGATTAAAACAAACTAGCAAAATGCAGGTAAAAAAAATGCCTGCGGAGGTCGCAAGCATTTTATCACTTATTCACTCATTAAACCGTGAGCTTTTAACTTTTTACGTAAAGTACCACGGTTTAGTCCAAGAATTTCAGCAGCGCGTGTTTGGTTACCGCGAGTGTATTCAAGAACAACAGATAAAAGAGGTTTCTCCATTTCTGCTAACACCATGTCATACACTTGTGAAGGTTGTTCACCTTGTAGTTGTGCAAAATAATGGCGAACTGCGCGATCTACGTGAATACGTAAAGCAACATCAGATTGTGCAGTAAAAATAGGAGATTTGCTATTCATGCGAATTAATCCGAAAATCAGATATCACTGGGATAAAGTGATATATCAATGTGGTCTATAAATTAAATGAACTCCGTTTTAGATCCTAAAACGGGAAGTTCTAAAACTGGAACATTTAGCTTGCCACAACTCTAGGCATTGGTCGAAATTTAAGCGTAACAATACATTAATAATTGTTACAGACCAAAATCAAAACAAAAAATCTACTCTGTACGCGATATATAAAAATAAAGCGCATTAGACAGATCTATATTTGTTGTGAATCTTGCGAGGAGTTTGCAGCACAAAGCTTTCGTGGCGCGTATGATACCATTGTATGAGAAAAAGTGAGCAAGAAAACTGCAATTTTTTTAATTTTTTTCGCTATTTTTTCACTATTTTTTTGTGAATTAAGGCTTGATAATTTCTAAAGTATAGGCATCGAAGTCGTTTCGTGATATTGGAACTAAAATGTCAAACTTAAATGGACTGTTTTTAGGAATACGTTGAATGCTCGAAAGACTTTCGACCAAATACTCCTGTGGGGAATAGATGTAAGTCGATAATGTTTGTTGTTTTTCTTTTAAAGTGACTTTGATATTAGGCAAAGCCAAGCTTTTATCATAGTAATTGATCAGCTCACCCGTAAATTGTGTATTCATACGATCTACACGTTTAACCTTCACGCGATTTGCTGAAATTAAGCTATAGCGTTCTTCTAAACTGCTACAGTTAAAAAATTGACAGACTTGGGTAAACACAGAATTCAGTGCAGGGCTGCTGTTTAAAAACTTTGGGTTAAACCACAAAATTTGGAAGATCAACAAGCCAATCAATAAAAGATTAATAATTCCCCAAAGTAAGTAGTAACCATTGCCATGCTTTTTTTCACTTTCAAGATCAGGCGCAGACAACTTCATGGCAGGAATGTTGCCAATCGGTTCAGTACTGAAATAATTGAGGTTATTCAGATAGGTTTTCAGATCAATATTGGAATGTTCAACTTTACGCTGAAAAATATCTAAAATATGTTGCGGTTGCGCAAGTTCAGCAGTTGCCTGCATAAAACTGCGGTTTTGAATGTGATGTAATTGTGATGTGACTGAGTTTTTATTTTGAGGAAAGGCAAATACCAAATGCGAAAGAGCATTAAAGGTATTGTCGCATTTAGGACAACAAACCATCCCTTGCGCAACGGTCAGCTGCGCAACGGATACTTTATAAACAGTTTGGCATTCAGGGCACTTGGTTTGCTTGTCACTCATAACTCAAAAATTACAGTTAGTGGGGATGGCGTTTCCCAGAAATTCGACACCAGTTTTCTTCACGTTTTTCGACTTGTACTATATCAAAAAATTCAGAATAAACACTAGAAACTTCAGCAACTTGCTCTTCAATTACACCTGCAAGTGCGAACTCGCCCTCAGATTTAATTAAAGTTGCAAACTCTGGCGCAAGCATCATCAATGGGCCTGCCAAAATATTGGCAACTAAAATGTCTGCTTTTTCATTACCGATGGTTTCATTGAACTCTTCTGGAAGTCCCACATATAAGTTTTTAAGTACACCGTTGAGTTCTGCATTTTGTTTGGTCGCTAAAACTGCTTGCGGGTCAATATCAGTCGCATAGACTTTTTTTGCACCGAGCAACAAAGCCGCTACTCCTAAAATACCTGAACCACAACCGTAGTCGATCACGACTTTATCTTTTACATTGGTTTTACCTAACCATTGCAGGCACAGGAACGTACTGGCATGGTTACCTGTACCAAAAGCCAAACCTGGGTCAAGTTTAATATTGACTGCATCTGCCTCAGGTGGTTCTAACCATTCAGGTACAATCCAGAATTTCTCTGCAATCTGGATTGGCTCGTAGTAATCCATCCATGAGCGTTCCCAAACCTGATCTTCCAAAAATTCACTGCGTAAAGGGGCATCTGGCATTTGCGCACGAATAAAGGTTTCTAAGGCTGCAACATCAATTTCTTCACCTTCGTCTTGTGCATAAATACCTGTCACAATGACTTTGTTCCAAAGTGGTGTTTCACCTGGCAGTGGCTCAAGTAAGTCCTGATTTTCCGCATCATCTAAGGTTACGCTGACTGCACCCAATGAACTGAGCAGGGTTTCAGTAAAATCGACTTGCGCTTGATCAACAGTAATATGTATTTGTAACCACTTCACGGAGATAACCTAAAATTTAATGCGAAAGCGCTATTGTAACTGAACTGGTGCAGACGCTGTTATTTTTTATTCGGATTGCGAAAGGGAAAACTCTATACGATTGGAAGTTTCAAATTCGCTTTATGCTTATAGTCGAATAATGTGACAAAAATATAACTCTAAAAAATATAAGTTAAGAATTTGTTTGAACCATCATCGCTCAATCATCCCCAAAACAGTCAAATTGCTGGATTGGGGATGATTGAGAGACTTGTTTAGGATGCAGATTGCTCCGATGCAGGTGTCGGCACAAATTTATTTAGTAATGTGCCTAAAATTGCGGCAAAAATATACATGAAAATAGAATAAACCGCAGCAGGCATGGCAATGGTTGAGCTTGACATAACGGTTAGGGCGATAGTCATTGCAAGGGTACTGTTGTGAATGCCAATTTCAAAGGCGCAGGCTCGGGCTTGTTGGCTATTTACGCCAAAGAAACGCGGGACAAAATAACCAATCAATAAACTGCAGGTACAGAACAGGGCAGTGGCAAGTCCTACATCTGCCAAATAAAGCATGATGTTGTTTCGCTCTTTGGCAATTGCGCCAATAATAATCACAATTAGAAAAACCACAGCAAAAATACGCACAGGTTTGTTTAAGCGGTCTGCCGTTTGAGGGCTAAAATGGCGTACTAACATCCCTAAAGTGACAGGGATAATAATAATTAAAAACACCTGCAATACTTTGGCAAATTGTAAGCCAACTTGTTGCCCATCCTGCATAAAATGCTGAATGGCAAAGTTGACAATCAGTGGTAAGGTAAATGCTGCAATCACGGAATTGACGGCAGTAAGGGTGATGTTTAGGGCAATATCGCCCTTATATAAGTAGCTAAACAAGTTGGCTGTTGGCCCGCCAGGAGATGCTGCCAGTAGCATGAGTCCGACTGCAAGCAATGGTGGTAAATTCAGCAGTTTACAAATAAAAAATGCAATTGCTGTCAGGACGACCAATTGACAAAATAAAGCAATAAACACTGCTTTGGGGTGTTTGCTCACCCGTTTAAAGTCGTTAGGAGTGAGTTCTAAGCCAAGTCCAGCCATGACCACGGCCAAAGCCAGCGGCAAAAATATTGTGATTAATCCTGAATCCATAAACACTCCTTTGTTTTTACATCTATAATGATCTATTTAATATCTAACTATTTGTTTAATCTGTGGTTAATTGAATATTGCTCACATCTTAAATTGTATTTTTATTGTGGTTTAAACTCTGCTCCTGTTTGTTTTGAAGGGCAAGTTTGGCAGATTGTCTAGCTAACATACTCCCTAAAATAAAGCTGAACATATACATAAAAATGGTGTAAATCGCAGAAGGAATGGCAATTTCAGTGCTTTGCAAAACTGATAGTGCAATGGTTAAAGCAACGGCAGTGTTATGAATGCCAATTTCAAAACAACAGGAGCGTGCTTGTTGATCAGGCACACCCGCCAAATACGGCACCAGATAACCAATAAGTAAACTTAAAAAGCAAAATAGTGCAGTTGCGATGCCAATTGCACTGAAATAGTCAAAGACATTGGCGCGTTCGCGGAAAAGCGCATAAAAGAATAAAGCGAAAATGAAATAAATGGACATCAAACGCATAGGTTTGCCCAACTGTAATGCAATTTGTGGCATCGCATTACGCACCGCCATTCCTACACATACAGGCACAATAATCAGTAAAAAAACCTGTGCCATTTTTTCAATAGGCATGCCAATTTGTTGTTGATCGGTCATAAAATATAGAAAAGACAAATTAACAATAAAAGGCAGGGTAAAGGTTGCCATCACAGAGTTCATTGCGGTTAGGGTAATATTTAGGGCAACGTCACCTTTATAGACATAGCTAAATAAGTTCGCAGTAGGCCCCCCTGGTGAGGCAGCAAGCAGCATTAAGCCAATTGCCAATAGCGGTGGCAATTCTAAAAATAAACAAATTGAAAATGCTAAAACAGGCAAAATGACCAATTGTGAAAAAAGCGTTAAAAAAATGACTTTAGGAAATTGATTGACCCGAATAAAGTCTTTAGGCGTGAGTTGTAAGCCTAAGCCCATCATCATCACAGCCAAGGTCAGTGGTAGAAAAAAGGTAAAAAAGCCTGAATCCATAGCACATCCTTTATTTTTTTCTTATGGGTATAATTTTCCCTCTCTTTGCAGTGTAATTGTTTTTTGAGCTTGTGCAATAAACAAAGCAGTCACTTCTTATAAATGACTGCTTTGGTGTTATTTTCATGCTTTCAGTTTGAATGAATACAAGCCGATCTGTTCATGAAAATATAGATTAAGTGATTGATCACATGGCAGCAGGGCGTGGTGGCGTAAAGCCTAAGGCACATTTGCCTTTTAACTCAGTACCATTGACTGTAATGACGGTGCTTTGCGCATCTGCCATACAAGAACGGTATAATTCAGGCTCATTGCCTTGTAATTGCACTGCTTTAGATGAACTAAAGAATTGTGGTTCACAGGTACCATTCCAGATAATCCCACGATAAGCAAAGCTTACAGGTGCGCCCTGAGTTTTACCTTTACAGACTTGCTGGAATTTTTGCGCGTTATAGACGGTTTCTACTTTATCATTTGCCTGCACTGCAAATGGACTGAAAAATAAGCCACAAAGCATAGAGGACAGCAAAATTTTCTTATTCATGATGTTTCCCTTTGTTTCTCATATCTGTGCTATTAGGATAAAAAATAGACAAATTAAAACAACGGTGATCTGGTTAATTTTTAGGTCTAAATGTTTTTATGTACAGTAAAAATGCAAATTTGGATTACAAAATATTAATTTTGTAGCGCGGTTAAGCCAATAAAATCGACTGAATCTGTCAACTTATGCCACAAGTTTTGCTATAATATTCCGTCTTTATTTTTTATCTCTCATTGACCATTATGCACTATCCTAAAGTTTACGATGTCATTGTTATTGGTGGCGGTCACGCAGGCACCGAAGCGGCGCTTGCAGCAGCACGTATGGGTCGTCAAACCTTACTCTTAACTCATAACATTGAGACTTTAGGGCAGATGAGCTGTAACCCTGCAATTGGCGGGATTGGTAAGTCACATTTGGTACGTGAGATTGATGCCTTAGGCGGCGCAATGGCATTGGCTGCCGATAAAAGCGGGATTCAATTCCGTATTTTAAACTCGCGTAAAGGTGCTGCTGTTCGTGCAACACGTGCGCAGGCAGACCGAGTTCGCTTTAAAGCTGCGATTCGCGCCACTTTAGAAAACCAAGCCAATTTAGATATTTTCCAACAAGCAGCCGATGACCTGATTGTAGAAGGCGATACTGTAAAAGGTGTAGTCACTCAAATGGGGATTCGTTTTGATGCGAAAACCGTGGTATTGACCACAGGTACATTCTTGGGTGGTGTGATTCACATCGGTTTAGAAAAATCGAGCGGTGGTCGTGCAGGCGATCCTCCATCAATTGCTTTGGCGGCACGTTTACGTGAATTAAATTTGCCTGTTGGGCGTTTAAAAACAGGTACGCCACCACGTATTGATGCACGCTCAGTCGATTTTTCGGTCATGATTCCGCAGCCAGGTGATTTCCCATCACCAACCATGTCATTCATGGGTGATGTGTCGATGCACCCTGAACAAGTGAACTGCTATATCACCCATACCAATGAACGTACTCACGAAATTATTCGTGGTGGTTTAGATCGTTCACCGATGTATACAGGTGTGATTGAAGGTGTTGGCCCACGTTACTGCCCATCGATTGAAGATAAAATTCACCGTTTTTCTGATAAAGACTCGCATCAGGTATTTTTGGAGCCTGAAGGTTTAGATACACATGAATTGTATCCAAACGGGATTTCAACCTCTTTACCGTTTGATGTGCAGTTCGAGTTAGTTCGTTCAATTCGTGGTATGGAAAATGCGCATATTTTGCGTCCAGGTTATGCGATTGAATATGATTACTTCAATCCACAAGCCTTGAAATTCACTTTGGAAACCAAAGCCATTAATAACTTGTATTTTGCAGGTCAAATTAATGGTACGACTGGCTATGAAGAAGCGGGTGCGCAAGGTGTGTTAGCTGGTTTGAATGCGGCACGTCGCGCTTGGGATCAGGAACAATGGACACCAAAACGTGACGAAGCTTATATTGGTGTATTGGTTGATGATTTGATCACGCTAGGTACCAAAGAACCGTACCGCATGTTTACCTCACGTGCGGAATACCGTTTGATGTTGCGTGAAGATAATGCCGATCAGCGTTTGACGCCAATTGGTCGTGAGCTTGGTTTGGTGGATGACACTCGTTGGGCAGCTTACTGTGAAAAAATGGAAGCAGTAGAACGTGAAACAGGGCGTTTACAACATTTGTGGGCTGCACCAAACAACCCAATGGGTAAAAAATTTGTTGAAATGACAGGTGCAGATTTATCCAAAGAATGTTCTGCGATTGATCTGTTAAAACGTCCAAATATCAGTTTTGCGCAAATCGCAGAATTAACGGGTTCAGACGTTTCTGCACAAGTGGGCGATCAAATTGAAATTGCAGTGAAATATGCAGGTTATATCAACCGTCAGCATGAAGATGTCGCACAATTAAAACGCTTGGAAGAAACCAAAATCCCTGCCGATTTTGATTATGATGCAGTGTCAGGTTTATCGCGTGAAATCACGCTAAAATTGAAGCATGTTTTGCCTGAAACTTTGGCACAAGCCAGTCGTATTCCAGGTGTGACACCTGCCGCAGTTCAATTGGTGATGATCACCATTCGTAAAAATGCACAGTCACGTAAATCTGCTTAAGGTTTGATGGATTGATGAAGAAGCCCACAATTTAAATTGCGGGCTTTTTTATGCGCCAAAGTAAATCAGATGCTAAGCAAAGAAGAAGTTGCGTATAAGAATAAATCTGATTTCGACTGCATATCTTATGATTTCACAGCTAGATCAGGAGCATTTAAAGTGACACTTATCAACATAGATAGGAGCAAAATATGACTTTAAAAAGCATTCGTTATAGTACAGCTGAACTGGCATGCCCACGCTGAACGATGCCGAGTCAATTTTAATTTTAACTTCAATCAGCAATCACAATAATTTGATTTAAAAGAGAACGATAATGCTATCGCCCCAATATATTTGGGGCTTTTTTATTCCTGAGTTTGATGCACCGCATTGGCAACTTCTACAGGTTCAATCTGAATTAGCTTTTTACCAAAACTACGCAACCACCAAACCAATTGTGAGGTAAACGGCACAGTGGCAGTCACCAACACATTACCATTTTCCAGTGTTTCCATAGTTTGATCTTTGCTTAATTCGCTTTCATCGAAGTATATGGCATCAGCTTTTTGCATGGTAAGTTTGAGCTGAATATTTTCAGTAGCTTTACTGAAATCGACTCTAAAACCTAATTCGCCAGATTCAATATAGGCATCAATATCAAAATTAACAGGATGCAAGGCGCGTGAATCTAAAACTTTGGCTGCTTTAAAACGATGCAGGGCAAAGGTTTGAATGTCGGTTTTGTCAAATCGAGTACAGATTAAATAAATCACCGCACCTTTTTGCACCAAAGCCAAAGGATTCAGCACATAAGTTTTTTCTTCGCCTGAATTGCTGCGTGATTGATAAATACATTCTAGTTGTTTGTCTTGGAGCAAGCCTTCATATATCGCCTGTTGTGCATTGCGGTCTACGACTGGTGGAATTAAAGGTTGTGTTGCAGGCACAATTCGCACACGATTAATCCATTGGCGGACATTGTTTTGGGTCGATAGACTGCGTCGTGCCAAATCAAACCATGGGTTCATTTCTTCAATCAAACTTGGCGGCAGCAGATGTTTTAAATGTTCCTCGACCATCATAAACGTTACCGCTTGAGAGCTGGTCATGTGCGGTAAACTTTGAATCGGTGCATCTGAACGCCAGCGCCAACCTTGTGGTACGGTACCATTACTTTCAATTGGAAAGCGCTGAGAAATTTGATTTAAGTCACGTTGAATCGTACGCAAACTAATGTCGATACCTTCACGTTGCAGGACATCGTGTAATTCACGTGTGCCCATCCATTTACCTGTAGAAAGGCGCGATAAAATTTGCCATTGGCGATATAAACTATTCGATGTTTCTTTTTCTTGTATAGACATATTCAATATTTACTAGGTCAATTCATACGGATGAAAACTTGTTCTTCCACACAATAAGAAAACTCGGAATGATTAGCAAGTTTTTTACTGAAAAAGGGCAAAATATAACCGCAGATTTTGCAGTAAATATCACAAAATTTGGACGGGCAAAGTTAATCAAATAATAGAAGTGAATCAGAAACTATGACCTCAAGCCATAATTGGATCAATTAGAAAAGCAAGATTGAATAGTTGTGTTTAAGTGAAAACCTGTCATTGTTTTGTATGGTAGATACAGGTTTATGTAAATAAAAGCGGTCTGAGTGGATGAGTGCTGTAGGTTAATTGGGCAAGGCGATTGAGGTGCTTTATCGCGATGAATTATCAACAGACCTTAGAGTTAGGAGGATGAAACAACCGTGAATTTATCTAGCAGCGATGCGCGAGAAATTTTTTGGTTAGCCCGATATTTAACCCGTATTCAATATGTATGTCAGCAATTTCCATTTAAACAAAATGATGCTGCTTTGACTTATGCACATGCCTTTTGTTTGCCTGCATTTGATGCAGCTTCTTTAAATGAATTGATTTTAAACGAAGAACAGCCTGCTTCATTTGCGATGCAGTTTGAGCAAACACGGACAAAAATTCAAAACTTGGCACAGGTGTTTTCTAAAGCTACTTATGTTGAATTACAGCAATGTATTCAAAATGCGTGCGATAACGCGAGTTATATTTGTGATGTGGTACAAGACTGCGAAGCACTATTAGATGCAGAACCACAGCAGATATATTTATTTTTCCAATTGGGGCAAAAAATTGAACAATTAGACCGACAAATTCGGTTAAAACAATCGACTGAAAAGACTTTGTCGCAATTGGAAATGATTGTGCAATGCCTAAAAGATTTAGGTTGGACGTCGTTTGTAGACGCATGGCAACAGCTGAAACAGCAACCCGATACCATGCATTTTTATCACTTTAGTGATCATATTCAGCACTTACTTTCGGTGGATTAAGCAGAACTTGTCATGTCAAATTAATCGACAACAATATTATTTTAAGCTCTGTGTAGTTAAAAAAATAGTGGAAGCCGAAGCTCCCATTATGTCTTAACTTATTACTGGCTTTGAACAGCTATCAAATTCAATAGCTTTGACTCGTGCAGTACTTTCGGCTCGGTTACTTAGTCGCGTTCAACCGCAAGTGCAACACCCATACCACCGCCTACGCAAAGCGTTGCGATGCCTTTTTTCGCATCACGGCGTTGCATTTCGTGTAGTAACGTCACGAGGATACGGCAACCTGAAGCACCAATCGGGTGACCGAGGGCAATTGCGCCACCATTCACGTTTACTTTATCTAGGTCTAAGCCTAATTCTTTGGCAACACCTAGTGCTTGTGCGGCAAAGGCTTCGTTGGCTTCAATTAAATCGACCTGATCTAAGCTCCAGCCTGCTTTATTCAGGGTTTTCTTTACCGCTTCAACAGGGCCAAGACCCATAATTTCAGGCTCAATACCCGACATTGCATAGGCTTTAATACGTGCTAAAGGTTGTAGGCCTAATGCTGCAGCTTTGTCTGCACTCATCATCAACACTGCTGCTGCACCATCGTTAATACCAGAAGCATTGCCTGCGGTTACGCTGCCATCTTTTTTGAACGCAGGGCGCAATTTATTCAAGCTTTCAAGGGTGGTATTGGCTTTGATGTATTCATCTTCAGCAAATACAATTGGGTCACCTTTACGCTGTGGAATGCTTACAGCTGCAATTTCATCTTTAAATTTACCAGCCGCTTGTGCTGCAGCCGCGCGTTGTTGTGAAGTCAGTGCCAATTGGTCTTGTTCTTCACGGTTTAAACCAAGCTTTTCTACAATATTTTCTGCAGTAATACCCATGTGATATTGGTTATAAGCATCGGTTAAACCATCAGCCACCATACTGTCGATCAACTGGGCATTCCCCATTTTTTGACCGTTACGCAACTGCATATAATGTGCGCTTTGTGACATTGATTCTTGACCACCAGCAACTACAATTTCTGCTTCATCACACTGAATCGCTTGTGCAGCCAAATGTACGGCACGTAATCCCGAACCACACACCACGTTTAGCGTTGATGCAGGCACTTGTACAGGAATACCTGCAGCAATTGCGGCTTGACGTGCAGGGTTTTGTCCTACACCTGTAGTGAGTACGTTACCCATAATCACCTGATCGACTTGTTCAGGCTGTACTTTAGCACTGTCTAAGACTGCACGAATTGCTGTTTGCCCCAATTGTGGTGCAGATAAAGAAGCGAGACTACCTAAAAAGCTACCAATTGCAGTACGTTTTGCAGCAACAATGACAACATCTTTCATTTTATATCCTTAAATTTTATGTTTACGTTTCTGTGGATGCACATGATATATAGCATGTGCATTGCTGTTGTTATATGACTGATTAAAATAAATTTACCAAAACATAGCGACCTGGTGCTGCTTCTATCATTGGATATTGCGCATTACCTAAGGCGCGGGCAGGGACTTGTTCGCCTGCATACGGTGTGACCCAAGCCTGCCAGCGTAGCCACCAAGATTCAGGATGATACTCTGCACCATCTAGCCATTGCTTGGTATTTTCAAACTTGGCAGAGTTGGTATAGCAGCCGTATTTATTACGACTTGGCGGATTCACAATGCCTGCCACGTGTCCAGATTCACCAAGTACCAGTGTAGATTCACCGCCTAAGTAATCTGCACCACGGAAGCTTGTATCCCAAAGTGCGATATGATCTTCCTGCGTTGCAATAAAGAAGCTTGGTGTTTTGACACGAGAAAGGTTGAGTCCAACACCGTTTACTTTCACTGCGTTTGGTGAAATCAATTCATTATTCAAATACAAATTACGCAATAAGAAATTATGAATTTTGGCAGGAATATTGGTGCCGTCGCTGTTCCAATACAAAATATCGAAATCTGAAGGCTCTTTGCCTTTTAAATAGTTCTCGATGTAGTAGTTCCAGTACAGGGTATTTTCACGTAACAAACTGAACGTAACTGCCAATTGGCGACCATCAAAATAACCGAATTGATTATTTAAGGTTTCTAAACCATTAATCACAGGTTCATTAATAAATACGCCTAAGCTGCCTGGGTTTTCAAAGTCGATAATGGTTGCCATATACGTGGCAGATTTCACATGACTTTTCAGGCGTTTTGCCACGTAATAAGCCTGCGTTGCAGCAAGTAAAGTACCACCAATACAATAGCCGATACAGTTGGCTTCTTTTTCTCCTGTAATTTCTTCAATAACACGCAAAGCTTCAACCGCACCTGCGGTGATCAGATCAGCGAAAGTGAGTTCTTTTTGTTCAGCATTTGGGTTACGCCAAGACATTAAAAAGACCGTATGACCTTGCTGACGTAACCAGTTCACCAATGAGTTTTGTTCGCGTAAATCCAGCACATAATATTTATTAATAAATGGCGGCACGATTAGAATCGGGGTTTGATATACATTTTCTGTCGTTGCTTCATATTGCAACAACTGGAAAATTTCATTTTCAAAGACCACTGCGCCTGGTGTATAGGCTAAATCTTTACCCAAGCTAAAAGAGTCACTATTGACTATGCGAATAGATAAATATTTTCCGCTATTGACCACATCATCATGGAAAATTTGCATACCACGGACAAGGTTTTCGCCTTGTTCGGTAATGGTTTGCTGAATCACTTCAGGGTTAGTCCAAAGAAAATTGCTTGGTGATAAAGCATTAATCATTTGACGGGTAAAAAAGTGAATGCGGTAACGCACTTTGTCTGGAATGCCTTCTACGACATCCACCATATTTTGTACCAGTTGGCTAAACAGCAAATAAGACTGCGATAACAGGTCAAAATTGGGTTGTTCTTGCCATAATGGGCTGTTAAAACGACGATCACCACTTTCAGGTTGAATGAATGGTTCGATGTCTTTTGCCACACTGCGCATCATCACATTTTGGTAGATTTGCATTTGACCTTGCCACCAGCTCCATTGCATTTCCATCAAGCGTGCTGGATTTTTAGACAAAGCTTCAAAGAACATAGACATATCTTCTTTGTTGAGCTGTGTTAAGGCGTCATTAATAGGGCTTTGCCCATAATAAAATTCTTGTAGTTTTTTCCAGATATCATCGTGGCTAGAGAAAAATTGTAATATATTTTCTTTGAATTGAAATGAGTTCTGTTTCATTTCATCGCTCCATAGCACATGGCTTTTAGCAATCAAATTGAGTGCAAGGCTGAAACTAAAACGGGGAAATTTTCACACTTCCCCGTAACATTCGTCCTGATAACGCATGGTTTTCAGAGCAGTGTTTATTTATTATTTGGCATTGAATCGCTGACTAACTTTTCAAATTCTGCTTTGAATTCTGAAGTCAGTGTTGCTAATTTTTTGCCATCTTCAATCATTTGCTGACTGAGTTTGTTCATAGTTTCTAATTGCTTGGTGGTGCAGTTCACCATGCTTTGCATGTCTTTCACTTCGCTATTGGCAAACATTTTTGCTAAACCAATGTTGGCATAGTTGCGTGCTGCTTCTAATTGTAGGTTGGTTAAGTTAGCAAAATTTTTTGCAACTATACTGTTGAATTTGGTGTACGGTTCAAACACGTTTTTGTATTGAGCATTCATGTTTGAAAATAAGTCGCCGTATAGCATGGGTGTCACTCCAGTAAATAAACTTGTAGATTAAAATGAGGTGTTACACGCTTAGTGCATGTATAAGCCGCCGTTGATTGATAAGGTTTCGCCTGTTACGTATGCAGCATGATCACTCACTAAATACATAACTGCTGCCGCAATTTCGGTAGGGGCGGCAAGACGTTGCAGAGGAATTTGTGCTTCAATGCTTTTAATTACTTCTTCGCGCATGGCTGTGACCATCGGGGTTGCGGTATAACCTGGTGCAACGATGTTCACGCAGATATTTGAACGTGCGCCTTCTTGCGCCAAAGCTTTGCTAAAGCCGATGATGCCTGCCTTAGTTGCAGAGTAGTTGGCTTGACCAAATTGACCTTTTAAACCGTTCACCGAACTAATGTTCACAATGCGACCAGACTTTTGTTCTAACATTTTGTTAAATACAGGCTGAGTCACGGTAAAAAGTGTTTTTAAGTTGGTTTCAATCACTTCAGACCACTGCGTATAGCTCATTTTTTTGAAAGTTGCATCGCGGGTAATACCAGCATTGTTGACCAACACATCTACACGACCTTCAGCATCAATTGCTTCTTGAATGGCTGCTGTAGCCGCTTCATGCTCATTTAAGTTGGTTAAAACAAAGCGCACATCACTTTCTGTAAAGCCTTCGTCTTTAAGCCATTGCTTTTCGCGATCTTCTTCTCTTGGTACAACCGTTGCAATAATTTTATAGCCTGCTGTAACCAGTTGACGGCAAATCTCACTGCCAATACCACCTAATGCACCCGTCACTAAAGCTACTTTTTGTTCAGACATATTCTTTTCCTAAGCAGAATAAGGTTATAAAAATTAAGGAGTTTTTCCTCTTTATTCTTGTTTAGAAATTAAGCGTTTTATATTTCAAAGAGGCTGCAGTTTGATGATGCTTTGAAGTCAAAAGTAAACAAATATTGGTAATAGATTATTTTCTTATCATGTGGATGCTTTTATAAATGGCTTAAATAGTCGTGAAGTCATTGATTCATCGTAGCGCGCAGCACAAACTTCTGAGAACTGGTGAAATGTGATTAATCCATGAATTTGAAGCGATGTGGCAGTTTAAAGACAGTGCGCGAGCATATTGTTTTTTCTTGAGATTTTGAGTGTGATTTTCAGCTAAATATTTGGATGACTGTAAAGCGCTAAATGCAAATGTGGGTGACCACAAATTTTTATCAATATGAATGGAAATACAGTGAATTTAAGAAAATAAAAAGCGAAAAGAAAAATATAAGAAAGAAAAAGAGAATGGCTTAGACGATTGCATGCAGCAAAACTGCTACATGCAACAGATCGAAAAAAGAAAGTTAAATGCTGGTTGCCTTGCGCTGTGGGCGAGGGCTTAAACGACACAACAACTCATAGCCAATCGTACCATTGGCTGTGGCAACATCATCCACCAAACGGTGTTTGCCCCATAGTTCAACTTGTGTGCCTAATTCAACGTCTAAACCTGTGACATCAATGGCAATCATATCCATAGACACACGACCAAGTACAGGCGTTAATTTTGTACCAATCGCAACAAAATTTGGCTGCACAAATGTACGTGGATAACCATCGCCATAGCCAATTGAAACAATCGCAATTTGCATGGCTTGTTCTGCAGTAAAGGTTGAACCGTAGCCGACGTGTTCGCCTGCATCAATTTCATTTAGTGCGATCACTTCTGCGCTTAAAGTCATCACAGGCTTTAAGTCGAGTGTATGCACATTATGTGCGGCAAAAGGCGTTGCACCGTAAAGCATAATGCCTGGGCGTACATAATCAAAATGCAATTCGGGATAACGATAGATTGCAGCAGAGTTACAGCAAGAAGCAAGAATAGGGCTGCAATTGTCTTTGACATGCAAAAATTGCGCGACTTGTTGATCATTTAAAGCATGATCACCATCGGCATTGGCAAAATGCATGGTCAACACACAGGTAAAACCTTCGGCTTTGAGCATGTGAATCACATCAATAATTTCAGGAATTTTAAAACCTAAACGATTCATGCCACTGTTGAGTTTGACCCAGACTTTTAAGCCTTGTGTGATGTAATCAGCTTTATGTTGTAGCAGCCAGTCGAGCTGTGCTTGATGATGCACCACACATTCTAATTTGTGTGCTAACACACTTTGCATTTCATCGGCAGAAAAAACACCTTCAATCAGGGTGATGGGCTGCGTATATCCCAATTCACGAATTTCTAAGGCTTCTTCAACGCAAGCGACACCAAAGGCATCGCTGTCTTTTAAGGCTGCTAAGCAGTCTTTTACACCATGTCCGTAAGCATTGGCCTTGACCATGCTAACAATTTTCGCTGTTGGGGCAAGTTGTTTGACACGGTTTAAATTATATTGCAGTGCCTGACTGTCAATATAAACTGTTGCTTGGCGCACCCTCGTTACTCCTTGGGAATGACAATTGGTAATTTGTGTTAGATACACTGTGGAGTGATAAATAAATACTAAAAATAGTTCTATTTAAAAATATTCACTATTGTAGACCTATCAACCTCAAATAGACATGAACATTTAAGTTTTTGATCATAAATTAACTTAAGATCGAAAAATCTATTAGGTTATTGATTGCAAATAATTTGTAAAAGTTTCAGGCTTTATTTTTCATATAAAACTATACGTTCTAAAAGCTATTATGGTGTTAGATGCTCTCACTCAGGAAATTCTAAACTGTACGAGTTATGGCAAGATTCAGATGATTGTGGAGAGTGGGTTCGTAATTTAAATGAACTCAAAGAGAGATTAAACAATGCATTTTAAACTTGGATATGTTGAATAAATGATGAAAATATTTTGTTATCTGGGATGGAGTACTTTATTTTTTTGTCAGTCAGTTATGGCTTGTATGCCACATTCACCCAATGACGTTTTTATTGCCCGTTACCAAGGTTCACTGGCAGTACAGGAGAGTTCAGACTTCATTTTTGAACTCAGTTCAGGTCAATTTATTTTTCGCTCAATACTAGATGAGGTTAAATATAAAAAGCCTACTCAATGGTACAGTGGATTTTCAGGTAAAAGTACAGCTAAAAACCAATTAATTATTGGTTTAGCTTATGCACCAGATGGTGCTAAACCCCAGCAATATCAAGTAGTTTCATTTGCAACATTAAACTGTAAGAATGACCAGCTTGTTTTATCTAAACCGATTGTCCCATTTTTAGCTTGGAATAAGCAGACCTCAAATTGTTCTACAGTCGATAGATCAGAGGTTGGGATTTTAGATGGTTTTATAGACTATGATCAGACACATTATTTGGCGCAACTGCAACAAAAGTATCCGACATGCAAGCAATTAAATAAAGCATTTCCATCACTTGAAATGGAAGAAAATAGTCAAGATTATAATTTACTCTCAAGTTGGAAACTATGGTGGGCAAAGTTAATAAGTCAGATTAAAACATGGTTTTAATAAAAAAGAGCAATGCAAGCATTACTCTTCATCATCATACTGAGCATAATACTCAGGAGATAAGTTACTAAAACGCGTATATTGCCCTTCAAAAGCAAGACGTACCGTACCAATTGGGCCGTTACGCTGTTTACCAATAATAATTTCGGCAGTACCTGCTTCTTTAGATTCTTTATTGTAAACTTCGTCGCGGTAAATAAACATGATTAAGTCCGCATCCTGCTCAATTGCACCAGATTCACGCAAGTCAGACATCACAGGGCGTTTATTAGGTCGGTTCTCTAATGAGCGGTTGAGCTGTGACAAAGCAATCACAGGGCAGTTCATCTCTTTGGCCAAGGCTTTTAAGCTACGTGAAATTTCTGAGATTTCGCCGACACGGTTATCGCCCATGCCTGGGACTTTCATTAACTGCAAATAATCGACCATGATACAGCCAATTTTACCGCCATGTTGTTTGGCAATGCGTCGCGCACGTGCACGTACTTCCGTAGGCGGCAGGGCAGATGAGTCATCAATATACAAATGCTTTTCTTGCAGTTGTAAAATCGTGCCTGTGACTTTTGACCATTCATCGCCACTGAGTTTACCTGAACGTAAATTCCCTTGATGCACTTTGCCGTATGCAGAAATTAAACGCATTGCGATTGAGTCTGCAGGCATTTCCATAGAGTAGACAAGGGCAGGCAAATCATTGTTAAACAAAACACTTTCGACCAAGTTCATGGCAAAGGTGGTTTTACCCATAGATGGACGCGCAGCGACAATAATCAAGTCACCCGCTTGCATGCCCGAAGTTTTATTATCTAACTCCACAAAGCCTGTGGTTAAGCCTGTGATGTTACCTTCCATTTTAGAAAGTTCATCAAGTTTGTCGAATACATCGGCAACCACGCTCGAAATGGCTTTTGGGCCTTGTGCTTTGGCATTGTTATTATGTTGTTCGGCAATTTGGAAAATATTGGTTTCGGCCAAGTCTAAAATTTCACTTACGCTACGACCTTTGGTGTCATAGGCATTTTGTAAAATTTCAGAACTGACTTTAATCATGTTTCTGAGGGTTGAGAATTCTTTAATTTTCGTGGCATAGGTTTCTAGGTTATAAAAACTAGAAGGCGAGTCTGCCATGAGCTGCATTAAGTATTCTTCCCCGCCTGCAGCTTCAAGTAAATTTTGTTTAATCAGCCAGTCATTCACCAATACGGCATCATAAGGTGAGTTTTCTTTAGACAAAGAATCAATGGCGCGGAAAATATATTTGTGGCGTGTCGCGTAAAAATCAGATTCTTGTAGCACATCACCCACTTGTTCAAAAGATTCGGCTACAGTCATCAACGCAGCCAAAACAGCTTGTTCGATGGCTAAGTTATGCGGTGGGGTACGAAACTCTTTAAGCGGGCTGTTCTCATTTGGTTTTAGATCAGACTTTGCAGTATGTTGCTTTGCGCTAGCAGTCGCCTGTGACATATAAATCCCTGATTTTTAAAACAGTAAATGCTGAATAATGCACGGGGATAGAATTTGAAACTCATATTCTTTCCACTTCCCGATGATACGCCCTCTAGAAAAAAAAGCGAGTAGATTTTGGCGAAGGATAAGTCAAAGCGTGCAGGACGATTTAGGAAAATTGTACTAATCGTATATTCTAAAGACAAAAAAAGAGCATGCGATTAGGCATGCTCTTTTCTTTTGCAGCAAATTACTCAGATACGATAGTAACGAGAACTTCAGCAACAACATCATGGTGCAATTGGATTGCGATGTTGAATTCACCAGTGTGACGAAGCGCACCGTTTGGTAAACGAACTTCTGCACGGTCAACTTCAAGACCAGCATTCGTTAACGCGTCAGCGATGTCACGAGTACCGATAGAACCGAAAAGTTTACCTTCATCACCAGCTTTAGCAGTGATTACGATGTTAACTTCGTTCAATTGGTCAGCACGTGCTTGAGCAGCAGCTAAAATTTCAGCTTCTTGCTTCTCAAGTTCAGCACGACGAGCTTCAAATGCAGCAGTGTTTGCTTCAGTTGCAGCAACTGCTTTACCTTGAGGGATCAAGTAGTTACGGCCGTAACCAGCTTTAACTGAAACTTTATCGCCTAATTTACCAAGGTTCTTAATGCGTTGTAATAAGATAATATCCACAGCTCAACCTCACTTATGATTGTCAGTGTAAGGGATCAACGCTAAGTAGCGAGCTTGTTTAATAGCAAGCGCTAATTGACGTTGGTAACGAGCTTTAGTACCTGTAATACGGCTAGGAACAATCTTGCCATTTTCAGTGATGTACTGTTTTAGTGTATCGATATCTTTGTAGTCGATGTACGTAACGTTCTCAGCTGTAAAGCGGCAGAACTTGCGACGACGGTAAAAACGTGCCATTGATGTTCTCCTTAAGCTTCAGCAGAGTCTTGGTTAGCGTGTTGTGCTTCTTCACGTTGAGCTTTACGCGCACGTTTTTCTTCAGCACTCTTAGCCAATAATGACTCTTCAGTGATAGCGTTTTCACGACGGATGATCAAGCTACGAAGGATCGCGTCGTTATAACGGAACAATTCTTCTAACTCGTCAAGCGTAGTTTGACCACATTCAACGTTCATAAGAATGTAGTGCGCTTTGTGAATTTTGTTAATTGGGTAAGCCAATTGACGACGGCCCCAATCTTCTAAACGGTGAATTTGACCTTCAGCTTCTTTGATGTGAGTTAGGTAACGTTCTACCATACCCACAACTTGATCGCTTTGGTCTGGGTGTACCAAAAGTACGATTTCGTAGTGACGCATTGTCAGCTCCTTACGGTTTATGCAGCCCCTGACTAAATTGAGCCAGAAGCAAGGAGTCACAACCGAAGTTGTGTCGCAAAATTGCGAAGCGTGAATTTTAGAGCTTTTACCAAGTAAATACAAGGCTTGGTCTAAGAAAAGATCGGCTTGGGTAAAAAGGGAATGTAATATTTTGCATCTATGATTGGAATTTAAATTTTATACTTTGTATTTGTATGTCACTAACTTTTAGAGTGTTTAATTCGAAAATTATTAAGGACGAATAAATCAAAGACAGATAAATTGTTATTATTTAAATATTGAAGTGTGGAGAGGGTAGGCACTCCATTAAAAGATAGAGCTAAACTCTATCTTTTAAAAAAGTATGATTTGCGTGCTTGGTGCGGTTGCTGTAAAGCTAAAACATAAACTCACAACAGTAATTAAAATAACCGAAAATAGGAAAAAGCGTTTTGCCCATAATTGATCATTTTCTGCTTTGAAGCCAATGACGCCAATATAGAACCAATAAATACAAAGTGCATTCAAAATAACCAGATATAGCCAGTTTGCATAACCAAATACAAACAGTCCATTCATGGCAACGGTAAATAACACCACATAAATTAGTGATTCAATTTTCGTTCGTAAAATTGAACGAGCAACTGGCAAAATTGGAATCCCCGCATTTTTGTAATCATCAAAACGGTAAATTGCAATCGCCCAAGAGTGGGGCATTTGCCAAAGTGCATAACCTAAAAAGATAAGTAGTGCAGCTAAGTCAAATTGATTTGCAACAGCGGTATAACCAATGACAGGTGGGCTTGCGCCTGAAATACTGCCAATAATGGTTTGATGAATTGTTGTGCGTTTGGTCCATAGACTGTAAAAGCCGACATAAACCACGAAACCAATCAGTGCAAAAAGAAAAGCGTATGCGTTAACTCCAAACCATAAAATGCTAAAACCAATTATGCCCAATACCACTGAATAAATCAGCGCAATAGGAACAGAAACAGTTTTTTTCACTAAAGCACGGTTTTGTGTGCGTTGCATTTTTTGGTCGATGTCTTGGTCAATAATATTGTTGACCACACATCCTGAGGCGACAACAAGCGTTGTACCAAGCAGAGTAAGCAGTAGGAGAAGGAAATCTACAGAACCTTGGGCAGCTACAAAGTAGCCACCCAAAGTGGTAATAAAATTACCAAAGAGAATTCCTGGCTTTGTCAGGAATAAATACTTTTTCAGCATGACAACCAGTTTAGATCATCATGTTGTAGTGTAGGTAGTTCATGATCCATACAGAACCAACCAAAAGGATGGCAATGGTCAGAATGGTATACACGAATGCAATCACGTTCCAACGTTGCTCTGAAGAAGAATTCATATGCAAGAAATAAATTAATTGAATAAGAATCTGAGCAACTGCTGTAATCGAAATAACAGTAATCAAAATACCACGGCCAAAACCACCTGCCATAACCATACCAAAAGGAATAATGGTAAGGATAACAGAAAGGATAAAGCCAATCGTATATTGCTTAGTGTTACCGTGTGATGCACCAGCAGAGTTGTGATCGTGACTCATTAGAGAACTCCCATCAAGTAAACTACGCTGAATACACAGATCCAAACGATGTCAAGGAAGTGCCAGAACAAGCTTAGGCAAGCTAAACGACGCATGTTCGGAATAGTCAAACCATATTTCTTGATTTGAACCATTAACACGATCATCCAAACTAAACCTGAAGTTACGTGAATACCGTGCGTACCAACCAAAGTAAAGAACGCAGATAAGAACGCACTCGCACTTGGACCATGTCCAGCGTGAACTAAATGGTTGAACTCATAAAGTTCCATACCAATAAAGATCGCACCGAAAACCCAAGTCACGCCTAACCAAGTTAGAACTTTAGCAACATCTTTCTTGTAAGCAGCTAAAACGGCAAAACCGAAAGTTACAGAAGAAATCAACAGGGCAAAAGTTTCTGTTAAAACGAAGCCTAATGACTCGCCAAACAAATCTTTAGCTGTTGGAGTGCCTACTGGAACGTGGCTACTTAATACAGCGAACGCGATGAAAAGTGTACCAAAAATTACAAGGTCACTCATCAAGTAGGTCCAGAAACCAAAGACGGTGATGTCTGTATCATCGTGGTGATGATCATCATGTCCGTGGTTGTCGTGATGAAGTACTTCAGCCATGTCTTAGTCCTTCTTCAAGTGTTTTTCAAGGATCGCATAGCGTTCGTTTTCAATACGCTCAACTTCAGCAGCAGGAACATAGTAGTCCACTTTCTTCGTGAAAGAACTCACGATGAAGCTGATGATTGCCGCAATGAACGTAACGATTGCTAGCCACCAAATATGCCAGATTAATGCGAAGCCCATAGTTGTAATAAACATTGCAATTATGAAGCCAGCTGCACGGTTAGTTGGCATATGGACATCTTCATACTTAGTTGGACGAGCGTATGCAACACCATTTTCTTTGTCAGTCCAGAAAGTATCAATACCATTGATCTTTGGAAGGTGAGCAAAGTTATAGAACGGTGCTGGAGAAGAAGTAGCCCACTCAAGCGTACGGCCATCCCATGGATCTCCAGTAAGGTCTAAGCGTTGGTTGCGTTGTAGGAAGCCAACCACAATCTGCATAACGAAGCAGAATAGACCAATAGCAATTAACACAGAACCGAAGAACGCAATTGCCAAGTATGGATCCCATTCTGGGTTGTCATATGTATTCAAACGACGAGTCATACCCATGAAACCAAGGATATAAAGTGGCATGAATGCAAAGTAGAAACCGAAGAACCAGAACCAGAATGCTGCTTTACCCCAAGTTTCATTGAGTCTCCAACCAAACATTTTTGGCCAGTAGTAAATGATACCTGCGAACATCGCGAATACTACACCACCAATAATTACGTTATGGAAGTGAGCAATTAGGAATAAAGAGTTGTGTACAAGGAAGTCCGCTGGTGGAACTGCCATTAATACACCTGTTAAACCACCGATACCAAAAGTCACAAGGAAGCCAAGTGTCCAAAGCATTGGGGTAGTGTAGGTAATACGACCCTTGTACATGGTGAATAACCAAGAGAAGATTTTCACACCAGTAGGAATCGCAATAATCATGGTCATGATACCGAAGAACGCGTTAACGTTGGCACCTGCACCCATGGTAAAGAAGTGGTGAACCCATACAACAAGTGATAACACACCAATTGCAACAGTTGCGTACACCATTGATTTGTAACCGAACAATGTTTTGCGAGCAAAAGTCGCAGTTACTTCTGAGTAAATACCAAATGCTGGTAATACTAAGATATAAACTTCTGGGTGACCCCATGTCCAAATCAAGTTTACATACAACATTGGGCTACCACCCATGTCGTTCGTAAAGAAGTGGAAACCGAAGTAACGGTCAAGCGTTAACATTGCAATTGTCGCAGTTAAAACTGGGAATGTTGCAATGATAAGTACCGCAGTAACTAATGTTGTCCAAGTGAAAACAGGCATGTCCATAAGTTTCATGCCAGGCGCACGCATTTTGATGATGGTAACGAAGAAGTTAACACCAGTAAGAAGCGTACCTAGACCAGAAACCTGAAGTGCCCAAATATAGTAGTCAACACCAACACCTGGAGAGTATTCGATACCAGATAGAGGAGGATAAGCCATCCAACCTGTAGCAGCGAATTCACCTAATGCAAGTGAAACCATCATTAAACCTGCAGCACCAGCGAATAACCAGAAGCTTAAAGAGTTTAATAACGGGAAGGCTACGTCACGAGCACCAATCTGTAATGGTACAGAGATGTTCATTAAGCCAACAACAAGACCCATTGCCACGAAGAAGATCATGATCACACCGTGTGCGGTGAAAATCTGGTCATAGTGTTCTGGGTGTAAATAGCCTTCACCACCACCTTTCGCAAGGAACTGTTGAAGACGCATCATGATCGCATCTGCGAAGCCACGAAGTAACATGACTACAGATACAAAGATATACATGATACCAATTTTTTTATGGTCTACAGATGTGAACCATTCGTTCCACAAGTAGCCCCATTTTTTGAAGTAGGTAATACCAGCAATCGCTGCAAGACCACCTAAGATCATCGCTGCAACAGTTACCAATACGATTGGATCGTAAGGAATTGCATCTGGACCTAACTTACCTAATAAGCTCATGTCTTATTCCCCTTGAGAAGCAGTCGCATGTTCAACTGCTACATGAGTTTCAGAAGCAGGCGCTTCACCAGCCACTACAGGAGCTGAATGGTCAGCACCATGGTAGTTACTCATATAGTTATTGATCACTGATTCAAACAAGCCTTGCTCAACAGAAGAGTAATAAGTCACAGGATGTGGCTGAGTCTTATATGGACCTTCTTTTAAAGCCGTTGCAGCAAGTTTTTTCTCTAATTCAGTTTTGGCGTTACGAACCATTGCATCAATTTGTTTCTGTGAACGGTTACCGTCACGTAAAGAAGCAAATTCAGCTTGATCTAAAACTGTTTTTTGAACAGCTTGAGGATTGATAGTCGTACCTTGACCTGCTTTAACAGCTGTTACCCATTGCTCAAAATCAGCTTGAGTTACAGAGTGAGCTTTAAAGCGCATTTGCGAGAAACCATAACCTGAGTAGTTAGATGAGAAACCACGGAATTCGCCCGTGTTGTCTGCTAAAACGTTCAAGTGAGTTTGCATACCCGCCATTGCATAAATCTGACCAGATAATGCAGGGATAAAGAACGAGTTCATTGTGAAGTTAGATGTTAAACGTAAGCTTACAGGCGTTTGCTCTGGGAAGCGTAATTCGTTAACAGTAGCAATGTTCTGTTCTGGGTAGATGAAGATCCATTTAAATTGTTCAGCAATAACTTGAACAGTTAAAGGAGCTTTTTCGGATTCTAGCGGACGGTAAGGGTCGTACTTGTGGGAACCCCACCAAGTTAACCAAGCTAAAATACAAATAATAATAACAGGTATACCCCATACTACAATTTCAATTGCAGTAGAGTGTGACCATGTTGGTTGATAGTCTGCGTCTTTATTCGATGCGCGATATTTCCAACCGAACCACAATGCCATAATTGCAGATGGAATAACCACCAATAGCATTAGGTAAATCGCAGTCATCATCAGGTTACTTTGACCTGCTGCAACTGGACCTTTTGAGTTCAGAAGTACTAAATCACCGCCACACCCAGTTAAGAGTGCAGCCATCGTAGATAAAGACAATACAGCTAAAATCGTTTGTCTCATTTTACAACCTCGGTGAAGAGTCCCATTCCCTAATTTAATATGGGATAGCGATTAAAGTGTCGCATGATTAAAAAGACATCAAAAAAGATGAAAAAGTCTTCTTAATCATCGGACACCGCTACGTTGTAGGGCATTATGCCTGATATCGACAAACTAAGCTACACATAAAGCGGCTTTAAGTGGAGGGAATGAAAACCAATTTTTATACTCGGAATTATTTGTGTTAATTTTAATTTATTTATATTTATCAATATTATAAGAAAAAAGGGATGATCAATCATCCCTGAATAAATAAAATCAAATTATTGCTTTACGACTTTGGTTTTGGCGAGTTTATCGTGCAAAGCCTGTCGTTTTGCACCAAATGCAAAGCCATAATCTAAAATTGTGATGAAGGGCATAAACATCATATTCAAAATAATGAAAATGATAGAGCGAATAGTAAACACACGCATTAGGCTGACTTTTTCATCGGTTTCAGCATCGACAATCTTAATTTTAGTCAGACGTTTGCCAATACTTTGTCCAGTTTTAGCCAGCAGGAAGGCTTGTATGCCCAGCATAATCAATAAATAAATTGCCACCGCTTGCCAAGCTTGCATTGGAATGAGCTGAAAGAGTTCAGTTTGCAATTGCATGGCTTGATCAGACGTTGTCGCTGCCTGCATTTTTTGTTGTAAACCAGACAATTGTTCAAACTGGTCCGCATTTAAGAAAAAAGAGGGAAGTGCTGCTGCAGGCAACCATAACAACATGTCTATAATTTTGGCTAAAGCACGTTGGTTAATGCTCGCCAATTCATTTTTTGTTGCCTGTGTTCTTGAATTTGATGATGCTGAGCTTGGTCGTGATGTGTTTGTAGCCGTGTAATCTGTATTTTGAAAAGGTGAATGTTCAGGGGCAGGTGGTGTGCTGACGTAGCCTTGTGGTTCATATACAAGTTTACCTTGGGTGAGTTCACCTAAAGCTTTCCATTCGCTCATGCCTTGGTGCCAAGCCAAATCTGTCAGCAACACTTGTTGGCTGGCGAGCATTTGGTTGAGCTGCTCTAAGGTGTATGGCCCAGCTTGTTGATTATTTCGTGCCAAGTAAATTTGCATAAATATAAAATCTCAAAAAATGAATTTGAAAAAAAACCCACGCAGGTGCATGGGTTTTCTTTTAACACGTTTTACTACGCTTGTTGAGCTTTTTCTTCAGAAAGGAAGAACCAAGTGTCTAAAACTGAGTCTGGGTTTAAAGATACAGATTCAATACCTTGTTCCATTAACCAACGTGCAAGGTCAGGGTGATCTGAAGGGCCTTGACCACAGATACCGACATATTTACCTGCTTTACGGCATGCGTGAATTGCCATAGAAAGTAATGCTTTCACTGCAGGGTCACGTTCATCGAACAGGTGAGAAACAATGCCTGAGTCACGGTCTAAACCAAGTGTTAACTGAGTTAAGTCATTTGAGCCGATAGAGAAACCATCGAAGTGCTCAAGGAATTGTTCAGCCAACAATGCGTTGGTTGGTAATTCACACATCATGATCACTTTCAGACCATTTTCACCACGTTTTAAACCATTCAGCGCAAGCAATTCGATCACACGTTTTGCTTCAGCAACGGTACGTACAAATGGAATCATAATTTGTACGTTGGTTAAGCCCATTTCGTCACGTACTTTTTTCAAGGCACGACATTCAAGCTCGAAGCAGTCACGGAAATTGTCAGACACATAACGACTTGCACCACGGAAGCCCAACATTGGGTTTTCTTCTTCTGGCTCATATAACTTACCACCAATTAAGTTTGCGTATTCGTTTGATTTGAAGTCAGACATACGCACAATCACTGGTTTGTCAGCGAATGCAGCAGCAAGGGTAGAAATACCTTCAACCAATTTTTCTACATAGAATTCGATTGGCGATGAATAGCCCGCAGTACGCGCCATAACTGCTGCACGTGTTTCACGTGGTAAGCTGTCAATATTAAGCAATGCTTTAGGATGCACACCAATCATACGGTTGATGATGAATTCTAAACGTGCAAGACCAATCCCTTCGTTTGGAATTTGAGCAAAGTCAAATGCGCGGTCTGGGTTACCAACGTTCATCATGATTTTGAACGGAAGTTTAGGCATAGATTCGATTGAGTTCTTTTGAACTTCAAAATCTAAAGCACCTTCATAAATGAAACCTGTGTCGCCTTCGGCGCAAGAAACTGTAACTTCCTGACCATCAGTCAAAACTTCAGTTGCATTACCACAACCTACAATTGCAGGTACGCCTAATTCACGGGCAATAATTGCAGCGTGACAAGTACGACCACCGCGGTTAGTGACAATTGCAGCAGCACGTTTCATCACTGGTTCCCAGTCTGGATCAGTCATGTCTGAAACAAGAACGTCACCTTCCTGAACTTTGTCCATTTCTTTAATAGACGTTACAACGCGGACTCTACCAGAACCGATACGCTGACCAATTGAACGACCTTCACAAATGACCGTACCTTTTTGTTTCAATAGGTAGCGTTCCATAGTACCGACGTTTTCACGGCTTTTTACAGTTTCAGGACGTGCTTGAACGATGTAGATTTGACCGTCATCACCATCTTTTGCCCATTCAATATCCATAGGCGCTTGATAATGTTCTTCAATAATTAACGCTTGTTTCGCTAATTCTTGTAGTTCGTGATCATTTAAAGAGAACTGTTGGCGATCTTGTTTTTCAACATCGACCACAACTACAGATTTACCAGCCGCGCCTTCTTCACCATAAATCATTTTTTGGTGTTTAGAGCCAAGGTTACGACGTAAAACTGAGTGTTTGCCTGCTTTTAATAAAGGCTTAGAAATATAGAATTCATCTGGGTTAACTGCACCCTGAACCACCATTTCACCCAAACCATAAGAAGCAGTAATGAATACAGCATCACGGAAACCAGATTCTGTATCTAGGGTAAACATTACACCAGCAGCGCCAGTTTCTGAACGTACCATACGTTGTACGCCTGCAGACAAAGCAACGACATCGTGGTCAAAGTTTTGGTGTACACGGTAAGAAATCGCGCGGTCGTTGTACAAAGATGCAAAAACTTCTTTAATGGCAATTAATACGTTGTCAATGCCACGGATGTTTAGGAATGTTTCTTGCTGACCTGCGAAAGATGCGTCTGGTAGATCTTCTGCAGTTGCAGATGAACGAACGGCAACCGCGATGTTTGGGTTGCCGTTAGAGAGTGCTTCAAAAGCAACTCGGATTTCTTGTTCTAGTGATGCAGTAAGCGGAGTGTCGACAATCCATTGACGAATTTTTGCACCAGTTTCAGCAAGCGCATTCACGTCATCTACATTGAGTGTTTTTAGCTCTGCTTGAATTTTAGCGTTTAGGCCACTTTGCTCGAGAAATTCACGATAAGCAGCAGCTGTTGTTGCAAAGCCACCTGGTACCGATACACCAGCATTAGATAAGTGGCTGATCATTTCGCCCAAAGATGAGTTTTTCCCACCCACGAGCTCAACATCGTGTTTCCCTAATTTTTCCAGACCAATTACGCGCGCTTCCAAAGTTGTTACTCCACTTTTGCAGTATTAATCACTATCTTGTCATGAAATTATAATAAATCTACTTAGCAATTTGGTTTTACTAAGCGACAGTCATGTAAGATCGGTTTACTATAAAGATTATATAGCACTAAGACAAATGTTTAAGGAGAATTTTAATGTCAGATGGTAAACAAATTAAGCGGAGTGTTTTTTTTATTTCCGATGGAACTGCAATTACGGCTGAAACCCTTGGACATTCACTCTTAGCGCAATTTCCAAATGTGGACTTTGATATTCATATTCATCCTTATATTACGTCTGAAGAAGCGGCTATGAATGTGGTGGCAGAGATTAATGCCCGAGCACAAATTGATGGTCAATTACCTTTGGTGTTTGATACCTTGGTTGACCAATATGTGCGTGACATTATCAACACTGCCAAAGCAATTAATTTAGATGTATTTGAAGGCTTAATTAGTAAGCTTTCTGAAGAGTTAGGAACACCACCAACCACTTTGGTCGGGCAGACGCATGCCGTAACAGATTCTGAATCTTACAAGGCACGTATTGATGCGGTGCATTTTGCCTTAGATAACGATGATGGCGCACGTACACGCCATTACGACAAGGCCGATCTGATTCTGATTGGGGTGTCGCGTTCGGGTAAAACGCCAACTTCCATCTACCTTTCTTTACAGTTCGGGATTCGTGTGGCGAACTATCCATTGACTGAAGAAGACCTCGATGACAACCGTTTGCCAGCCGTATTAAAGCCGCATAAACATAAGTTATTTGGCTTGATGATTGATGCTGAACGCCTTGTGGCAATTCGTACTGAACGTAAAGCCAATAGCCGTTATGCAAGTTTTAATCAATGCCAAATGGAATTGCGTGCGATTGAAGGTATTTATATTTCAGAAGGGATTAAATATTTAAATGTTTCAGAAATGTCGATTGAAGAAATTTCAACACGTGTTTTACAAATGACAGGTTTAAAACGTCGTATTGGTTAATGAAACTATATGTATTAAAAGAGCCAAAATTTTATTTTGGCTCTTTTTTATTGGATTTAAATAGAATAAAAATCAAGCTACTATTTATTTAAATGATAATGCTTTTAGTGTGACTTAAAATGTAGTGATAATGGTATCAATTGGATGTTCTTGTCCATCAATACTATGCACGCTATGTGCACAGACTTTGACAATTGGCCAAGTAATCAAATGGCAATTTTCGCGTTGTAAAGCTGAATAATAATGATCAGATTTAAAATAGCGTTGATGTGTATCTGCAATGTTTGGTGTGAGTTGACGTTTAAGCCACGTGTCTTTGACTTGAGCATCTAAAAAGCGTAAAGCCAAAATATTTTTGACGCGGTTATTAAACAAACGTCGATTTTTAAACACTAAAGGATGGCTAATTAGGCGATGGATGCCACGTTCTGTACTTGGCAGGACAAAATGCGGTGCAATTTGAAAGACTTGAACAGATGTTGCTTGCTGACAAATTCTATCGAGTTGTGCCACGCTGTCCTGATTTGCACCAATAACTGCAACGCGTAAACCTGTGAAGTCATGCTGTTTGATTTCAGTTGCAGGAATGCATTCGCCTTGGAATTCTTGAAAATCTGCCAAGCAGTTTTGAAAAGCGTGTCTATGTACGTCGTGTTTAGGACTGACCATGCTGAATCTCTTGATTTATTCATTTTATAAATTAGAACATTTACTCTATTTTGTTGGGGCAGTACTGTTTGGTAAAGTCTTTTGTGCAGGCGAGCCAGTCATTCCTAAAGATTGAAAATTAATTCAACTGAGATTTAAGCGGGAGAAAACAAGAAAATACAAATTTTTTGTAATTATAATTATTTACACTCTTAGTCAGAAGTTGGTAAAGGAGGTGTTAATTTATTGATAATAATAGAATTATTTTCAACGCAAGCAGAGTTTGGTTTTATGATCCATGAATATGAATCTAAATCAATATTAGAGGCTTCACCTGCACCATAGGCAACTCTATCGCCATTTTTATACGTTTTATTATCTACGACTAATACATCATTTCTCGAATCCCAGTAAGCTTGTTGAGTCGCAAAAATAGGAAGAAAATTCGTCTGGTTTGCTGTGAAATACAAGCATTTTCCTTCAAGGGTAATTATTGCTTCACTGTAGCTAGCATTACTTCCATCACCTGAATATTGTAGTTTTGGTATGATGATTTCTGTTTGATTATTCAGTGACGATTCAGAACAGCCTAGCACTGTAAGCAAAGTGCCAAAGAAAACGGGTAGAAGCTTCTGTTTAAAAATTAACATATGATCCAATAATACCTTAAGAATTTAGTTACCTTACAGCCCTTGATTTGGCTGTAAGGTGTGTTGAATGAATTAAATATTTTTCTTCATTTGCATGAGCAAATCAAAGTTATGTAAGCGTTTTTCTGTGTCATAGATGTCACAGGTAAAAATAAACTCATCGACATCATACTTCGCCAATAAGTTTTCCAATCCTGCTTTGACAGTCGCCTTTGAGCCAATTTGCGCCATGGCATAAAAACTATCAACTGACATTTTTTCTGCAGGTGACCATAAGCCATCCATACTTTCGACTGGAGCTTTGAGTTTTAGGCTTTGTCCACGCATTAAACCTAAAACACGCTGATAGGCACTAGTCGCCAAAAATTCTGCTTCTTGGTCGGTATCTGCAACCACTGTTGGCACACCCATAGACACATAAGGCCGCTCTAAATATTCTGAAGGCTCAAAATTGTCACGATATAACTGAATGGCTTGAGCAAGCATACGCGGGGCGAAGTGTGAGGCAAATGAGTAGGGTAGTCCTAATTTTGCAGCAAGTTGTGCGCTAAATAAACTTGAACCAAGCAACCATACAGGAACGTGTGTCCCTTGTCCTGGCGTAGCAACAATACGTTGTTGTGGTTCAGCATCTTTAAAGTAATGCAAAATTTCTAAAACATCTTGCGGAAATTGATCTTCAGTTTCCTGTCGCCCACGACGCAGCGCACGCATGGTCACTTGATCTGTGCCTGGTGCGCGACCTAAACCGAGTTCAATACGGTTAGGATATAAAGTCGCTAAAGTTCCAAACTGTTCAGCGACCACTAACGGTGCGTGGTTGGGGAGCATAATACCGCCAGAACCGAGTTTAATTTTTTGCGTATTTGCTAATAAAT
This sequence comes from Acinetobacter sp. YH1901141, assembly GCF_013416935.1. Lineage (NCBI taxonomy): Bacteria > Pseudomonadati > Pseudomonadota > Gammaproteobacteria > Moraxellales > Moraxellaceae > Acinetobacter > Acinetobacter sp. YH1901141. Next base: position 29,400 of record NZ_VPEY01000006.1, on the reverse strand, counting down.
AACCCAAAAGAACTGCGGTTGCTGAGCTGGCAATGCCATCCATATTATGATGTTCCGCCAACCACAAACGGTCATAGCCGAGTTGTTCTGCGTGTCGTGCTAATTCAAGTGCATGATGCAGTGAAAACTGTACTGATTGATCATCACGTACAGGTGCGAGTTCAAGAATGGCAAATTTTGTGTCTTGCAGGGAACGCATCATTTATTCCAGCTTGATTAAAGAGAGTTTTATCATACGATGCTGCACTGATTTTGTATATCGAAAATTTTCGATATATGGGCGAGTCATGAGATATTGCCATTTAACAACGCGCGACATTCATCCAAAAAGCACGCTTTATAAAAAAACATTTATCCAAGCAAGTAGTCAGCAAACAAAAAGCACCCGAAGGTGCTGATTGTTAGAAGTATCGTGAGAAATTAACGACGTTTACCATTTTTATAGTGACCTAAATGTAAGCCATTGTCTTTGCGGTAACGGTCATTATAACGGTAGTCATTGTAGCGATAGCCACGGCTATCATAGCGGCGGTCATAACGATCATCACGACGGTCTTCGCTAACTTTTTGACCTAATACTGCACCACCTGCAGAACCGAGTCCTGCACCGACATAACCACCATTGTTGCCTGCCATATTGCGACCAACGCTATATCCACCTGCACCGCCCAAGGCAGCACCAATCATGGCACCGTTACGGTCACGTTTATTGGCAGAAGCTGCAGCACCGCCCGCACCACCAATGGCTGAACCAATCATCGCGCCTGTTTGTCCACCCATTTGTTGACCAATTGCTGCTCCGACAGCACCACCCAAGGCAGAACTTACGGCAACACGTGTATCGTTCGCATGCGCAGTGCTCATAAGCAAGGCAGAACTTGCGATAACGCTACCCAATAAAATACGATTAAGTTTCATGCGGATGCTCCAAATATTGATTAATATGTTTTGTAATGAAGATATAGAAACAGATGGCAAAGATCGTGAAGGGCAATGAGGTAAATCTGCAAAGTTTGGTAAAGACTTTGTAATTGCACTGCTAAATTTCTTCATATTGATTATGGTCGTTTTTTTGAACTGATATATGAAGAAAAATTAATCCTATAAAAAAGCATCAAACCTGTGTTGATGCTTTTTTGCTGCTCTATGCCTATCGTTCAAGATTAACGACGGTTGCGTTTTTTCTTCCATTTACGTTCTTGATAGCGGTCATATTCTTTATCTTTCGAGATTTTATTGCCGAGTGCTGCACCACCTGCTGCACCTAAAGCTGAACCAATATAACCACCATTGGTACCGCCCATATTTTTACCTACGGTATAACCCGCACCACCACCCAAAGCACCACCAATTGCAGATTCAGTACGATGACGCTTATCACTCGCCACGGCTGCACCACCAGCACCGCCTAAGGCAGCGCCTAGTGTTGCACCCGTAGTACCACCCATATTTTTACCAATAGCTGTACCTGCAACACTGCCTAAAGCACTGGCTGCGGCAACGCGCGTAGTATTGTCTGCATAAACGTTGGCACTGAGCATTGAAGCTGTGGCTAAAGCTGCTGTCATTAACATTGCATTAAGTTTCATGTTGAACTCCATGTCCATTTATAGGACTTATTTATGATCAATTTTGATGGGCTCAATTTAACAAAGCGCCGCTTTTAAAATGTGGAGAGTGCAGACGAGATTGGTGTTCTTTGGTGTGGGCTTTGTATGAGTTTGATTAAAATTGCTAAAAAAATGTCCAAATGCGGATGCTAATTGCGGTACTTGGTGAGTTGTACATTCATCGCAATGCACAGCATCATCAAGCAGAAATACTGCTAGAACATCTGCAGATAGGCATTTCAAACATCGTACAGACTTAATAATGATGTTATTTGGGTGGTAGAATCGGTAAACTATGCGCAATTTTTTATTTCGCTGTGCTGCGTGTTGCATGTAACAGCCTTTGCATTGAGATTTTTTAAACAATGAAAGAATCGTTACGTTTACGATTAGATCAGCTTTCTGACCGCCATGAAGAATTGACTGCTTTGTTGGCAGATGTTGAAGTGATTTCAGATAACAAGCGTTTTCGTCAATTATCACGTGAACACAGTGATTTAGACGAAATTACGGCAGTGTGGTCACAATACACACAAGCCGAAGCCGATATTGAAACAGCCGAAGCAATGTTGTCTGATCCTGACTTTAAGGAAATGGCGCAAGAAGAAATTAAAGACAATAAAGCGCTGATTCAGCAACTTGAAGCTGACTTAAATATTTTAATGATTCCAAAAGACCCGAATGATGCCAACTCGGCTTATTTGGAGATTCGCGCAGGGACAGGTGGCGATGAAGCCGCGATTTTCTCGGGTGACTTATTCCGCATGTATAGCAAATATGCCGAAAGTCAGGGCTGGAGAATCGAAATTTTATCTGAAAATGAAGGTGAACACGGCGGATATAAAGAAGTCATTTGCTTGGTGAATGGCGAAGGCGTGTATGGCCGTTTGAAGTTTGAAAGTGGTGCGCATCGTGTGCAACGTGTTCCTGCGACTGAATCGCAAGGTCGTGTGCATACATCAGCGTGTACTGTGGCAATTTTACCTGAAGTAGATGTAGACACCACGGTAGATATTAACCCTGCCGATTTGCGTATCGATACCTATCGTGCTTCGGGTGCGGGTGGTCAGCACGTTAACAAAACCGACTCTGCAGTGCGTATAACCCACATTCCGACGGGTACTGTGGTGGAATGTCAGGAAGAGCGTTCACAGCATAAAAACAAAGCGAAAGCGATGGCGTTGTTGGCATCACGTTTGGAAAATGCCAAACGTGCTGCAGCAGATGCAGCAACTTCAGAAATGCGTCGTGATTTGGTGGGTTCGGGTGACCGTTCTGAGCGTATTCGTACCTATAACTATCCGCAAGGACGTATGACAGATCATCGTATTAACCTGACTTTATATAAGTTGGATGCGGTGATGGAAGGTGATTTAACTGAACTACTAGATAGTCTGCATCGTGAATATCAGGCAGATCAGTTGGCGATGCTTGCTCAGCAAAACGGTGGTTAATGAATATTGCACAAGCCTTGGCGCTACGTGGTGAAGTCGATAGCTATGAGCGTCAAGAAAATATTTGGTTGTTAGAGCATTTTTTAGGACTCAGTGCGCTTGAATTAAAATATCGTGCAGATCAGGAATTGAGTGCCGCGCAAGAGCAGATGTATGTGCAGGCTTTGGCACGTATAGCAGCAGGCGAGCCTTTGGCGTATATCACAGGTTCACAGCCATTTTGGACACTGGATTTAAAAGTCACGCACGATACTTTGGTGCCACGTCCTGATACCGAGGTTTTGGTCGAAACTGTGTTGGCTTTGTCATTACAACGTGATGCTGTAATTGTCGATTTAGGCACAGGTACAGGGGCGATTGCTTTGGCTTTAGCATCTGAACGTCCAGATTGGCAGGTAACCGCAACCGATATTTACCTGCCAACGCTTGCAGTTGCTCAAGAAAATGCAAGCAAGCATGCTTTAAATCAGGTGCAATTTGCCTGTGGTGCATGGTTTGAGGCATTGGGTTCAGCAGCCGAGCCACGTTTTGATTTAATTGTATCTAATCCGCCGTATATAGATGCTAATGATGCACACATGTCTGCTTTGGCAGCAGAGCCTGAACGTGCATTGGTGGCAGCAGATCAGGGTTTGGCAGATATTCTGCAGATTATTTCGCAGGGTAAGCACTGGCTGAAAGCAAATGGATGGATTGCACTAGAGCATGGCTATGACCAAGCTTTAGCAGTGCAAGCGATTTTTGCAGAACACGGTTTTTCTGACATTCGTACAGTCAAAGATTATGCAGGCAATGATCGGGTGACTTTAGCACAATGGCTTGCTGGCTGATGTGTTATATCAGTTAAAAATCTTGTGAGATCTATTTATCAGCTTGCAAACATAGACGAATGATTAGCAAAGTTTAAGTGCAAGACCAATTTATGAGCCTCAACTCAACTGATGTCAGCTTAGGTTGCCTTTCACTGCCAAAATTGCAGGTGGTAGTTCTTCGCCAAGTGAACTCAGCATTTCCCGTTCAATTAATCGCACCATGGAGTTGAGCGGTAAATCATTGTCTTGCAGGCCAAAAGGTTCTTCAAGTTGTTCGCTGAGAGCATCTAAACCTAAGAATAAATAGGCAATTAAACCCACCAAAATTGGTGTCCAGATTCCTAAACTTGCTTCTAAACTAAAAGGCAGAATAAAGCAGAAGCAATACACAGTGCGGTGCAACAAGACTGAATAAGAAAAAGGCAAGGGTGTGCTGAGAATTCGATCGCAACCTGCTTGCACATTACCCAATTCAACAATATGTTGATTCAAGCCTTGATAAATAATATCGGAAATTTCACCTGTTTTCAGTGCGCTGACTAACTCTTTTTGAATGCTTTCTAAAATAAACTGTGCGGCATTAATATGCGGAAATAATGCTTCATAATCTGCAGATGTGAGGTTGACTTTGTTTTGATAAAAATCGATAGGTTGGTTTTGATTGCGTAAACGGTTACGCAATAAATTACTAAACAACATGACCCGATACATCAAGACCCGACGCTGTTGATCTGGCAGTACGTATGAGTCACGTGAAATATGCCGTGATGTTGCAATTAACGTCCCCCACAATTTTCGACCTTCCCACCAACGTTCATAACTGGCGTTATTTCTAAAACTGAGGAAAATAGACAAAATAATACCGAAAATGGTAAAGCCAATGGCTGGTACGCTCGGCACTTGAAAAAAGTGGTGAGAAGACAAATACACTAAGACCGTAGAAAGGAAGACCACAATTGCAAGTGCAGGTAAGACCGTGGGTAAAATTGTCCCATACCATGCAAACAGTAGGGTAAAACTGTTGTTTTTATTGCGAATAATCATCTTGATGCATCCTTGAAGCTGTCCTTAGTGTTTCATAGACAAACAACGCTTGGCAAGATGATAGCTAGCTTTTGATTCAAAAAGCAGCAAGCGGCTTAAAGTCAATTTTTCTTATTTATTATTGCAACAGCCAATAAAAAAGTGATGCCATGAAGACATCACTTTTTAAATACTTTCAGCAACTGAATGCTCAAAGTTTTAGCTTACATCGGGTAATCTTGCAAACAGTCTGGAATTTCAACTTGTGCCAAACTGTCTGTTTCTAAAGCTAAACATAGTGCAACAATTTTAGCGGTATCGCACAGGTGTTCATCTTTGAGTGCTAAACCTGCTTGTAAAGATTGTAAATGTTCTTGGCAAATATCTAGGGCTTGCGCTGCTTCAAGTGCATCTTCACGTTTGAAAAACGCAGACATGACATTGCGTAACTGTTCTTCTGAGGTATTTAGAATACTTTGATTGAGTAATTCATCTAATTGGTCAGAAGCTTGGTTGAGGGAGTGAGAGAAATTTTGAACTAGATTGTGTTCAAGTACATCCATCATCTTAAGCATGGGGAAACCTCCAAAGATGCTCGTACATTTAATATTACAGGGGGAGTATGACAGCCGAATTGCATAAAATTTATGCTTCAAATTGATTGAAAAGTAAACTAAATTTAATACTTTGACAATGCAGTGCCGATGAACGTCCAGTTCACTGCTCAACCTTGAAATCACAGCGATGAGTTTTCTTTTATAATTAAGTTGTTTGTAAAATACACAAAATAGTGGCTGAGTAGTAGGTGATAAGTCACGCAATTATGAGCTTTCAATTATGAGCTTTCGGTATATTGTCGATATGCACCAGGATTGACCCCAGTCCATTTTTTAAAGGCACGATGAAAAGCGCTAGGATCATGGAAATTTAATTGATCGCTAATTTCCTGAAGTGATTGTTGGGTTTTGCTCAACAATTCAATTGCCGTATCTCGACGGATTTCATTTTTTAATTGCTGATAGCTGGTGCCTTCCTGCTTTAAACGCCGTTGGAACGTCGCTTCAGACATATTGAAATGTTGGGTTAATTCGTTCAGTTCTAACCACTCACTCGGCGGCAATCGCATTAATTGTTTACGGATTTTATGACTCAGCGCATGTGGGTTTTTATAACGCACCAAAAGGTTAAAAGGTGTTTGTTTTAAAAAGCGTTTCCAACTTTTTTTATCCTGCTTGATTTTTAAATCAAGATGTTTTGCCTCAAAATAAATCTTATGCGCTGTACACGCATATTCAATTTCATCACAGAAACGGACACGATAATCAGCATCATCCTGCGGGGCAGCACATTTGAGTTGCATGTTTAAAATAGCGATACGTTGTCCTGTCAGCCAGCACATCAAGCCATGAATCAGCATTAAATAAGTGGCATAACTAAACATCGGTTTCACTTGATCTTTATCGTGAATGGTTAAGATTGCATATTCACCATCTACGTTTAATTCACCTGAAAAATCATCCAGTATTAAATTAAAGAAATTTAAAATGTCCTGTAATGCGGCCTTTAAATGCTCTGCTTGGTACACCCATTTAGACAAGAGTTGATAACTGCCACGACGCATAGCATGGCTGTCCATGCCAAAAAATTCATCGTTCATGGCATCTGCCAGTGCAATCCACAATTGACCATATTGCAGAATTGACACCCTCGCTTTGTTGGAATGTAACAGCTCTGCAGGAATACCCGCCGTCTGCAAAATCGCATGCGTATCCATACCGCGTTGCTGTGCAGTATGCAAAGCTTCATGGACTAAAGCAATTGAAATTGTACCTTTGCTGTAAGTGAGCTGAGTTGCATTCATGGGATGGCGTGGTATTCCATTTACAAGTTGAGTGTTCAAATACATCATAGTCGATGCAGGGTTTGGAAATTGTACTCTAGCTTGAGTGTGATTAATCTGTTTCTTAAGTTGTATCAACCTGAAAATTTATAAGGAAAATAAAATGAAAATTCAAGGAAAAGTCTGTGTGGTCACGGGTGGTGCATCGGGTTTAGGCGCTGCGACTGCACAACATTTAGTTGCGCAAGGTGCAAAAGTTATTTTGGTTGATATGAATCAAGAACTTGGGCAGCAGCTTCAACAGCAATTGGGCGAAAATGCAGACTTCGTAGCTGTAGACGTGACCGATGAAAACCAAGTACAGCAGCTTTTTAACCATATTGAGCAAAAATACGGACAGTTAAATGGCTTGGTGAATTGTGCAGGCATTGCACCGTCTGCCAAAGTCTTGGGACGTGATGGTTTGCATGATTTGGCAATGTTCCAAAAAGTGCTGAATATTAATGTCACGGGCAGTTTTAATATGATCCGTTTTGCGGCACAACTGATGGCGAAATATGACTTAGCCGCCGATGAAGAAGAGCGTGGTGTGATTGTGAATACTGCTTCGGTTGCAGCATTTGATGGGCAGATTGGACAAAGTGCGTATTCTGCATCGAAAGGTGCAATTGTGGGGATGACGCTGCCTTTGGCACGTGAATTGGCACGTGAAGCCATTCGGGTGATGACGATTGCCCCCGGTATTATGGAAACCCCGATGCTGAAAGCATTTCCACAGCATGTGCAAGATGCTTTAGGGCAAATGGTGCCATTTCCACCACGTTTGGCAAAGCCTGAAGAATTTGCGCAATTGGTGGGTCATATTTTTGAAAATGGTTATTTAAACGGTGAAGTGATTCGTTTGGATGGCGCAATTCGTATGCAACCGAAATAAGTTATGACGATGCTATATCCATAAAATAGCCTAAGCAAAAATTCAAGTATTGAAAAACTGGATACTAAAAAACCGTTGCAATACAGCACAAGGATGTTGCGCGCATTCCTGACAAAAACAACATCTACCATATAAACAGAGGGTCACCATGATTTTAAGCCATGAACAAAAAATGATTCAGGATATGCTGCGCAGTTATGCACAGGAAAAGCTTAAACCAACTGCAGCGGCACGTGATAAAACTGCTGAATTCCCTGCAAAGGAGTTAAAAGAACTGGGTGAGCTAGGTGCTTTGGGCATGACCGTTGCAGAAGAATGGGGCGGTGCAGGTTTAGATTATGTATCTCTCGTTTTAGCCTTAGAAGAAATTGCTGCGGGTGATGGTGCAATTTCAACGATTGTGAGTGTGCAAAACTCATTGCCATGCGGAATTACACAACGCTACGGCACAGAGGCGCAAAAACAAAAATATTTAACTAAACTGGCAACAGGCGAATGGTTAGGCTGCTTTTGTTTAACTGAACCACAAGTCGGCTCTGATGCCAGCGCGATTGAATGTAAAGCTGAAAAAGATGGCGAGGATTGGGTTTTAAATGGCACCAAGCAGTTTATCACCACAGGCAAATATGCAGATGTTGCTTTAGTTTTTGCTGTAACGGACAAAACTGCGGGTAAAAAAGGCATTTCCTGCTTTTTAGTCCCGACGAACACACCAGGTTATATCGTGGCACGTTTAGAAGACAAAATGGGACAGCACTGTTCCGATACCGCCACCATCGTGTTGGAAAACTGCCGTATTCCTGCAGAAAACCTATTGGGGCAAGAAGGTGAAGGCTACAAAATTGCACTCTCTAATTTAGAGTCGGGGCGTATTGGTATTGCCGCGCAATCGGTGGGTATGGCGCGAGCAGCTTTAGATGCAGCCGTGGACTATGCCAATGAGCGTAAAGCTTTTGGAGTTGAAATTGTGCAACATCAGGCAGTCGCGTTTCGCTTGGCAGATATGGCAACACAGATTGAAGCTGCACGACAGCTTATTCTACATGCCGCAAGCCTCAAAGATGCAGGCTTACCGTGTTTAAAAGAAGCATCTATGGCCAAGCTTTTTGCTTCAACCATGGCAGAGCGTGTGTGTTCAGATGCGATTCAAATACATGGGGGCTATGGCTATGTATCTGATTTCCCAGTTGAACGTATTTACCGCGATGTGCGCGTTAGCCAAATTTATGAAGGTGCATCCGATATTCAGCGTTTGGTGATTGCACGTGAAGTGACTAAGCGTTAAAGCTGAGTATCTAAAACTTTAGTCGGTGTCCAAAGCTTGCAAGGTTATTGCAGGATGTGGAAATTGAGAAAATGTTCAAATCATGTTTAGCTAACTTGATTGAAAAATACGCGAAGATCATGTCGTGATTGCGTTGCATGATCGACTTCAACACAGCAAACCTAATTTAAATTTTAAAGAGCGATTCAATCCTAACTTGTAAAAACGGTTAAAACAATAACGCATATTGCTGCAAATGAATTGCAGTGTCATCAGTTTAAGACGGAGCTTAAAAGAATGAAAACTTTGCAAGAGGCATATCAACAGTTTGATATTGAGCAACTGATTCAAACCCAATTGGCAGGAACGCCAACGGCACTTAATGCCTATGAAGAATGTTGCGGACGCTATACGGGTACTCAACAAACTGCCTTAATTTGGGAAGGCAAACACGGTCAAACTGCATCGTGGACATTTGATCAACTGGCAGAAGCATCTGGAAAATTGGCAAATTATTTTACTCAACTGGGCTTAAAAGCAGGTGATTGTATTGCAGGATTATTGCCGCGTACGCCTGAATTGTTAATTACGGTTTTTGCCACATGGCGCATTGGGGCAGTGTATCAGCCTTTATTTACAGCCTTTGAATCTAAAGCGATTGAGCACCGTATTCAAACTGCAAAGACGCAGCTCATTGTGACCAATACTGAGCAGCGTCCAAAACTAAATGCCTTGTCTAATGTGAAAATTTTAACTGTGGACGCAGCAAATCAAGCTCAAAACCATGATACAGATTTTTGGCAAGTTCTAAGCACTCAAGACACCTACTTTGAAACCGTGTATCGCAGTTTTGAAGATGATTTTCTGATGATGTTTACATCAGGCACTACGGGTTTAGCTAAATCTGTACCTGTGCCTTTAAAAGCCATTGTGGCATTTAAAGGTTATATGCAGCATGCAGTCGATTTAAGAGCAGAAGATTCATTTTGGAATTTAGCCGACCCTGGTTGGGCTTATGGCTTGTATTACGGTATTACAGGGCCACTGAGTTTGGGGCATAGCATTATTATGGATGAACGTCCATTTAGTATTGATCATGCACTGGAAATTATCCGTAAATATCAGGTGAGTAATTTAACAGGTTCACCAACAGCATTTAGAATGTTCTTTGGTTTTAAAGAAAAGTTTGATGGTGATATTCAACGACATCTGCGTGTGGTTAGCAGTGCAGGCGAGCCGCTCACACCAGAAGTGATTCATTGGTTTAAGCATGATTTACAAGTCAATATTTATGATCAATATGGACAAACCGAATTGGGGATGGTGATTGCCAATCATCATGCACTGGAACATCAGAAAAAAGTAGGTTCTGCGGGTTATGCTATTCCCGGACATCGTTTCGCGGTTTTAAATGCACAGCATCAGGAAGTCGCTCACGGCGAAATTGGCACACTTGCACTGGATGAATCACAATCGCCTTTAATGTGGTTCAAAGGTTACGATGGGGATGACCGTAAATCATTTGTGGGACAGTATTATTTAACGGGTGATACGGTACGTTTAAATGAATTTGGTGGGATTGATTTTATTGGTCGTGCAGACGATGTCATTACAACTTCGGGTTATCGTGTCGGGCCTTTTGATGTAGAAAGTACTTTGCTTGAATGTGAGGAAGTGCTTGAATCCGCAGTAATTGGTAAGCCAGACCCAGAGCGTACAGAAGTGGTAAAAGCCTTTGTGGTGTTAAAAAATCAATATCAACCAAGCACTGCATTGCAGGAAAAGCTGCAACAGTATGTGCGTTCACGCTTATCGAAACATGCCTATCCTAAAGAAATTGAATTTGTCAGCAGTTTGCCTAAAACATCCAGTGGAAAAATTCAGCGTAATTTATTGAAGCAACAAGAAATTGCAAAACAAAATGCTTTTAAAAAAGTGAGCTAAATTCAGCCAATAGGCCCTGTTAATTATTGCGCCATAAGAAAAACGCCATTCATACAGATTGGCGTTTTTTTAAATCTGTATTCTTTATTTAAACCACCCGATTATGCAAGCACGAACTCAATCGATAGAAAATGTGTGCATCATATTGGTGATGTGATATTTTCAACTTTATGCTGACACAATGAACAAGGCTGCATGTACTTCGATTACGATAAAAGCATGTAGGCAGCGCAATACATATTGGGGGAGAACATCATGGTAACAGCTCATTTAAACTTCACGCAGCCGTCAAAGCGGATATTTACGAAGTCGATATGGATGGGCGCAGCTTTACTGTTGTGTGCCTCTGGCAGTTATGCACAAAACTGGAACCCAGCGCCAACTGCTGAAAGTACAGCCTATTCCAGCTATCCAGCAGCAAAAACGCCACAAAAAAATTATGCAGTCTTTGCCGAATACGCCAATTTTGAAGCAGATTTTGACAGTGGCGATACAGTAGAACTAGATGGTTTTGCTTTGGGTGTTTCCACCACGCCACATCGCTCAGGTTTTTATGGCAGATTGGAATTCTTAAAAAACAATGAATACGATTTGGATTATTATGAATTCAATATGGGCGGGAATTTAAACCTGATCAGCTATCATGGTTTTTATTTCAATACATACGCAGGTCTAGGTTATAGCGGCGCAAGTTCAAAGCTGCTTGCCAATGATGTCAATTTTGTCACTTTACCTGTGGGCGTAGAAGTCGGTTTGAACTTTGTTCCTGATTTCTCGATTTACGCCACTGCTGGTTATAAATGGTTATATGACAGCACCTCGAATACCACCTGTAAAGATGGGACAACCTCAGACAAAGTCGGGAATACGGCATGTTACTGGAATGGTGGAATTGCCTATTATAATGAATATATAGGCGATGCCGATGGCGTTACTTATAACGTAGGCATGCGGATGCACTTTTAAGCAAGTCGTTGCACATCTCCATCTGTTCAAATACGCAACAATTCAACCGCCGTCATGGCGGTTTGCTTTGAATACCCGTTATACTTGGCGTTTTGGTTTTGCAGAATAGGGCATTTTCTTGGAAAGCATATTCGATACTCAGTTGGAATTGAGCGATGCAGAAATGCATCTATATAGCCGACAAATTTTATTGGATGGCTGGGATATTGAAGCCCAAGAAAAATTAAAACTGGCCAACGTACTTGTTGTGGGGTGTGGCGGGATTGGCTGTTTAAGCGCAGAATTACTTGCACGTGCAGGCGTGGGAAAAATCACTCTGATTGATGCTGATGTGATTGAAACCAGTAATTTGCAACGACAAATCGCCTATACCCCCGCAGATTTAGGCTTTTATAAGGCCGAAATTCTCGCAAAAAGATTAATGCAAATTAATCCTTATATCGAGATTGTTTGTTTAACCACGCTGTTAGATGCGCAAAATGCAGGCACTTTAGTTGCCCAACAAGACCTAGTCTTAGATGGTTGTGATAATTTCAGTACCCGATATTTGGTCAATCAATATTGCCGACAATTGAATGTACCTTTACTCAGTGCCTCTGCCATTGGTTTTCAAGGGCAAATGTTCATGGTCGAAGGTGATTCTGCTTGCTATGAATGTCTGTTCCCGAAAGAACAACATGCCAATGAGAGTTTGCGCTGCGCTGACAGTGGCGTATTGGCAACCACTCCCAACGTCATGGCCAGTTTACAAGCGCATCATGCCTTATTGTACTTGGGTTTAGGCAACACCGCGCTGAAACAAAAGCTATTACTTTGGGATGGTTTAAGCATGAAACAACGCTTATTGTCGTTTGATCAAGACCACAACTGTCCAGTTTGTCAGGCAAGATAGCCTTTTTACTTGGCAATTTTTTGTTAAACTCTCACTACTTTAATATGACTCAGACATGATGAAAAATAATATCTGGTTAGATGGTTTACGTTCAGTTGCTCGCATGGGTGAAACTGCCGTAGTGGCAGCCAAAGCAGGCATTAAATATGCCACTGAAAAGCCAAGTAATGCCAAACTCATGCGCGAAACATTTGAATCTTTAGGTTCAACCTACATTAAACTTGGGCAGTTTATTGCCAGTACACCGTCATTGTTCCCGCGTGAATATGTCGAAGAGTTTCAAGGTTGTTTAGACCAAACTCCAACTTTACCGTTTAGCTATGTGCAGCAAGTATTGGAATCTGAATTTGCAGGGCGCAATTTAGATGAAATATTTGCCTCAATAGATGAAAAGCCTTTAGCTTCAGCATCTATCGCACAAGTGCATGCTGCAAAATTGGTAAGTGGAGAAGATGTGGTGATTAAAGTGCAAAAACCGGGGGTAGAAACTATTCTCTATACCGATTTAAACGTCTTGCACTGGGCGACTAAACTGCTCGAAAAAGCTGTACCTAAAGTCAAATTTGCGTCATTGGCCGATATTGTCGAAGAAATCAAAACCCGTATGGTGCGTGAAGTCGACTTTATTGAAGAAGCACGTAACCTAGATGATTTTATTAATTATCTGAATTTAACCCAGAATACAAAAGCCACTGCACCTAAGGTCTATCATCAATATTCCACCCGTCGCGTATTGACCATGCAGCGTTTGTATGGCGTACCTTTGACCGATTTTGACGTGGTGAAACAAGTATCTAACGATCCATCGCAAGTGTTGATTACTGCCATGAATACATGGTTTGGTAGCTTGATGATGTGTAACAGTTTCCATGCCGATTTACACGCAGGCAACCTGATGTTGCTTGAAGATGGGCGTGTCGGCTTTATTGATTTTGGTATTGTCGGACAGCTAAATCCTGAAGTGTGGACTGCTTGTATGGCCTTTATGGATGCCTTGCAAAATACCAACTACACGCTTATGGCGGAAAATATGCTCAAAATGGGCATGACTGACACGCAAATTGATACTCAGGTTTTGGCAGCAGATTTAGAGCGTTTATTTAGTGGCGTATTGCTGGCTGATCCTCAAGAATTGCTGACTTCTAACCCTGCAGATTTAAATGACATCATGCTTGATATGGTTGCTGTGGGTGAGCGTCATGGGATTCGTTTCCCACGTGACTTTGCTTTACTGTTCAAGCAAATGTTGTACTTTGACCGTTTCATGCGCGTTTTAGCACCTTATACCGATATTTATGCCGATCAACGACTGCAGATGGTACAAAGTATTGATCCGAATTTGTTGTTAAAGCATTAATTATCCATATTGGGCGAATCAAGCCTTCTGGTTGCATATTTTAAAGCCACCGATCTTTTGTTTTATGAGTTCAGTGTGGCTTTAAAATACGGCAAATATCCCTTTCAATAGACAGAGATAGAAGGATTTAAAATGAAATATAGAGTGTGGTCATGGATGCAATTATCATTGAAGGCTTAAAGGTAGAAACAGTCGTCGGCTGTTTTGCATGGGAGCGTCAGATTCAACAACCGCTTATGTTGGATTTGATTATTGCCACCAATTTAAGCCAAGCTGCAGCTTCAGATGAGTTGCAAGACACGCTCAATTATGCAGAAATTTGCAGCATTTCAGCGCAAGTGATTCAGCAGGCTGCGCCCAAATTGATTGAGCATGCCGCACAATTGGTATTGGATGCACTTTTTACGACTTTTGCCGCCATTGAATCCATTACCATCACCATTCGCAAACCTGCCATTATTCCAGAAGCCAATTCTGTAGGAATTCGTCTTGAACGCCACCGAAACGATTTTTGCCCTCGCTCTGGCGAGTAACTGCGAAGCACCGCGTCAGTTTAAAAATGCCTATCAGCAAATTGCTGCATTGGGTGAAGTGCATTTTTCGCACATTTATCTGATTCCATGCCGTGATGGAATTGGTGCAGACTATTGGAATTCTGCTTGTTTGCTAAAAAGCCGTTTAAGCTTTGAGCATCTAAACGTCATCCTTAAGGAATTGGAAGTTGCAGCAGGGCGTGTGCGCCCATCGCATGATATTCCGCTGGATATTGATATTATTGCGTGGGGTGAAAATTTAGCTCAAATGCAATTCAATCCGAAAAAAATGCCACTTGCTTTAGATGTTAAAATTCCAATGTGGGATATTTGGCAAGATGAGGCTTTTGTGCATTCTGCGCATGACTATCCCATTGTGAGTTGTGAAGAATAAATCAGC
The DNA here is from genome assembly GCF_013416935.1 of Acinetobacter sp. YH1901141. NCBI lineage: Bacteria > Pseudomonadati > Pseudomonadota > Gammaproteobacteria > Moraxellales > Moraxellaceae > Acinetobacter > Acinetobacter sp. YH1901141. Next base: position 14,371 of record NZ_VPEY01000006.1, on the reverse strand, counting down.
CAATAAAAGGGGTAGATTCGTACTACACATCTTTAAATTTTGGCTGTGATCTGTGATCTCGTTTCGGTTAACATCACCGTGTCATATCTTTCTGATATATTTGTATGAAAAACCATCAAAAACAATATTTTTCTGTATTTATACGGCTTTGCACTTAAAAAATATCCACAAAATCTGCGGATAAATCTTGGGATAACTCAAGATCGGCTCTTTCTCTGTTATTTTTTGATCGTTTTAATCGAGATGTTTTCTATTCCAATGACATAAAAAAACGCCCACAATTGTGAGCGTTTAAGTGTTATCAATTCATTAAATATAATAACTGGTCTTGGTCATGAGCTTGGAAATCGCAGTCATGGTCAAACGTACAGGTACAGGCAAATCTACACCACCTGCTTTGAGCGCCGTATCGCGATGATGCAATTCATCTTCATTCATTTGGACTAGAATTTTACGTGAACGATCATCTTGTTCAGGCAATTGGCTAATATGATGTTCTAAATGCAAGCTGACTTGACGTTCAGTTTCTGCCACAAAACCCAAACTGTATTTATCGCCCGCAATACCTGCAATTGCACCCATCCCAAAAGACAAGCCATACCATACAGGATTAAGCAAACTGGTGTGACTGTCTAACTCTTTTAAGCGGTCTTCGCACCACGCCAAATGGTCTTGTTCTTCAATTGCAGCCTGTTCCATTTCACGACGTACATTGGGCAATTTCGCAGTTAAAGCCTGACCGTGATATAAGGCTTGTGCACAGACTTCACCACTATGGTTTACTCGCATTAAGCCTGCAACATGACGTGCTTCACTCACTGCCAATTTGGTTTCAACCGTATTGCCTGGGTTTTCACGTTGAGCCGAAGTTGTGCCAGGTACTAAACTACGCAAGGCTTGGTCAAATGAATGAATAAACTTGTCGATGCCTGTGTAATGACGCATGAAATTAATCCTCCAAAGAGTCCTGTGCAGTATCTAACATTGGCTTGAGCTTTAACAAGAGCCAAAAGGTGAAAACAGCACTTAAAACAGCCGTAATACTAAATAAAATTTTTAAATCAATTTTTAAAATGCTTAAAATTAAAATCGAAAAAATGGCAGATGACACCATAAATACCGCATTTAAAATATTGTTGGCTGCGACCACACGTGCGCGGTGCGAGCGAGGGGAATAGGCTTGCATCATGGCATACAAGGGCACAATGTAAAAACCGCCACTAATGCCCAGTAAAGTGACTGCACACATGACATGATAATAACTCCAGCCTTGCTGAAAGACTTCGGCTAAGCCCAGTAGTGCGCCTGTTTTTTCTGGTACAAAAGCCAATGTGCCTGCCAAATAAAAAGCAAAGACGGTTAAACCGACTGCGCCAATAGGCACCATTTTAATATTGACCTCGGTACCGCCTATTTTACGGCAGAGCAAAGAACCTACGCCAATACCGACAGAAAAGAGTGTCAGTAATAAACTCACCACATTTTCAGAAGCATGCAAGTTTTGTTGAGTGAGCTGTGGAATTTGGGTTAAATACGTTGCCCCATAAAACCAATACCAAGAATTGCCCAATAATATTAGAAAAATCATCGGCAGGCTTTTGGCATATTTTAAAGTCTGGAAACTGGTACGGAAAAAATTCCAGTCAATTTGAATGTCGGGTGCCGTGACGCGCTGCGTCAGCACAAAACGACTTGAGGCATAACCAATTAGTGCAATAATCACCACAGTTAAGCTAATCCAGACTAAATTGCCTGCAGATACCGAAATCACTGCACCGCCTAAAATCATCCCCAATAAAATTGCAATGGATGTACCTGACTGGAAAATTGCATTGCCCGACATCAGTTCATGCGGTTTGAGTACTTCAGGCAAAATGGCATATTTGATTGGGCCAAAAAAGGTCGATTGTGCGCCCATTAAAAATAAGGCAATCAGCAATAGCCACAAATTTCCTAAAATAAAACCAACGGTACCAATCAGCATGATGACAATTTCAAGCAGTTTGATGGCACGCACCAATTGGGCACGTTCATACTTGTCTGCTAATTGTCCTGCGGTGGCAGAAAAAATAAAATACGGCAAAATAAACAACAAGGCTGCTAAATTATTCAAGGTGCTGACATTTGCAGATTGCTGGCTAATCAGACCATAGGTAAAGACTAAAAGCAGCGCTTGTTTATACACGTTATCATTGAGTGCGCCAAAAAATTGAGTGAGAAACGTCGGCAAAAAGCGACGACTCCTCAACAAATGTTCATTTTTTTCCATGCGTGATTAACTTCGTTTAGTTTTATTAAGAAATGTGACCGCTTGATATAATAGTACAGAAAATCATGTATGATGTTTCAAGTCTTTTCACTGATGAAAAAATCAAATAAATTGGTGTTTGTACGCGGGTTCATTGGGGTTTTTCCATAAAAATTAAATCAGTTTAGAGTTTTTTATGCTTGTAAATACAAACTTTAAAAAATCAGTACTGTGTTCCAGTATGCATGCAATTTTATGCTGGAATATGCCGAAAAAGCTCGGACTAAGTCTGTTTTTAGGTTTAGTTGCATCTTCAAGTTTTGCAGAAAGTCTTACTGTACCCAATTCAAACGCTCAGCTTGCTGAAAATCCTGTACCGCTACAGACTCCAACTGCAGAAGAAGCACAAAATTTAGCTGCAGAAATTAAACAACTGGCAGCAGCACAAGGTAAAGACAGTGCCCAAGATCTACAAAAAATAGAAGAAGCTTTAGAGCAAGCGCAAACACCTGAATTTAATAGTCTAGAAATGCTGCAACAGCAACAACAGGCAGGGGCATCTTTTGCTGAATTTCAGCCTATCGAATTTGAAGACTTAGAAGATTTACCCATTGCACCTGTAGATCAGGGGCTTGCCAATGAAATTTTTCAGGTGGCAGAACAAGCCAAACAAGAAGCGATGCTAGACCGCAATGGTCAAGTGCCAGAAACGTTGGTTAAAGACGCAACACAGCAGGAGCTACTGCAAATTGATCAAGCGCCTGTAAATGTCGATCAGCTCATAACCAATATTCAGGCAGACAGTAATTTTGTAGTGGAAGCCAATCCTAACGATACCTTAATGGCTGAATTGGGCTGGATGACGCAGGTGGAAAATGCCGATAAACCCGGTTTTTTCAGACGTTTACTGTATAAAGTCCGTCCACCGCGTGAGCTAAATACAGCCAAAGTGCCGCGTATTAGTGCAGATGTAGTCATTACCGCAAAAGGCGCCAATGGTACACAAAACTCAATTGGAGAGGTATCGCCCGATGCTTATCGTACAGCGGTAGATCAGTTAAGTGCCAATATTAAGGCCAAACTGTCCAGTTTTACCCAGGAGTCTTTTGCAGATTTTCCATCGGCATTGCCGCAACTGCGTACGTTGTCAAATCAGGCTGCGCAGGCGGTGGGTTTTTATAATGCCGAGTTTAAGTTTGAAAAACTCAGTGATAGCCGCGTGCGTGTGCAGGTTGTGCCAAATCCACCTGTGGCGATTAAACAGCAAAATATTGAATTTACAGGTGAAGGACAATACGAGGCACAATTTCAGGTTATTGGTGTCTTGCCTGATCAAGAAGTAGATGATGTGTTTAATCATGGTTTGTATGAGCAAACCAAAAAACGAATTACCGATGCCGCTTCAGATAACGGTTATTTTGACAGTTACTGGCGTTTGCATGACGTTAAAGTCGCTCAACCTCAAAATACAGCCGATATCAATTTACGTTATGAAACAGGCGAGCGTTATAAACTCGGAAATGTTGAATTTCGTATGAGCGATCCAAATCAAGAATTCCCTTTGGATATGGATATTCTGCAAAGTATGGTCACTTGGCAGGACAATGCTGACTATACTTTTTGGCGTGTAAATGGTTTGGCCAATAACCTCACCAACTCGCGTTATTTCAACTACACCTTAGTTGATACGATCCGTCCTGATCCTGTAGAGCATCCTTTGGAATTGCCACCTGATATTCAGGCTTTGGTCGATCAACAAAAAATCTCAGTTTACGATGCCACAGTCGTCGATCAAAAACGGGTGGCGTCATCTCAGGAAGTGACGCAATCTGTGGTGAACGAAGCTGAATTTGCTGGCACAGAAGAAGGTGCGAGCAATGATAAGCTGCGCATGCTACAAGCACAGCAAGAAGACAAACAATCAGAAGAAGAACGCTTAAAACAGCAAGCACGCATAGACAAAAAAATTCCTGTGGTTGTGACTTTAAATGCAGACCGCTTAAATAGTGCCGAAGTCGGTGCAGGTTACGGAACTGACACAGGCGTGCGTTTGCGTGGGCAATATCGCCGTGCCATTGTCAATAAACGTGGTCACTCTTTCGATGCCAACTTAGAGCTTTCGCAAATTCGTCAAGCCATTGATGGACGTTATAATATTCCTTATAACCATCCCTTGAATGATTATGTCGCGTTGGTTGGCGGTTATGAGCGTGAAGAACGTGACGATGTTGCACAAGGTGGCGGCTTGATGATTGAATCTGCGGTTGCAGGTGTAGACCGTGTGATTAAAAACCCAATGGGCAGTTGGCAACATACTTTTGGCTTGCGTTATCGACTGGATCGCTTAACTGAAGATGGCACTGTATTTTTGGAAAAAGTGCCTGATGCGTTTATTGCCAATGGTGATGTCGAGCAACAATCGTTATTGCTTGGCTATGAAGTTTCACGTACCGACAGTAACCGTCGTGTTAACCCAAGCAAAGGTTTCCGCCAAATTTATAAAATAGAACTGGGGAGTGAATCACTGCTCAGCGATGCAGATTTAGCCATTCTAAATGCAGGTTGGCGTTTTATTTATTCATTGGGTGAAAATGACGATCATCAGTTTGTCGGACGCAGTGACTTAGGTTATATCTACACCGAAGATTTTAATAAAGTGCCTTATAATTTGCGTTATTTTACTGGTGGTGACCAGTCTTTACGTGGCTTTGACTACAAGTCTTTAACACCACAAATTGAAGGCTTTAAAATTGGAGGTCAGGCTTTGGCGGTTGGTTCATTAGAATATAACTTTCAATTTAAAGAGGGGTGGCGCGCAGCAGTATTTAGTGATTTTGGTAATGCTTACGATAAAGACTTTAGCAACGACACCGAATATAGCGTAGGTTTGGGGGTACGTTGGGCATCACCAATTGGCCCAATTCGGATTGATGTGGCTTCTGGTATTTCAGATGATAACCATCCAATCCGTTTACATTTCTTTATTGGCTCTCAACTATAAATTTAAGACTTAGAGAACATTATGGCTGAAGTTGAACAGCAACCAGAAACTCCAGTAACGCCACCTAAAAAGCGTCGAATACTCAGGAGTGTTTTACTGTCACTGCTGTTGATGCTGGTTTTATTGGTGTCCGCTTTGGTGGTGATGTTCTCAACAGACCGTGGCTCAAAGTTCTTATTAGACAGCGTATTGCAGCGCCAAGAAATTATTCATTATGAATATGAAGGCGGTAATTTATGGCGCGGGATTATTCTGCGCAATATCATCGTCAGTTTAAAGCCTGTTGATGTCAAAATTGACCGTGCCGATGTCATTCTTGGTTGGCGTGCCATTTTAGATAAAGAAATCCATCTCAATCGTGCCGATGTGCGTAATCTGCGGATTTATCCGAAAGGCCCACCAAGTGATGATCCATTCAAATTCAATGAAATTCGCTTACCTTTTGTTTTGCGTTTAGATACTGCCGATGTCGATCATTTATTGATTCAAACCGCCTCTGGTACGCAGGTCGATTTTTACGATATTGATTTAAATAATGCCTTGTGGTCGGGTACAGAACTGAAATTTGAAGATTCCAATATGGATATGGGATATTTGAATGTACGCAATGCCACAGGCGATATGAAATTTGAAGGTAAATATCCGCTTAATGTGGTGGGTGATTTAAATATTCCCTCTTTACATGACAGCTTAAATATTCACGATATTAAAGTAGTAGGCAAAGGCACACTCGACACGATTCAGGCGGGTGTTGCAACAAATACGCCTGATTTGCTCACGGGATGGGTAGTGTTGCATCCAATGCGTAAGCAAGTGCCAATGTTTGGTGAGTTACAATTTAAAAACTACCGTTGGCCTATTTTGACCGAGCAGGAACTTTTTACCCAAGCAGGTGCAGCTAAATTTAAAGGCGATATCAAGCGTTTAGATATTGATGTCAATACGGATTTGAGCGGTAAACACATCCCTAAAGGTCAATATACAGGTCTGATGTATACCGATTTAGTTCATCAACTGAATATCAGTAATTTAAATGCACAACTTATGCAAGGTGCTGCCAATGTAGCGGGCATTGTCAGTTGGGATAAAAAAGTCAATTGGGATTTAACAGGACGTCTGGATAAAATTAATCCTAAAGATCCACTAATTCCTCAAGTGGTCAAAGACTTTTTACCGCCAAGTTTAGATGCCAATTTAGCATCTAAAGGTCATTTGGAAAAAGGCACACACTTAACTGCACAAGTCGATTTTGACCAATATGAAACTTGGAATTTAAAACTCGATCAAAAACCTGCGCAGGGCAAAGCGGCAAATCCGATGTTGCTTGATGTGCGCTGGAACAACATAGACCGTGCTGTGCCGTATGTGGGTTGGTTGAAAAGTGAATCGGGTGATGTGCAATTGGCCTTGGTAGAAGGTCAGCAAGATATTTTTGTGGCGAGTAAAGTCAGCACACATGAAAAAACCATGTTACCTGCGGGCATGTACCAAGCCAAATTGAATTTAAAGAATAATCGTTTAAATATTCCTAATTTTAAATTTGATACTGCAGATAGTCATTTGGCAGGCAGCGCCGTCATTGATTTACCAACTGATAAACGTCAGTTGAAATGGAATGCGGTATTGGCTGCGAAAAACTTTAATCCGCAAAGTATCAGCACCGCAGCACCTGTTAATGTGTTAAATGGGCAGTTTAAAGCCAATGGTTTTGCATTGCCGAATCAGCAAATTATTCATTTGAAAGATATTAATTTGACAGGGCGTTTGGTCAATCAAAATGAAAACGTACATTTAACTGGGCAAAGCACCATCGCTTTATTGTTCCATGATGTGAAAGCTGGTGGTGGCTTTAAAAGTTTTGCCGTGAATTATGATGGTGGGTTAAATGCCAGTGCCATTCAAGGCAGTGAAGGACATTTAAAACTAAAATTATCGGGTACGCCGGAACTAATTAAAATTAGCGACTTACGCCATAATGGTGTTGCAGGGCAAATTGTGGCGGATGGTTTGCTGCATTTGAATCAGGGGGTGAGCTGGAATTTAAACGCTTCTTTAATTCGCTTTAAGCCGCACTATTTTGTGTCCAGTGTACGTGGTGAATTATCGGGCAATATTCGCACTCAAGGTATTTGGTCAGACACTCAAAAACGGATCAACATTGAACGTCTGAATTTGGCAGGCATGCTCAATAATAAACCTGTACGTGGTACGGGGAATTTAGCCATGTTGATTGATGCTAATCAAAAAGGCTTTTTACCACAACAGTTTGAAGCCAATAATCTATTTTTGTCTTATGCCAAAAATCAGTTACAAGCAACGGGGAATGCACAAAATCTGCGTATTAAAGTCAATGCGCCTGCTTTATACGAAATCTATTCAGGTTTACGTGGACGTGCGTATGGCTATATCAATGTGCAGTCGCAGCCACGCTTACAAGCCACTGCCAATTTCGCTGTTGATCAGTTCAGTGTAAATAATATTTTCAGCGTGCGTAAATTGCGCCTACAAGGTGAATTGCCAACCTCTGAAAATACGCCAACGCTGATGACGGCATCCATGGAAAATTTACGCAGTGGCAACCGTGGCATCGAGCAAGGGCAGATTTCTTTAGCAGGTACACGTCAGGCACATATTTTAAAACTAGAAGCCGAAAATAAGCTGAGTAAGTTTTATGTACAATTGGCGGGTGGTTTAAATGCACAAAATGATTGGATGGGACAAATTCAGAAAGGAGATTTTGACTCCTTAAGAACCCACTTGGCACAGCGCCAAAACGCAGCCGTGATTTATCAACATAGAACCAGTGAGTTGTATGTTGGTGCGCATTGTTGGATGAGTCAGCAAAGCCAATTGTGTTTTGATCAACCTATTCGTGTGAGTAAAACCAAAGCCAATGCATCATTTGTGACTCAAAACTTAGACTTAAATGACTTTTCTGCATTTATGCCTGAAGGTTTGGCGATTACAGGCAAGGTTAATGGGTATGCCAAAGCGGCGTGGGCAAAAGGACAGAAGCCAAAAATTGATGCACATTTGGTCACGCGTGATGGCGTCATTGGACTTGCTGCGGACGATCCACAAGATATCGGCTCTACCTTGCGTTATGAACAAGTGGCAGTGGTCGCAAAAAGTATTGCCGAAGGCTTGAAATTACGTATAGATGTGAAAACGCCTGAAATTGGTACGGGTTATGCCAATGTGCTGATTGATCCTTACACCAAAAATATGCCAATGCGCGGTGAAATTGCCTTTGATCAGGTACAACTTAAAGTTTTTAAACCGTTTATTGCCGATGTGCGCTCAATGGCAGGCATTTTGTCCTTTGCTGGCAAGATCAATGGGACTTTAACTTCACCATTGCTCACAGGTGAAATGCGCCTGAAAGATGGTGCGATCAGCATGATTTCGTTACCTGTAAATCTGACCAATGTGCAGGTCTATTCCTCTATCCGCCAAGATCAAGCCAGCATTAATGGCGCATTTAACAGCGGTGGTGGTGTAGGGCGTTTAACGGGCAGTGTGGATTGGAAAAATGATCCGCGTATTCAGTTAAATTTAAACGGTAAAGACTTATTAATTCGTCAAGCACCGCTAATTACTGCAATGATTACGCCAGATGTATCCTTAGATGTTTTACCTTTCCAGAAAAAACTGAGTTTAAAAGGACGTGTAGATGTACCTCGGGCTTTAATTTCTATGCCTGAAGTGTCTGCACCTGTGGTTAACGTGTCTTCGGATGTGCGTGTGGTACATGAAGGACAAGATCAACTGGCATTATTACGTTCAGCTCGTCCATGGGATATTCGTGCCGATCTTGAATTGAATTTGGGTGATCGGGTCATTTTCCAAGGTTTTAATAGCCGTATTCCACTGATTGGACGTTTGTATTTATCTCAACGTGGTTTAGAAACTGCGATGCGTGCCAATGGTGCGATTGGGGTCAGCCAGCGTGTGAAAATTGAAGCCTATGGACAAAGTCTGGATTTGAACCGTGCCATTGCGCGTTTTAATGGCCCAATTTCTAACCCAACTTTAGATATGGATGCCAATAAAAATGTACAGGGCAGCATGGTCGGCTTTAGAGTTACAGGCACAGCCAGCAGTCCGAACATTCAAGTGTATAACGATGCAGGCTTATCTGAACAAGAAGCATTAAATGCTTTGATTACAGGTCGTATCAATGAAGGTACCAGTGGTTTGAGTCAGACCGAAAGCTTTAAGTCAGACGTCAACAATACTATTGCAGCGGCAGGTATTAGTATGGGATTGGGTGGTACACGTGCCTTGACCAATCAAATTGGACGTACATTCGGTTTAAGTGGTTTGGCACTTGATGCCCAAGGTACAGGCGATGATACCCAAGTCAGTTTGACGGGTTATATCACCCCAGACTTGTTTATTCGTTATGGCGTGGGGGTTTTCACACCTGTCAATAAGTTGACTTTGCGTTATCAAATGAATAAACGACTGTATTTGGAAGCTAGTCAAGCTTTAGAACGCGCCGTGGATATTTTCTATAACTGGCGCTTCTAACGGCAACTTCACTTAAAAATGCGTTCAATCAGAGCGCATTTTTTAAGCTTGTACATGGATAGTTTCGTATTTATGCAAACTTTTGATTATCATAAGCACAACAGGAGAGCTTCAATGAAAAAGATTTTGGTGGTGACTGCAGTGCTTGCATTAATGGGCTGTGCAGAAAAGAAACCCTTAACCCCTGAAGAACAATGGCAAGGCTATTGCCGAAGTGTTGGCAATGCTGCGCGTACCATCATGCTAGATCGTCAAAATGCGATTGAAAAAGAACGTGCCATTGAGCATGCCAATAAAATTGAAGATGACATTACCCGTAATTTTATCTCAGAGATTATTGAGCAAGTATATGCATTGCCACTTGAAGAAATTAATGGTGATGTTGATGCGGCACGTGAAAAAGTCCGTACGCAATTTACTGAAAAATGTATCGCGACCCCGCATGATAAAATGCCTGATTACAAACCGTTCTAAAAGAACGGTTTTTTTATGAATTAAAATTGAAATATGTTTTGTACCTCTATATCTTTTATCAAAAATAGCCTAAGTAAATAAAACGTCTAAAACTAAAATAAATAACAAATAAATTGTGACAAGTTCTAAATCTTAAAACTGGCAAAGCTTATCTTTTTCATGAATAATTAAAAAGATAACAAAAACAGTAGGAGCGCATAATGGAAGTGGTTGCTTACCTGCATAATGCAGATTTGCTCTTAGAAGATGAACAAGGTGTCGCAGTGATTGGCGGCAGTCATTATGTTTTAAGTTTAGGTGATCGGGTGTATTTACGTCAGCAAATTGATGCACCTGCAAAGATATATCAAGTTCAAATTTCGTTTACCAGTGCAGAACATTGCATGCTGCATGAAGATGAAATTCAACTCAAGTTTGAAGGTAGTCGTGAACAATTACAGCACTATCTTCAAGCCACAACAGTACACTAAGGTGGAATATCATTCATTCATTAGAACAGGCAACATGAGTGTTGCCTTTTTTACGAGTTAAACTTTAGGCGAAAAGTTAGTGTACATACAGACAAAGTTAAAATTAAGTCGTGTTTTGTCTGTAAATTGAACAATATGCGCATCATTTAGTTATAAAATAATGGGCATCACAAAGAAACACTCTAGTTGCATTAACTTTTAACCAGAAGTTTAGTAAAATTTTGCAGTCCATATTGTTTGTGATGCTTTAAAAGCAGGAATTCACAAATAATTTTTTAAAAAAGAGGAATAACACCGTGCTAGAAGCTTACCGCCAACACGTTGAAGAACGTGCCGCACTCGGAGTCCCACCGAAGCCACTTGATGATGTGCAAACAGCTGCATTAGTTGAATTATTAAAAAATCCACCAGCAGGCGAAGAAGCTTATTTGGTTGATTTGATTGAAAACCGTGTACCTGCAGGTGTTGACCAAGCGGCATACGTTAAAGCTGCTTTCTTAGCTGCTGTAGCAAAAGGTGAAGCAACCTCTCCACTCGTTTCTAAAGAGCGCGCAGTTTACTTACTAGGTACAATGCTTGGTGGTTATAACGTAGCACCTTTAGTAGAGCTTTTAGACAATGCTGAATTGGCTGGCTTAGCAGCTGAAGCATTGAAAAACACTTTGCTTGTATTTGATGCGTTCCATGACGTAGCAGACAAAGCAAAAGCAGGTAACGAAAACGCGAAAGCAGTTTTACAATCTTGGGCTGATGCTGAGTGGTTCACATCGCGTCCAGATGTTCCTGAAGAAATCAAACTTACAGTGTTTAAAGTTACTGGCGAAACCAACACTGACGACTTGTCACCTGCACAAGACGCTTGGAGCCGTCCAGACATTCCATTGCACGCAAATGCAATGTTGAAAAACGTACGTGATGGCATCAACCCAGAAGTTCCTGGTGAAGTTGGTCCATTAAACCAAATCAAAGACCTTATCGCGAAAGGCAACCAAGTTGCTTACGTGGGTGACGTTGTTGGTACAGGTTCTTCTCGTAAGTCTGCAACTAACTCTGTACTTTGGTTCTTCGGTGACGAAATCGCGCATATTCCAAACAAAAAAGATGGCGGCTACTGCTTAGGCGGTAAAATTGCGCCAATCTTCTTTAACACAATGGAAGATGCGGGTGCTTTACCAGTAGAAATCGACGTTTCTAACATGAACATGGGTGATGAAATCACGCTTAAAATCGACCATGCTGCTGCTAAAGTAACAGCGTTCAAAGACGGCGCACAAATCGCTGAATCTGAACTTAAAACTCCAGTGCTTCTAGACGAAGTACGTGCAGGCGGTCGTATTAACTTGATCGTTGGTCGTGGTTTGACAGCTAAAGCGCGTGAAGCTTTAGGTCTTGCACCATCTACTTTGTTCCGTACTCCAGTACAACCTGAAAACACAGGCAAAGGCTTCACTCAAGCTCAAAAAATGGTAGGTCGCGCTTGTGGTCTTCCAGAAGGTCAAGGTGTTCGTCCAGGTACTTACTGCGAACCTAAGATGACTACTGTTGGTTCTCAAGATACAACAGGTCCAATGACACGTGACGAATTAAAAGATTTAGCTTGTTTAGGTTTCTCTGCAGACTTAGTAATGCAATCTTTCTGTCACACAGCTGCGTATCCAAAACCAGTTGACGTTCAAATGCAACACACGCTTCCTGACTTCATCATGAACCGTGGTGGTGTTTCTTTACGTCCAGGTGACGGTATTATCCACTCTTGGTTAAACCGTATGCTTCTTCCAGATACAGTAGGTACTGGTGGTGACTCGCATACTCGTTTCCCAATTGGTATTTCTTTCCCAGCGGGTTCTGGTCTTGTAGCGTTCGCTGCAGCAACTGGTGTTATGCCACTTGACATGCCTGAGTCTGTACTTGTGAAGTTCAAAGGTAAAATGCAGCCTGGTATCACTTTACGTGACCTTGTACATGCGATTCCTTACTACGCAATTAAAGAAGGTGACTTAACTGTAGAGAAGAAAGGTAAGAAAAACATCTTCTCTGGTCGTATCTTAGAAATCGACTTAACAGAAATGGAAACTGACTTAACAGTTGAACAAGCATTTGAATTGTCTGATGCTTCTGCTGAGCGTTCAGCTGCAGGTTGTTCTATCACACTTTCTGAAGAGAAAGTTGCTGAATACCTTCGTTCAAACATCACCATGCTTAAGTGGATGATTTCTGAAGGTTATGGCGATGCGCGTACTATGGCTCGTCGTGTTGAGAACATGGAAAAATGGTTAGCGAACCCATCACTTCTTAAAGCTGATGCTGACGCTGAATACACTAAAGTGTATGAAATTGACCTTGCAGACATCAAAGAACCAATCCTTTGCTGCCCGAACGATCCAGATGATGCAAAACTTCTTTCTGACGTTCAAGGTGACAAAATTGATGAAGTGTTCATCGGTTCTTGTATGACAAACATCGGCCACTTCCGTGCTGCTGGTAAGTTATTAGACAAAGTTCCTGGTGGTTCTTTATCTACTCGTCTATGGTTAGCGCCTCCAACTCGTATGGACGAGCGTCAACTTATGGAAGAAGGCTTCTACAACACTTATGGTAAAGCGGGTGCGCGTACAGAAATGCCAGGTTGTTCATTATGTATGGGTAACCAAGCACGTGTAGCACCGAACACAACTGTAGTATCTACTTCTACACGTAACTTCCCGAACCGTTTAGGTCAAGGTGCAAACGTTTACTTAGCTTCTGCTGAGCTTGCATCTGTTGCAGCGGTACTTGGTAAGTTACCAACACCAGAAGAATACCAACAGTACGCTTCTCAAATCGACAGCATGTCTGCTGACATCTACAAGTACTTGAACTTTGACCAGATGGAAAGCTACACAGACGCTGCTGCGAATGTAGACACCAAGAAAATTGCTGCTGCTCAGTTGACCTAAGTTAGGAAAAGCAAACGCAAGAGCAAATCTATGATTTGTTCGAGTGTTGAGCGATAAGCAAGATCAAATAAGGGCTGATTATTCAGCCCTTATTTTTATGTGTAAAATTTCAATCTAATAATGAATGACATTTAAAACAGCATAGATTGTGATATTTCAGCTTGCCTAGCTGATTTTAAAAATAGGGGCGCAAGCTATGAAATAAATTAGGATTTAACTTATTAAAACAATATAAATTTGCCTATCAATACCGTTCGTCATAAAATAATGTAAACTGCGTCACAAAATATAATGGATTAATGCTGGTATTCAATTTTAATTATAATTTTTGGTAAAAACTTTATTGAAATGAACTACTTAGTTTTAATTTTAATGAAATTGGATATTTTTTAATAACTTACTATAACCCCAGTTACGGATAAGCCAAAGATTTAATCACATGAATTTTAGGCTTATTCTTTTGGCAAAGTTGATACGCACATAGTGAAGAAAATACGCTTGCTAAAAAACCAGCAATCGAACGATGTTTACTCGTAACTAAGTGATATTTTTCTTTCAATAATCCTATCAATGTTTCAATTTTTTTACGTTGTCGTAGATGAAATTCATCAGAAAATGGCAATAAGGTCACTCTCATATTTTTTCTTGGATAAGTAATTAAATCAATGCCTTGCTCTTTAAGTGTTTCTTTCAATGGTTGGCTAATGTA
>NZ_VPEY01000069.1:0-1828 GCF_013416935.1 Acinetobacter sp. YH1901141 | reverse complement strand
AATTTTCAGCGTTGCTGGCTCCCCGTCAGCCGGATTGGGTTGCATCGCAGGGGTGTCGAAAGAGTCAACTGCGGTCCAAAGCTGTTGGACTTGGGTGAAAAGGGCGTTTATTCTTCCTATACGTTGTTCAGAATAACATTGTTCCGCCAACAATCAATTCGGTAGATATTGAACCTGAATATAGGGATATATTTAACTTGACGTTACACCAATCACAACAACGGCAAGTGAATTACGCAATGAGTAATACTTTTGGTTTTGGCGGACACATTGCCACAAGTATTTTTAAAAAATATGCTGAATAGAGAGTAGGTGCTAACTTCGGTTTGCTCGTGTTGGCGCTAAATCGAAAGTTCAAGTATCCCAACATGTTCCTTCGTATAGAAGTTAAAAGTTGGCAATTATCGTAGAACAACCTACAGACAACACCAATATGTAACCGATAAATAATTACAAAATATGACCGACAGAGTAAACATCATCAATAACTACATCGATGGATACAACCAATTTGATATCAAAAAAATGGTTGCAGACCTTGACGATAATATTGTTTTTGAAAACATTCAAAATAATGATATAAGTTTATCGCTGAAAGGGTTAACAGCGTTTAAACAACAGGCAGAAACAGCAAAAACATACTTTGCAAAGAGAACACAGACAGTTAAATCGTTTAGGCATTTTGACAACAGCACTGAAATAGAAATTGATTATACAGCAATTTTAGCAATTGACTTTCCGAACGGCTTAAAAAAAGGGCAAAAGCTAAAGTTATCAGGAAAATCCGTGTTTGAATTTAAAAAAAACAAAGTGATTAAATTGACAGACATTAGTTGACATTAAAACCAGCGAACAAGAATATGACTTTACTAAAACATAAAAAAATTACAATAATTGGTGCCGGGCCTGTTGGATTAACAATGGCAAAATTATTACAGCAAAACGGCATAGACGTTTCAGTTTACGAAAGAGACAACGACCGAGATGCAAGGATTTTTGGTGGGACACTTGACCTGCACAGGGATTCGGGACAGGAAGCAATGAAAAGAGCGGGATTGTTACAAACTTATTATGACTTAGCTTTACCAATGGGTGTAAATATTGCTGATGAAAAGGGTAATATTTTAACCACAAAAAATGTAAAGCCCGAAAATCGGTTTGACAATCCTGAAATAAACAGAAATGACTTAAGAACTATCTTATTAAATAGCCTACAAAATGACACCGTCATTTGGGATAGAAAACTTGTTACGCTTGAACCTGATAAGGAGAAGTGGACACTAACTTTTGAAGATAAACCGAGTGAAACAGCAGATCTGGTTATTATTGCCAATGGTGGAATGTCTAAAGTAAGAAAATTTGTTACCGACACGGAAGTTGAAGAAACAGGTACTTTCAATATACAAGCCGATATTCATCAACCAGAGGTGAACTGTCCTGGATTTTTTCAGCTATGCAATGGAAACCGGCTAATGGCTGCTCATCAAGGTAATTTATTATTTGCGAATCCTAATAATAATGGTGCATTGCATTTTGGAATAAGTTTTAAAACACCTGATGAATGGAAAAGCAAAACGCGGGTAGATTTTCAAGACAGAAATAGTGTCGTTGATTTTCTCCTGAAAAAATTTTCCGATTGGGACGAACGCTACAAAGAACTGATTCGTTTGACATCATCTTTTGTAGGGTTAGCGACACGAATATTTCCCTTAGATAAGTCTTGGAAAAGTAAGCGTCCATTACCCATAACGATGATTGGAGATGCTGCTCATTTGATGCCTCCTTTTGCAGGACAAGGCGTAAACAGTGGGTTGATGGATGCCTTGAT
>NZ_VPEY01000068.1:0-1864 GCF_013416935.1 Acinetobacter sp. YH1901141 | reverse complement strand
ATAGCAAGAGTGAACCACCTGATCCCTTCCCGAACTCAGAAGTGAAACCTCTTCGCGCTGATGGTAGTGTGGGGTTACCCATGTGAGAGTAAGTCATCGCCAGCTCATTATTCGAACACCCTCAACTCACGTTGAGGGTGTTTTTTTATGTAGAAAAGAAAATATTAAAAACTATAAAAAGTGAAGGCAAAATAAAACCATCAGGGGATGGTTTTAAAGAGTAAGCATACTTTCTAAATTTGATTAGACATCACGTAGTAGTCGACGTGCATGTTTAAATGCTGTTCTTAAACCTTCTTCTAGTGTTGGATGGTAGAACGGTTTATCTAAAATATCTTCAAGTGTGAGTTCTTCATCAATCATCCAAGCCAATAAGTGCGCCATGTGCTCAGCAGCATCCACAAATAATTCAGCACCTAATAACTTTTGACTTTTATTATCAATATAAACTTCAATAGCACCTTTATTTTTTCCTAGCACCAAGGCGCGACCTTGTTTTTCATAAGAAACAAAGCCTGTTGTAAATGCAATATTTTGATCTTTCAGTTGTTTATAGTTTTGTCCTACAGATGCCATTTCAGGTGAGCTAAACACAATACCCATGGGTGTTAATGTTTTAATATTTTCAATATTTGGAAAGCTTAAACAATTATGCACGGCTGCACGCCCTTCATGTGCTCCTTCATGTTGAATGGGGGTGTTAGTGTGTGCATCACCCACAATAAAAATAGCATGCCGTCCGAGTTGTTTGGTATGAGGATCAATTGGGAGCTGTTTGATGTTGTTAAAACTCGTATCAATATTTTCAAGATGAAGCTGATCTAAATAGCTGCGTCTACCCGTAGCAACCAATACATAATCGGCAGTTAAGCTTTGTATTTGTCCATTTTCTTGATATTCAATTTGCACGCCTTGTTCTGTTCTTTGTAGTTGTGTTGGCAAGGTTTCAAATTTGATATTCAATTCTTGACTAAGTGTATCTTGTGCAATGGTTTGTAGTTCTGGGCTGCTGAGTGAACCAACTTTACGACTACGTGCAAAAATAGTGGTATCTACCCCTAAGCGTTGCATAGCTTGAGCTAATTCGATTGCAATTACACCACTGCCAATGACGGCCAAAGATTGGGGTAAGTTCTCTAATTCAAAGATTTGATCTGATGTGATTAAGCGTTCGCCTAATTTTTCTTTCCATGCTTGCTCATAAGCAGGAGTAGAACCGACTGCAACAATAAAAGCTTTTGCCTGATATTGCTGTCCATTCACTTGAATTGTATGGGCATCTATGAAAGTCGCAAAACCTGAAATCTTATGGGATGCTTCCCAACGATCTACATCTTTTTGTGTGGCACGGGTAAAGCGATCACGTAATTGGCGTACGTGCGTCATGATTTGGGATGTATCAATTTTTGCATCTACCGTGAGTGCAACTTCTTGTGCATGTTGTATGTCGTGCATGCGATTGGCACTAGAGATGAGAACTTTGCTGGGCATACAACCAACGCGGGCACAGGTGGTGTCCCATGGACCGTGATTGATGATGAGTAGGTTTTGGGTGTATTTAATCGCTTCTTTATAGGCGCTAATGCCTGCGGTGCCTGCACCAATAATAATGAGGTCGTACATTTGTGAGCTACTTCATGTAATAAATAAATTTAGGCTAACACAAGCAAAACATTTATCATGCTTTTATTTACATAAAGCAGTAACTATGGTTACATATCTGACAATATTAATTTTACCCGAATTACGGATAAGAAAAGCCCTTGAAAAAAAGGTAGTTAGAGCCATTTAGAAAGTTACGACACAACCCAAAGGCTCTAACTACCATGTACGATTTTACAGAAATTTTTTGTATTGTTGATGA
>NZ_VPEY01000067.1:0-2267 GCF_013416935.1 Acinetobacter sp. YH1901141 | reverse complement strand
AGTACCAGCGTACGGCCCACAGAATGATGTCACGCTGAAAATGCCGGCCTTTGAATGGGTTCATGTGCAGCTCCATCAGCAAAAGGGGATGATAAGTTTATCACCACCGACTATTTGCAACAGTGCCCAAAAAAGTTCGTGGTGGAGAAAAGATAAGCTATGCAAGGCTTTAGGAGACGTGGTTTTTCAGGATGACGAAGAACGATTCGGCGCTAGGTGCAACATAGGTGCATCGCACGAGCGCTAGGAACGGCGAAAAAAGGCGGACGTGGCGAAATCGGTAGACGCAGCAGACTTTAAAATTGGAGTGCCCGCGGGGAAATCCGCGGAGTAGAACCGCTCAAAGTCGGGGAACGCTAACGGGCAATACCCTAAGCCAATCCCGAGCCAAGCCCCTTCGGGGGAAGGTGTAGAGACTGGACGGGCGGCGCCTAAAGCCTTCGGGCAATGGCGAAGGGACAGTCCAGACCACGAACGTCATCAGACGGCGGCGAAAGTCGAGGTGGTACGAAAATCTGCTTCTCTGTGAGAGTACGGGTTCGAGTCCCGTCGTCCGCACCACAAAGCCAAACATCCCTGCGATGATCGACCTCTGGGCGTTTGGTCGTGAGCCCGCCACCCTCGCGCTACGCTTTGCGCAGGCGTCGAAGGCGATCAGGTGCGCCCATCGATTCCGTCGAGCACCATCGCTGCGAGTTCATCGCTGGTGTGTGTACCACTATCGAGAACACGGGTTGTGCATGGAAGCCGTTCCCTTGCGGCCAAGCATCGGGCGACATTCGCTAATCGCCACTCTCGAATCTCCGCATTTCGATTCGGGTCAGGATGCATGGTCTGGTTCGCGATCCGGTGACGCAATAGGTCCTCGTTGAGCGTCAGAAAGATGTGCAGCAGCTGATCGTCGATCCGCCTTACCCCGTCGAGTATCTCAGTCAGATAGTCCGGGTGCACGAGCGTCATTGGGATGATGATGTCCTGCGAGTAATTCCTTCGAATCTCCCTGACCGCCGCGATCGTAAGTCCCCTCCACAAGGGGAGATCCTGATAGTCTCCGCTCGCTGGCATGGGGACCGTTTCTTTCACCACGAACCCGATTTCCTCGGGGTCAAAGATCAGCGATTTGGAACGCCGATCGCGCAGCCGCTTAGCGAGCGTCGTCTTTCCGGCGCCGAAAGGTCCGTTGATCCAGATTATCATTGTCGACGGCCTCTAACCTGAAGGCTCGCAAGAGCGCTCGACGGCCTCGTGCGGAGGCACGATCGGAGTGGTTCCGAAATGCTTCTCAAGATAGGTGACGCCGAACGTCACGATGTCCTGCGCGTCGAACAGGTAGCACTGAGCAAAGCCCACGACACCTTCTCGATGGCGACCGAGCTTCACGTAAGCATTTGCTATAGTTTCAACCGCATCCGGCTTTCCTTCGATAGCAAAGCAATCGAGAATGCCGTTTGAATCGTAATCCGATGCCGTTTTCCAGGCGACTTCACCGTCTCTTCCAAGCATCGGCATCTCATACGTCACCCACCGTTTGTTGGGGATATCGGCAACCGCCTCGGCGTAGTGCAATGCGGTAACGGAGTTTAGCGGCGCACCCAACAGCAGGGCCTTCCCGCCAAGGCGAACGAACCGCTCGACGGGCGATCCTTCCCCCAAGGCGTGACCGAGTTCGTGAGGCTCCGTCAGCGTTTCAGCCAGCGGACCAACCGCGACCATCGATGCATCGGGGTGCGCGCTGCGCCGCGCGCCGGGGGCTTGAACCAGAAATTGATTCAGCAGGCCGAACCCACGGTAAGTCCCGGCTGTTGCGGGATCGAACGGCAGCCAGGTACGGCGGGCTTCGTCATCCAGCCGAGCGCCATTCAGAGTCTCCTCGTAGGGTGATCGGTCCCACGACGCGTATCCCATCACAGTGCCAGTCGGCCCAACCGCGGAGCGTAACGCGGCAACGACCGTCTCCGCTCCTCCTTCGACCGGACCAATCGCTTTAAGTGAGGCATGCACCATCAAGAGGTCACCGGTTTGGACTCCGAGTTTTTGAAGCGCCTCCGTTATTGCCTTCCGCGTATGCATCGCGATATCTCCTCTAAACTGCAAAACACTATACCTATCGAGATATCACTCTACTATACCTATCGAGATATAGAGGTGGTCCCACTTGTTTGAACAACTAAAAGCGTATTTATAAGTGATATTCCGCTCTAGTTAAGCCACCTTGTTTTGTTGGGGTAGCTGATCATAGTAAAACTCATTTGGTGTCATTTTGTCTA
>NZ_VPEY01000066.1:0-2401 GCF_013416935.1 Acinetobacter sp. YH1901141 | reverse complement strand
CGAAGCGAATCCATTCTTGTTTTTAGCGTCCTAGCCGGTCTTTGAAAAAGCTGCCCCCAGGAATCGAGCGCAGCGAGATTCAATAGAGTTTGAGCGAAGCGAAAACATAGGGCAGTTTTAAACACCGTTTTTGTTTTTTTTGGGCTTTTAATAATAAAAAAGCTTTTAAATGCTTTTAGGCAGCCTGAAAGCATTGATATACGTGCGTTTCAGAGGACATAAGACGACACTTAGTGTGCTAAAAGACGACACTTAGTGTGCTAGAAATTCTCAATAAGACGACACTTAGTGTGCTTTGAAAGACAGAATTAAATATGTCGCTTTATTGACACTTACCTTGCAGAATTTAATTTCAATATGCCTACACTTAGTTTGCAAAATGCGACAAATTAAAAAATGTCGTCTTATTGACTATCGGCAAGGATTCCCCTAGCATCAATAAGACGACATAATAAAATAAGACGCTATATGAAAGATTTAATTGTGAAAGATAACGCTTTAATTAATGCCAGCTACAATCTTGACCTAGTAGAACAACGGTTGATTCTTTTAGCAATCATTGAAGCCCGTGAAAGTGGCAGAGGTATTAATGCGAATGACCCATTGACCATTCATGCAGAGAGCTATATCAACCACTTTGATGTATTGAAAAATGGTGCTTATCAAGCACTAAAAGAAGCCTGTAAAGACTTGTTCGCTCGTCAATTCAGTTACCAAGAACAAAGAGGAAAAGGAATAGCTCATATTACCTCACGTTGGGTTTCTCAAATTGCATACATCGAAAAAACGGCATCTGTGGAGTTAATTTTTTCACCTGCAATTATTCCCTTAATAACTCGACTAGAAAAACAATTTACAAGCTATGAATTAGAACAAGTAAAAGGGCTTTCCACTGGCTATTCCATTAGGCTTTATGAACTTTTGATTGCTTGGCGTAGTAGTGGGAAAACACCAATTATTGAGCTAAATGAGTTCAGAAAAAGATTGGGTGTACTGGAAAGTGAATATCACCGAATGCACGACTTTAAAAAGCGTGTTTTAGAACCATCATTAAAGCAAATCAATGAAAATACGGATATTACTGTCAAAGAAGAACAGCACAAAAGAGGGCGTAATATTATTGGTTTCTCATTCCGATTTAAACAGAAGATACAGCCCAAAAAACAACAAAAAATCGACTCTAAACGAGATCCAAACACACCCGATTTTTTTGTTGAAATGACCGATGCACAACGGCATTTGTTCGCACATAAATTATCTGAACTGCCCGAAGTTGGTAGCGAATATGCAGAGATCGGAGAGTCAGCCGAAGACTTTACGAAACGCCTTGCCGACATGCTTTTAGAGCCAAAAAAATTCAGAATGTTTTACCCGCTACTGGAACAGCTCGGCTTTGGTTCTAAGAAAATCCAATCTGCACCAATCAAACAGGTCGATGAACCTAAGTTTTTAGATTTTTCAAACATGCAGATCAACCGAATTTCTTACGGCATGTCCAGAGATAAAAAATTCAACTATTTGAAACAAGAAAGTGAATCACCTGATGATTTCATGCAACGGCTTCGCATCATGCTAAAAGACCCCAAACAGCAGATTCAGTTTTATGACTATCTGAAATCCCAAAAGTAGCAATTAATCCTCTAAAAAAGATTTCAAAACGCCCCAACTTTTGGGGCTTATTTTTATCTTTTTCAGAGGTCGGTTTTTTGTTTCTCGGAGAGAAACGCGGAAGCGTGCATTCCCTCCTGCTGTAGGAAAATGATAAATCTCCAAACCGCTAAAAATTTGCTTGTTAGCAAAGCACCAATATCGAATTTCACCCCATAGCGCAAAAACCGCCTAAAATCGCATTTAAGCGTCTTTTTCCCAAAAACAGGGGAATCTAGCTAAACAGGGCTAAAAACGCCAATAAACGCAAAATAGGAGCATTTAGACCATGAAATTGAGTGATGCCGAAAAAAATAATCGTTTGTCAGAAGTGTTTTTAAAGAAATCAGATCGAGAATATTACGATTTAGAAATCACTGAAGATCATCAAAAACTTTATGATCAGTACGTTTCAGGTGATTTAAACAAGCAAGATTTTGAAGAGCAACTAAACAAATTGATCAAGTAGCCGAGCGAGTGTCTACGAGCGACTGAGCGTTATAAAAATTTCGCCCCTGCCTTTTCCCTGATTACAAGCTCCCTATTGCCTCATAACGAGATTTACAGAGCAAAGCGACTGTAGCCATTGGCTCCATGACGAGCGAAGCGAGCATAAAGCTTTATGAGCGAAGCGAATCCATTCTTGTTTTTAGCGTCCTAGCCGGTCTTTGAAAAAGCTGCCCCCAGGAATCGAGCGCAGCGAGATTCAATAGAGTTTGAGCGAAGCGAAAACATAGGGCAGTTTTAAACACCG
>NZ_VPEY01000065.1:0-2428 GCF_013416935.1 Acinetobacter sp. YH1901141 | reverse complement strand
TTAAGTTCTTTATCCGACATAGACACCAACATATCAAACCGTCCGCTAAGAAAATTGCAAAAGTGCATATTCTAAAAGCGGACATTTTTACTTTGGAGAAACCGGACATTTCTATTTTGGAGTTACACAACCCATTTCGCATAAGAGATTTTATGTTAAATCGATAATCAAAAAGCCCATGAAAGTAAGCCTTTTTTCATCCATGAGATTTACTTACTTCTTCTAAAATTTTGCTTTTTACCCAGTTTGAAAAATCTTTTTGATTTTCTACAAAGTGTAAAAGATCAGCCTCACTTTCCCGATTAAAACTTATACTTTTAACTTTTCTACTCTGCTTTTCATATTTTGCATTTATTGCAATTTTTCGCCAATTTGTTTGATCGACAATATCATAAGCAGCAGCGAAAACATTATTTGCATCATTTTCATCAATACAAACTTCAATATTTTCTGCATTGAAAATACGGATTTCATCCATTTCTATTTTTTTATTGGTAGATGAAGTGAACCCGAAAAATAAGGTAATACCATGTTTTGATGTTATTTCTATATTGCCAAAAGATTCATCAGTATTTGTATGAGATTGATCTAATAGAATTTCACAGCTAGTAACTCGCCAACCTGTTTCCTGTTGAAGTTGTGAAGCTAACATTGGAAGCATATGTAATCCATTTTTGTTTTTGATAGTAATACGATAATATTAATTTTTAATTTTTACAAGTTTATAGATGAGGATATAGACATTTTAATTGGTGAGAATATAGACACTTTAAATGGGTTCTAACATGAAAAATAGGAACTTAAAATTCCTGTTTTTATTGGTTTTTAAGTTTTAAGCATATTGCATGATAAGCTTTAAATCAGAAGTATTCTAAGTTCTAAAGCCAGTTAGCTACTCCACCATGGCCAGAACAAGTACCTCTCCTATTCAAGCTAAAAGACCAAGTCCCATCTCTACACTTCGCTGTTGCATTAGAAGGTTGCTTATTTGCTGAACCGTACCGGGTTTGTCGGAGAGTCAATATTCTGAGAGACTATCCCGATGACAAAATTAAAATATGCCCCTGAAATCAGAGAAAGAGCGGTTCAATTATTGATTGAATCTGAAAAAGATTATCCATCGAATTGGGCTGCGATCACCGCTATTGCTCCCAAGATAGGTTGTACTCCTGAAACACTACGTGTTTGGTATCAAAAATATTTAGATAAACTAAATCCAGTTAAAGTACAGCAGCTTTCAGACCAAGAACGTATCAAACAACTCGAACGCGAAAATAAAGAACTGCAACGCGCCAATGAGATTCTACGTAAAGCAGCCGCTTTTTTCGCCCAGGCGGAACTCGACCGCCCACACAAATAATGGTGGATTTTATCCATAATAATAAAGAGCTGTACGGAGTCGAGGCGATTTGTAGAATTTTACCGATCGCACCCTCAACCTATTACCGGACTCTAGATCTCTGCGAAAACCCAGAACATCGAGCAAAGCGAGATCTACATGACTTGCATCATGCTGAACAAATTAAACGAATTTGGAAGGAAAGTTCAGGTCGATATGGTGTACGTAAAGTTTGGCAAAAACTGAAACGTGAAGGCTATATTATTGCACGCTGTACAGTTGCTCGATTGATGCAAAAGCTAGGTATACAAGGTGTTTGGCGAGGTAAGAATAAACAAACTACCCATAGCCGAGATGATCAAAAACGAGCAGATGACTTGGTGAAACGCAATTTTAGTGCTGATCACCCTGACCAGCTGTGGGTCGCTGACTTTACGTATATTCAAACAAATTCAGGCTGGGTCTATACCGCCTTTATTATTGATGTGTTCTCGCGAGCAATTGTTGGATGGAAAGTATCAACACGGATGAATACAGACATGGTGCTCGATGCACTGGAGCAAGCATTGCATGATCGAGGCATGCCAAAGAACGTGATTCATCATAGTGACAGAGGTGTGCAATATCTTTCCATTCGTTATACCAATCGTTTAGAAGCAGCAAATTTACGAGCATCAGTCGGTACGACCGGTGATTCATACGATAATGCTTTGGCTGAAACAGTGAATGGCTTATACAAAACAGAGGTGATTGAATATTTAAAAGCAGATTGGCAAGGTTTAGCGGATGTACAACTTGCGACATTAAATTGGGTAGATTGGTTCAATAAAGAGCGTGTACATAGTGCACTAGGTTATGTGCCACCTTTTGATTTTGAAGCAATGTACTATGATAAAATTAATCCGTTAGGTCAGGTGGCCTAACTTAAATAAAAAAGTCTCCGACAAACCCGGTACGGTTCAGATCACCGCAAACAGGTTACTCGCCTGGGGATTCCCTTTCGACCCGAGCATCCGTATGAGACTCATGCTCGATTATTATTATTATAGAAGCCCCCATGAATAAATCGCTCATCATTTTCGGCATCGT
>NZ_VPEY01000064.1:0-2489 GCF_013416935.1 Acinetobacter sp. YH1901141 | reverse complement strand
CCGAGCAGACGTGCACAGAAAACAGTAATCAAAGAACGAAATCTGAATCCTGTGCTTGACTTGGAAGTGTCTGTATAGGACATTTCTATTTGGTTATTAGGTAGGACATTTCTACTTAGGAATAACACAAAAATGGGAGCTTATAGCCCCCATTTTTAATCTTTAATGCGTTTCTTCGCTTCGTCATAAACTATGCTGTCAGCTCGTTTCCCAACGGTGATGAGCAAGATGACTACTTGATCATCTTTGACTTGATAAACTAATCTGACTCCAGCCTTTAATAATTTAATTTTATAGCAGCCTGCAAGATCACCTCTGAGGATATTCTTGGGAATATGTGGCTGCTCTATGACCTTAGCGAGTTTCTTCTTAAATTGATCTCTGATAGTACTGGGAAGTTTTTCCCATTCAGCTGTGAAGTCCTTATGACGTAAAAGCTTATAAGTCATCTAAAGTAATTTCCTCGAACATTTCTTTAGGGTCATTAATTCGCTTACGTACAGTCGCTAATAATTCAGCATCTTCTTCTGAGAGCAATGCTTTTTGAACAGGTAGTTTTCCTGTAGTTGCAATATACTCAAGTATGTTGGTGAAGAATTCAGTTGGTGCAATACCTTGTTCTTTAAGGATGGAATAGGATTTTTCTTTAAGGGCTTCATCGACCCTGAAGTTAACAGTAGCCATCATATCTCCCAGTTATTTAATGTACTAGGAGTACTGTAATGCAAATTGCATTACAAGTCGACTTCGTATAACCGCCATTATGTTAAATAGGGAATTCAAAGCTCTTTCTAAGAGTTGGTATAGTGGTAATACTTATTGAGTGCGTAAAAGAATTAGATTAATAAAATACTCAAAAGAAAAATAGTAAAAGGGAACTTACAGAAAATAAGTTACCGGCTCTTAAAATTATATTTAAACAAAGAAGCCCAACTAAATGATTGGGCTTCCTCATATCTAACTTTACCTTATGATTTTCATCAGTGTACTGCAAGAATTTAGACTACTTGTTGACTTGAACACCTTTAAAAATCAATTTCTCTTTTTTTTGTGTTTCTATAAGCAGTTGTGCCTGCCCCTTACGAGATTGAAGATATAATGTGGGAGCATTCACCAGAATATCTATCATCGTACTTTCACGTAAGTTGATATCATCAGGACAGCCCATCATTG
Organism: Acinetobacter sp. YH1901141; assembly: GCF_013416935.1. Taxonomy (NCBI): domain Bacteria; kingdom Pseudomonadati; phylum Pseudomonadota; class Gammaproteobacteria; order Moraxellales; family Moraxellaceae; genus Acinetobacter; species Acinetobacter sp. YH1901141. The sequence continues at coordinate 1,316 of NZ_VPEY01000064.1, read as the reverse complement.
TGGCAACAATTGGTTGTTCAGCATATAAATGATTGCCCTTAAAATGAATACCAATCGAATTTATATTACAAAACAAATTCCCAATATACAGCATCTTTTCTGCAAATTTTAGCGTGATAGGTTGGTCAGGTTTTGAAGCCAGAAATAATGAATCTATACGTTCACTATTAGCATTTGTTGCCTCGATTAATTCCCAAGAAAATTGCGCCAAGGTCTGCTCACTAAAGGACATCACTTGTAATTCTTGTATCTTGGACTGATCGGCTGATGAAGGCTTATGACAAGCGCTCAAAAGTCCAACGACGAACATCAGTATAAATATTCTAGTCATCGTTATTGTCCGTATAATAATGAGTAACCCTCTTTATAGAGTTCATCAGTAGACATATAGGTCATATATCCATTAGGTTTGGCGGCACCTCCGCAATACCCCTGACCTTTCATGGAAGAACTCCATGTGCCTTGATAAGTTGCAGTAGATAATAACCCTGCCGCCACACTTCCAATAAAGATTGGACCACCACTATCGCCACCCCAACAATCCAACGTTGGACCTGAAACTTTTACCCATGTTGCATTACACACACCTGCCCCTGATGGTCCACATTTATTGTCAGTACCAAATGCTTTAAATGCGGTCGACTGAACCGTACCACAACTATAACCAGTTTTCATTCCATAATGACAGACATACGTACCAACAGGTGTGTTACCTTGTGTACGTCGACCAGTTAGAGTTTTGACCACATTGTCACTGGCGAAAAATTCTGGGTTCAAGGTATGTGTAGATGATACTAAACTCATGGTTTGGAAATCCTGACTACCATTCCAGAAGTCTCCCACAAAGGTTAGTGCAATATTATCATTGCCAGTTGTCTTGCGGTCATCTACAGTAATTTTGTAATTCTTACAGTGAGCCGCTGTGGTCGCAAATTTTGTACCCGCAGCGTTTTTCACATTAAAACCTGTTGTACAATTATAAAAAGTGGTTGAAGTTGTACTATCCGCCATCAGCATGGTTTCTGCTGCCCTTACTGCGGCACTATGTCTTAATGGAATATTAGTGGTCGTTACTTTAAGTGGGACATTGGTTAATGTTCTAGGTTTTTCACTGCTCAGTAATTTCAAACCCTGTGTTTGGTTGGTTGCAGTATGCTTTGGATCATAAAGCTCTAAATCAATGCTATTTTCGGCACTGTTGCAAATAGTCGGTGGTGATAAACTTATCATCCCCTTTTGCTGATGGAGCTGCACATGAACCCATTCAAAGGCCGGCATTTTCAGCGTGACATCATTCTGTGGGCCGTACGCTGGTA
>NZ_VPEY01000063.1:0-2837 GCF_013416935.1 Acinetobacter sp. YH1901141 | reverse complement strand
GACTGGCAGTACTTTTATAATCATGAACGACCTCATATGTCAGTAAATGGTTGTCCACCTATTTTTAAACAATAACAAGGCTTTAGATTTTCTACCCATTAATTCAATTAAAAATGGGGGTATTACCGTTGAAGGTATCACTGCTCTATTGGTCAGTAGTCAATTAAAGAATGGCGATGAAATTATTGATACTTTTAACAATTCGGTGGCAATATGCATTTTTAAAGATCAATTAACATTTCAGAACTCTCTTAGTCATGACTAAACTATAAGGATTAAGATTATGAGAGGTTTTGCTATTCATAATGCACCAACTAATCATGGTGGTCGTATTCTAGCTACTCAGATAAGAAATTCTCAAATGGGCAATTCTTTTGTTAGAGCGGGCGATGGGCATTTCTGTCCAAGATGTAAATGTTGGTCTTCAGTGATTAAAAGCCATGACCATATTATCTTTGATGGTAAGCCAGTTGCTTATGTCGGGGATAAATTAACATGCGGTGCTATTATTCAGCCGCAACAGTCGCATGTTGTTGGTGGGAGTAATGCTAATTATCATATAGTTTCTAATCCTCAAACTGAGCAAACTCTGCCTATAAGTGCTCAACAGAATTTAATAAATAGTTTTACAAATAAGAGGAAGTATGAGAACTATTATATTGAGTTTAATAAAACCGATTATGTAAAATTTAAAACAGGAATTCCTCCATACGATGAAGATAAAAAAGGGCTATTTGGGAGTGTTTTACAAATAGTTTCAGGAGCATGTGATTTTATCGTTACATCTATTTTAAAGAAAAAGAATCTGTTTATAACAGTTTCATATCACCCGCCAGTTGTAAAACATGATGCAAATAAAATCACTCCTTATGCAACTCTAAGACTCTATAAAGAAAAAAATAGAAAATCTGAATTATTAAAAATACAAGAATTGAAGTCTGATGGTGGGGTTTGGAGTATTGAGCGAGGAAAAGAACCAGTAGGTTTCTGTAACATTACCTTGCCTGAGCCTGATTTACTCCTATTGAGGGTTGAATTAGATCTTGGATATGTATTGACGTTTAGCGGTGGAGTTGTTACCCCGATACCCAGTTTTACAACCCACAGCTTTACTTTAAATTCCGCAGCAAGGGAAGTTAGATGAAGAATTTTCTTATTTTTTTAACAGCCTTCTTGATATTCGGAAGCACTGCCTGCTCATCTAATGGACATAATACACATCATGGTGAAGTTGAACTCACTCAAGATAGTGAAGCTGCCCAGAGTCTTTCTGCAGAAGATCAATCTATTATAAAAAAATATAAAGATACGATTCATAATTTGAATTTTAGGGAAAGAGAACATGCTAATAAGGTAATGAAAGATAGTTTGTCTGAAATAAACAAAATTAAGAATGATTCCGAGCGAGAAAAGTTGCAAATGCAGATTTACTTAGCCACAGCCATGTATAAAGAAGCTTATGATTTAAATAGTAAAATGTTAAAAACTAGGTTTAGCGAAGCACGTTTACTGACTCAATGTGAGTTGAGCTATTACGCTAAAAAGCCTAAAAATGAATATGAAAAATGTTATGCCCAAGTAGCGTCATTGCTGGAAAAGACATTGAAAGTCACTCCTAAAAATGACTCTGAATATTTATATGGTGAGTGGGGGTACTTACTCGCGATGTATAAGGCAGGACATGAAGAATATAGACAAAAAATGGAAGATTTTATTCATTCTACTCAAGATAAAACGCTGAAATATCAGTTTGAAAGTTCTTATGAGTTGGCGATTGAACAGATCGCTAGTTACCAGTGATCTTTGTTGTATTGGTTTTCAGGAGTGCGTAAATACATCAACCTAACCCTACTGTTGTGATGTATGCAAAATTCTTAAAATACGAACAGAATCTTTAACGTCATACACGACAACATAGTGCGATGCACCACAAGTTCTCGAGTTCCATGGATGAGACCAGATCGCCCTTTAATGGCAGCGAAGAATGCTATACACGCACGACTTAAAAGGAGACATTTGGGGTATGAAGAGGGTATGAATAACACTGAGTATCTAAGCGGAGGGTATAAATAATTCTGTGTAAATACAGTTTTAAAAATACTTGGTTACACGCTCTTCAAACATGATACTAAAGCGATTCATAGCAGCTTTCCAATTCTGAATAGGCATCGTCCATTTTTTGCTTGCTGCCATAATTGCTAAATATACCACCTTTTTCACGGAATCATCAGTTGGGAAGATTTTTCTTTTCTTGGTTGCATGGCGGATAACGCTGTTCAATGATTCAATCGCATTCGTCGTGTAAATCGCTTTGCGAATATCCATAGAGTAAGCGAAGAACGTGTTGAGATTCGACCAGTTGGCAAGCCATGACTTGCTGATTTGAGGATACTTCTCATCCCATTTTTGTCCAAATTCATCTAAAGCCTGTAAGGCTGCGTCTTCTGTAACAGCTTGATATATCTTTTTTAAATCGGCTGTGACAGCTTTGTAGTCTTTCCAACTCACATATTTAAGGTTGTTGCGTACCATGTGGATGATACACAACTGAATATGCGTATCAGGGTAAATTGTATTGATTGCATCAGGAAAGCCCTTCAGTCCATCTACGCAGGCAATCGGAATATCCTTTAAACCACGATTTTTCAGTTCTGTAAGGACTGAACCGTACTGGGTTTGTCGGAGACTTTTTTATTTAAGTTAGGCCACCTGACCTAACGGTTTAATCTTATCATAGTACATTGCTTCAAATTCAAAAGGCGATACATAACCCAGTGCACTGTGTACACGCTTTTTATTGAACCAATCTACCCAGTTTAGTGTCGCAAGTTGTACAT
>NZ_VPEY01000062.1:0-2885 GCF_013416935.1 Acinetobacter sp. YH1901141 | reverse complement strand
GTTCCATTTTAGAGATTTGTTTAAGATAAGATATAACTCATTGAGATGTGTCATAGTATTCGTCGTTAGAAAACAATTATTGTGACATTATTTCAATGAGTTATCTATTTTTGTCGTGTACAGAGAATATTATTTTAAAAATGCTCTTGCATAAGAGCTATTAATTTTCTCTTTTTCGTTTAGTTCATTTGCAGCATAAAATACAAGATTTGGATTTTTAAGCAACTCTCTTCCATATGCAACAAAATCACAAAAACTATTTTCAAGAAGATATTCACCCTCTTTTGCTGTTGTTATTAAACCAACAGCAATAACAGGAATATCTACACTTTTTTTAATCTCTTTTGCCCAATTAGCTTGATAAAATGGTTCAATTTTTGGTATCTTATCTGGATTTTCTATATTTCCACCACTTGAAACATGAATACAATCAACTCCAACTTTTTCTAACTCTTTACATAAATAAATAGAGTCTTCTATATTCCATCCATTTTGCATCCATTCATCAGCACTAATTCTAACAATAAGGGGTAATTTTACCCTATTTTTTATCTCTTTTGCAGTTTCAATTACTAATCTACACCTATTTTCTAAACTTCCACCATAAATATCATCTCTTTTATTTGTTAAAGGTGATAAAAATTCACACAACAAATATCCATGAGCAGCGTGAAGTTCTACTGAATCATAATTTGCTTTTTCGGCTCTAATTGCAGCATTTACAAACAACTCTTTTATTTTTGTTATCTCTTCAAGACTTAACGCTTTTGGAACTTTATATGGTGATTTTTGACTAAAAGCAATTGAGCTTGGAGCTACACAAATATCATCAACAACTTCAGATTTTCTTCCTGCATGAGCTAATTGTATAGAACTTTTTGCTCCAAATAAGTGTAACTTCTCATTCATTTTTTTATGATTTTCAATTAAAGAATCATCCCAAAGTCCTAATTCAAAAGATGAAACTCTTCCTTTTGGCTCAACTGATGCTGGTTCAACAATAATTAAACCAACATCAGCCATTGCTCTTGAAGTATAGTGAAACATATGGAAATCTTTTAATTCTCCACTATTATCACTTTTATACATACACATAGGTGGCATTACAACTCTATTTTTTAGTTCCAAATCACCTATTTTACCTTTGTTTAATAATAAACTCATTATAGCTCCTTAAATTAAATATATCAAATTATATATACACTAAACTTAAAATTCTCTCTTAAAGTATCTTCAAATTTAGCTAACTCTTTATTTAAATCCAAATCTCCTTTAAAAATATCATGCATAGAGTAAGTTTTAAAGGTTCTAATCCAACAAATTGAAAAGTTTTATGAGTAGCAACATTTGCTTCATCTAGTGATAATCCATCAAAAAAACCATCAGGATTGTTAAACTCACTTTTTGGACAATTATATGTCAAGCTTAGCATATATTTTTTGCCTTTTAGTAATCCACCACTTCCATAAGTTTTGCTATCATCGTTTTTGCTTCTTCCGTCGTTTGCATAGTGTCTTCCTTGAGTAAAAGTCTCATCGAAATATTTTTTTGTAATCCAAGGAACACCCATCCAATAAACAGGATATTGAAACAACACATAATCAGCCCACTCAAACTTCTCACACTCCTCTTTTATATCGTAACCCTTATCTATATTTGTATATTTTATAAGAAAGTTATTTTCTTTGAAAAATTGTGTCGCTTTTTCTAAAATCTTTTCAGTTAATTCACCTTTTGCAACATTTTCATAATATTGGTGTCCATTTAAAATTAAAACTTTTTTCATTTTGTACTCCTTTTAAATTATTCAACAATTATATATAATCAAACTTAACTTTTATATCGATTAAGGCTTTATACAAAGTTTGCAAAAACCACTTGCACCAACTTGAAATTAGAGTAATTACCCTAGCAACCACTCTAGCACCAGCTATTATCTGTTTTTCTAATTTTAAATATCTTTTATCGATAAAAGCCTATACTCTATCTCATAATCTTTATACTCTTGAATTAATTTTTGAGATTTCAAAACTAAAGCCTGATAGTTTATCCGTTTTTCATTTAGTTTTACTTCACAAATTAGAAGTTTCTTATCAATATCATCGATAGCAACTATATCTATCTCATTTTGATTATTTCTCTCCCAATATGAGCCAATAGAAGTGAAAGTTTGTTTCTCTTTTAAGAGTTCCACAAAAAGTTTTTCAAGGAATTTTCCTTGAAAAGTTGAGATATCTCTATAGATAATCTCTTTTAATCTATCGAAATTTTCAGCTTCGATTAGTGATTGGTATTTAAAAATAAATCTAAACCAAAAGGATAAAAAATTATCAACTATCTCATATTTTTGTACTTTTGAGTTTGGTTTAGCATTTATTGGTTTAATTGATTTTATGATGTTATAGTCATTTTCAAGTCGTGATAAATGTCCTGAAATATTTCTTTCCAAAATTGATTCTATTTCACTTCTTGATGTTTTTGAATCAGAGATTAAAGCTAAAATAGAAAAATATGTTCCATACTCTTTTCCAAACTCTTCAATAAGTCTATTTTTTCCCTCTTCCAAAAATATTGAGTTTGGATCAATAATTGTATCTATCATAGATTTTAAATCAAAACTACTGTTTAAGATAAATAGTTCTATATATTTTGCAACTCCACCACTTAGCAAATAAAAATCAAGTAAATTTTTATTTGAATAAGAGTTGTAATCTTTTAAAATCTCCTTTAATACACTTACTTTCAAAGGTTTTAAATCTATTTCCCTTAGATAAGTCTTGGAAAAGTAAGCGTCCATTACCCATAACGATGATTGGAGATGCTGCTCATTTGATGCCTCCTTTTGCAGGACAAGGCGTAAACAGTGGGTTGATGGATGCCTTGAT
>NZ_VPEY01000061.1:0-1719 GCF_013416935.1 Acinetobacter sp. YH1901141 | reverse complement strand
AGAAGGTGGATTGAGAAGTCTGCTGGAGGTATCAGAAGTGCGAATGCTGACGTGAGTAACGACAAAACGGGTGAAAAACCCGTTCGCTGAAAGACCAAGGGTTCCAGTCCAACGTTAATCGGGGCTGGGTGAGTCGACCCCTAAGGCGAGGCCGAGAGGCGTAGTCGATGGGAAATTGGTTAATATTCCAATACTTCAGTGTAATGCGATGAGAGGACGGAGAAGGTTAAGTCAGCCTGGCGTTGGTAGTCCAGGTGAAAGGAAGTAGGCATGCATCTTAGGCAAATCCGGGGTGCTCTATGCTGAGATCTGATAGCAAGCTGTACTTGTACAGTGAAGTGGCTGATACCCTGCTTCCAGGAAAAGTCTCTAAGCTTCAGTTACACTGGAATCGTACCCGAAACCGACACAGGTGGTCAGGTCGAGTAGACCAAAGCGCTTGAGAGAACTCTGCTGAAGGAACTAGGCAAAATGGTACCGTAACTTCGGGAGAAGGTACGCTGTTGATGGTGATAGGACTCGCTCCTTGAGCTGTCGACAGCCTCAGAAACCAGGCCGCTGCAACTGTTTATTAAAAACATAGCACTCTGCAAACACGAAAGTGGACGTATAGGGTGTGATGCCTGCCCGGTGCTGGAAGGTTAATTGATGGGGTTAGCGTAAGCGAAGCTCTTGATCGAAGCCCCAGTAAACGGCGGCCGTAACTATAACGGTCCTAAGGTAGCGAAATTCCTTGTCGGGTAAGTTCCGACCTGCACGAATGGCATAATGATGGCGGCGCTGTCTCCAGCAGAGGCTCAGTGAAATCGAATTCGCCGTGAAGATGCGGTGTACCCGCGGCTAGACGGAAAGACCCCGTGAACCTTTACTGCAGCTTGACATTGAACTTTGACCTTACTTGTGTAGGATAGGTGGGAGGCTTTGAAACTTGGACGCTAGTCCGAGTGGAGCCGTCCTTGAAATACCACCCTGGTAATGTTGAGGTTCTAACTCTGTCCCGTTATCCGGGACGAGGACCATGTCTGGTGGGTAGTTTGACTGGGGCGGTCTCCTCCTAAAGAGTAACGGAGGAGTACGAAGGTGCGCTCAGCGTGGTCGGAAATCACGCGTAGAGTATAAAGGCAAAAGCGCGCTTAACTGCGAGACCCACAAGTCGAGCAGGTACGAAAGTAGGTCTTAGTGATCCGGTGGTTCTGTATGGAAGGGCCATCGCTCAACGGATAAAAGGTACTCTGGGGATAACAGGCTGATACCGCCCAAGAGTTCATATCGACGGCGGTGTTTGGCACCTCGATGTCGGCTCATCTCATCCTGGGGCTGAAGCAGGTCCCAAGGGTATGGCTGTTCGCCATTTAAAGAGGTACGCGAGCTGGGTTTAGAACGTCGTGAGACAGTTCGGTCCCTATCTACCGTGGGCGCTGGAAATTTGAGAGGATCTGCTCCTAGTACGAGAGGACCAGAGTGGACGAACCTCTGGTGTACCGGTTGTGACGCCAGTCGCATCGCCGGGTAGCTATGTTCGGAAGGGATAACCGCTGAAAGCATCTAAGCGGGAAGCCTACCTCAAGATAAGATTTCCCCGAGGCTTTATGCCTCCTAAAGAGCCGTTGAAGACTACGACGTTGATAGGTTGGATGTGGAAGCATAGCGATATGTGAAGCTGACCAATACTAATTGCTCGTGAGGCTTGACTATACAACACCCAAACAGTTGGGGTTG
>NZ_VPEY01000060.1:0-3009 GCF_013416935.1 Acinetobacter sp. YH1901141 | reverse complement strand
AGAGATATAAATTTATAAAGTTACATAACTTACGCAACTTATGATCTTATGTAACGCTGAAGAGAGGTATGAGATTGAAAACTCTCCCTATATTTCTTGTCAGGGATTTGTCCATATATGAAATGCAGTGTTGAAAAATTAAAGATCTAGCTGACCAGAAGAACTGTCAGGGGCTGATCTATCAGAGATATAAATTTATAAAGTTACATAACTTACGCAACTTATGATCTTATGTAACGCTGAAGAGAGGTATGAGATTGAAAACTCTCCCTATATTTCTTGTCAGGGATTTGTCCATATATGAAATGCAATGCTGAAAAATTAAAGATCTAGCTGACCAGAAGAACCGTCAGGGGCTGATCTATCAGAGATATAAATTTATAAAGTTACATAACTTACGAAACTTATGTAATGCTGAAGAGAGTTATGCGATTGAAAACTCTTCCTGTACTGCCATACTTACAATACTAGCGAACAGCCCAAAGAATGATTTCGCCCTAAAAATGATGCCGACTATGGAAGGGATTCATCTACTGAACCTTTAGCTAAAAAGCTATTTGCAACACTACCAATTTTTCCTCTTTTATAGCGTTTACTTTGATTTAAACTGCTACAAAAGAGGAAAGATTATTCATCAATTAATAGTCAAAGTTAAAGAAATTTTCTGGGAAACAAGAAAGGAAAGCTTTTTGAATATCACTGTATTCACCTTCTGGATGTTCCTCTAAATAACGTCGAGTCCAAATTAGCGTGGCCTCATAATCGTTAAAACTCTGATCTAGTTGTAAAAAAATCCAGAGGTCATGTGCTTTTTGAATGAAAAAGTCATTAATGATCATCAGTGCAATTTTCTTTTCAGTGTTTGAATTAGGATATGAGTACATCGTTTGTTTCTCCTATAGAGATGATAAATAGATTAGTTGATAAGCTATTTATAACACATAAAAAATGTGTTTATCACATTTTTTATGTGTTTTTTGTAATTTTATGGTCTGTGATATACTTCTAATCCAAATAAATTGTATTTATCACCATGCCGTACGAAGAATTTCAAAGACTTATGGGAAAAGCAGGTCTTTCAATTAAGGAATTTGCAACCTTATTGGACATGAACCCAAATTCCATAACTAACTATAAAAAGATCGGAAAAGTACCTACACATATCGCTGTTCTGGTTTATTTGCTTTCTAGCATGAAAGATGAGGGTGTAGACTTTTACCCTATTTTTGAAAAAATTAAGTCGTATTCAAAAGACTAAGACTCTCGTTTTTGATTGTTTTAAGCTGTAAGTGATGACGTAAAAAATGCCTGAAGTTCAGGCATTTTTTCGTTTCAGGGACTTATAAACCTCGATAAAACTTTTCAATAAAATTTCGAGTTTTGATGCATATTCCTGCATAAACCGGCTTTGTTGCACAAAGATTTCATAACTATATGATTTTAAAAGTTTTGATTGTTTTTTGATCCAAAATTAAATTTATTTAAATCAGATGCTTACATATTTATGCAACAAAGCCACCTAGAATAGAAAGGTAAGCGTCCGCTGAACACACCTTCTGAATTCATCCTATAAGCCTTAATTTAGTCCCCACTTAGAAACAAGTGGGGACTTAAATTTATGACTACAAATAATCAGACATCCATCGCATCTCTTGCGAAAAAACGAAGAACATACAGTGCTGAATTTAAACAGCAGATCGTTCAGGCTTGTAAAGCACCGGACGTTTCAATTGCTTCAGTCGCTTTGCAACATGGATTGAATACAAATCTTGTATCCAAATGGATTCGCTTAATTGATGCTAAGCCAGGGAGTGATCGCTCAACACTACCGAATAAACCTGCATTTATTGCCTTATCTTGCTCTGCACCATTAGATCCTACTCCTACTGACATGTTAAAAGTTCAAATTACTTTACCCCACTCAAAAGCAGAAATTGGCTTGAAATGGCAAGTATCAGAAATACCTGCCTTGGCAGAATTACTCAAGGCACTTGCAACATGATCCGTATCGATGAAATCTGGCTTTCTACCCAACCTCTGGATATGCGAGCAGGGATGGATACTGTCATGGCTCAGGTGGTGAGAGCCTTTGGCTACATTAAACCGCATTGTGCTTACCTGTTCTGTAATAAACGTGGCCATCGCATGAAAGTGCTGGTACATGATGGACTGGGCATCTGGCTGTGTGCCCGGCGGCTGGAACAGGGAAAATTCCACTGGGCTAAAGTTCACCAGGGTGAAAGCGTAGCTCTCAACCCGGAACAGTTACAGGCATTAATCCAGGGTTTGCCTTGGCAGCGCATTGGACGACAGCAGGTGGTCACGATGCTCTAAACCAAGCTCAGCTATTCTGCCATCCTCCAAACGTTCTATTTCATTCTTCTCATGACCTCAGGCATACTGCGGTCATGAATACGCTGCCAGATTTAAGCCAACTGACCCATGAACAACTGCTGGAATTCACCCGGCAGTTGGCGATGCAGCATCAACAACTCGCAGAAGATAAACAACAATTAGATGCTCAAGTTCAACATCTGGAAGTATCAAATCAACAATTAGATGCCAAAGTTCAACATCTTGAAGTCACCAATCAGCAATTAGATTCTAAAGTTCAGCATCTTTCTATTCTCAATCAAAAATACGAGCATGAACTGGCGCTGTTTAAACAGCATAAATTCGGCAGTAAAAACGAACATCTCACCGCAAAACAAATCCATCTGTGGGATGAGGCGGTCGAAGAAGATATCGCAGCCGTTGATCTGGAATTAGAACGATTAAATGCAGATAAAACCCATGCAGGGACACAGAAAGCCACAGTCAACAAACCTAAACGTCGACTGCTGCCAGATCATCTACACACCATCCGTATTGAGCATGAACCTGCATCAACCCAATGCAGTTGTGGCTGCCAGTTACGTCGTATCGGCGAAGATATCAGTGAAAAACTGCATTTCAGACCGGCACAGTTCTATAAGGAACAGCATGTACGTGGCAAATGGGTCTGTGATC
>NZ_VPEY01000005.1:0-138385 GCF_013416935.1 Acinetobacter sp. YH1901141 | reverse complement strand
GGACTTAAATCCTATAGAAAAAATGTGGTCACGAGTAAAAATGATTCGCAATAAATTTAGAGTTAAAGATATTGATAAATTGTTTAAAGATTACTGTAATGATTTATTTAGTATTTAGCTATATTTCGGGTTATACCAATTACCAAAAGAGAAACTATGTTTGGTGTCTAACCACCCCATTTTCACATGACCACGATCTTCACTACGGTGTAAATAAGCATTCATGATAATGCTCCTATCATTTTTTTAACTTGAACTCATCTTAATCTTTTCACCGCAGCCGACCTAGAGGCGAACTGCAACATGCCGTTCTAAAATTGCAACATGTGTAGATTTTTTGCAGAACCTAGACATTTTAGAGTTTTATCGCGGCATTAAAAAACCCACGTAAAAACGTGGGTCTTTTGCGGTTTAAAGCGATCACTGATTATTCAAGGAATTTTACAGTCACGCCAGAACGTACTTTACGACCTAAATCGTTTGCATCCCAGTTGGTTAAACGGATACAACCATGCGACGCCGTTTTTGAAATGGTCGATGGGTTTGGTGTGCCGTGAATACCGAATGATTTTTTACTTAAACCAATCCAGATATTCCCCACAGGGCCGTTAGGGCCTGGTGGTAAAGACAGCGGTTTTAAGTTTTTGCCCTGAATAAAGTTACTTGGTGAATAGCTGTACCATGGGTTTGGTGCAACACCTGTCACTTTATAAGTACCTGTTGGCGATGGAGTATCTGCACTGCCAATGGTTGCTGGGAATGAGCCGACCATTTGGTTTTGTTTGTTGAACAAATACAGTTGTTTTGCACCTTTGTGCGCCACAATCAGGTGAATGTCTTCAGGTAAGTCATTGCGAACGTTGGTCACCAATAACTTTTCACCCACTTTATTAAATGTTGCATTCGGATTTAATTTCTTTAAGAAATTTTCATCCATGTGGAATTTTTCACCTAACATTTCACTTACGCGGGTGTAGTACAAGCCTTTCATTTTGGCTTGTTCTGCATAGTCATGCGGAATAGATTTCGCATAAGGACCTTTTAAGTCCGCTTCAGTAACCGTGTATTCTACAAATGCAGGACGTGAACCTTGACGTGCAACCAACGCATCCCAAGTTTCTTTGGTTAAAATACCCGTTGGGCTAATGCCATTCATTTGCTGGAATGATGCAATTGCTTTTAGGGTGTTCTTACCACTAGTGCCATCAATTGCACCTGGAGAAGCATGTGAATTGTTCAGCATCACGTGTGCACGTGCATACACAGGGAACTGACCTTTACCAATATTTTCATACCAAGTGGCATTATTTAAACCATCTAAAGTCCATGAAGCTTTTGGTGCTGCTGTGTTGGATGTAGCAGTTTGGCTTGCAGAGCTTTTTGTTGGTGCAGTGCCTACATCGGCAGTGGTATCTTCAGTTTTGTGTAGATCATCTAAGGTTTTTGAAGCCTTATTTAAATCATTTTGTTCTTGTTGCGTAATAGCAGTGTCTGTTGCATTTAGATTATTTTGTGCAGCCGATGCTTCTGTCGCTAAAGGATCAATCGGATCTTCAATAGCGGTATTGCTAATCACTTGTGGATTTAACGGTTGTTCAGCAGTAGATGCAGCAAAAGTAGTCCCTGCAAAAATGCAACTTAAACTCATTGCGAGTATTGTGCGAACCAACATGTAATTCAACCTTGAGAATTATTCATTTACATAGATAAAAACTAGCCAAGTATTGCAGAAAAACTAAGGAGATGCAGTAGTTGTTTTGTGTAAATATGCAAGATAACCCCAATTTTACAGTGACTTTTGTTTGTGTGATGTATTTCACATAAACGTAAGCTGAATTTGAACACTTAGAATAGGCTGAAAAGACGAGCAAGAAATGAAGTTATTAAAACTTCAACCTTTTTGATATGATGGCTGCAAGATTGAAAATGAGTTGGGAAAGTAAATGACGACCTTAAAAAATGATCGTTTTCTTCGTGCCTTATTACGTGAGCCAGTAGATTGCACGCCCGTATGGATGATGCGTCAGGCAGGACGTTATTTACCAGAATATCGTGCTACACGTGCGCAGGCAGGAGATTTTCTTTCTCTATGCAAAAATACTGAATTTGCCTGTGAAGTGACTTTACAGCCTTTGCGTCGTTATGAATTAGATGCTGCGATTTTATTTTCAGATATTTTAACTGTACCCGATGCATTAGGCTTAGGTCTGTATTTTGAAGTAGGCGAAGGGCCAAAGTTTCATAAAACGGTGCGTACCGAGCAAGACGTTGCCAATTTACCTAAATTTAATGCCAAGTCAGACTTAGACTATGTCATGAATGCAGTATCGACCATTCGTTCTGCTTTGGGCGGACAAGTGCCTTTAATTGGTTTTTCAGGTAGTCCATGGACTTTGGCAACGTATATGGTTGAAGGTGGTTCAAGCAAAGATTTCCGTTTCACCAAAAACATGATGTACGCACAGCCTGAAGTTTTACATGCACTATTAGACCGTTTGGCCGATGCAGTGACCGAATACTTAAATGCACAAATTGATGCAGGCGCACAGGCAGTACAAATTTTTGATAGTTGGGGCGGTGCATTGGCCCATCGTGAATATCTTGAATTTTCACTCCACTATATGCAGAAAATTGTGTCAGGTCTGCAACGTGAAAAAGATGGACGTAAAATCCCTGTTATTTTATTTACCAAAGGTGGCGGTCAATGGCTGGAGCCAATGATTGCAACAGGTGCAGATGCTTTTGGTCTGGACTGGACAACACCGTTAAATGTCGCACGTCAAACGGTGAGTGGTCGTGCCGCATTGCAGGGTAACTTAGACCCAGCCACTTTGTACGGTTCACCTGAAGCAATTGCCAAAGCAACACGTTCGATGCTGGATGATGCCTATGCCAATGGTGAAAAAACAGGTTATGTAGCCAACTTAGGGCATGGTATTACCCAGTGGGTAGACCCTGAACGTCCTAAAGTATTTATCGACACGGTACATGAATACAGTGCCAAATATCTATAATCGCACAATGATATAGATGGATCATTTGTAGATGTATAGGTGTAATCTCAGCTTCGGTCAGGTTGTCAGATCATGTGGATAACATGGTTAAAGTCAGGACTTGAGTTTTCGACTAAGGCAGCTTCGGCTGCCTTATTTGGAATTTTATTGCTGATTGCATTTGCACTCACTGCATCAATGGGTAGCCAGGAATATTTCGGATTTTTCCGTTACGACTATTTATTGTTTTATGCCTTAATTATTCAAGTTTGTCTTTTATATTTAAAACTAGAATCTTGGGCAGAAGCCAAAGTCATCGCCTTGTTTCACATTTTGGCGATGATCATGGAAATTTTTTTAACCCATCCACAAATTGCATCGTGGCAATATCCTCAACCTGCTGTCTTTAAAATTATGACCGTACCGCTTTTTGCAGGCTTTATGTATTCTGCAGTTGGCAGTTTCTTTGCGCGTTCTTTGCGTTTGTATCGGGTATCTTTGCTGAATTTGCCGACTTTTAGCAATATGTTGGCTTTGGCAGTGTTGTCTTATATCAACTTCATGAGCAAGTTTTTTATCCCCGATATTCGTTATTGCTTATTTGCTTGGAGTGTCGTAATTTTCTGGAAAACCAAAATTCGTTTTCAATTACAACGGTCTCAATTACAACTGCCAATGTTGCCTGTATTGATGCTTTTGGCTTTTATTATTTGGGTCGCAGAAAACATTAGCACCTTTTATCAAATATGGTTGTATCCAAGTCAGGTCGATGCGTGGCACATGGTCGGCTGGGGCAAACTCGGTTCTTGGTATTTATTGCTGTTACTGAGTCTGGTTCTGGTCATGAAAATTTTGGGTTATCGCGATGCAGAAGGGCAGTGGACACTGAAAACTGAGGATCAACAGCAGCTGTAAATCTAAATGCTATCTTCAACACTAAAATCTATTTTCAAATTTAAGACCAATCTTTAAGCTAAAAACCAATCGACGCTACAAAAATGCACAAAAATAATGCCTGATTTTGTGATAAATGTTTTGCCTTCTGAGTGACATCTCGCTATCTTAAAATAGTGTAATAAAAATTACACATAGCAATAAAGAATAACGATTCGAAGCATAATTTTTCGAATAATAAATCTCTGGAGTAAGGCGATGATTAAAAAATTAGCATTGGCTGCTGTCTTGGCAGTGGGTTCTACAGCAGCATTTGCAGACCGTGATGCAGGTTGTGGTATCGGTTCTCAAGTTTGGGCAGGTCAGTCTGGCAAAGTTGCAAAAATTTTAGCAGCAACTACAAACGGTATTTTTGCAAACCAATTGTTTGGTATCACATTTGGTACTTTAGGTTGTAGCGGTACAGGTACAGTAACTGCACAAGTTGTGACATTTACCAATGAAAATGCTGAAACATTGGCACGCGATATGGCAGTTGGTGAAGGCGAAAGCTTGAACGTATTGGCTGAATTATTAAGCATTAAAGCAGAAGATAAAGCACATTTCTTTGCGGTTTCTAAGCAAAACTTTGCATCTATTTATTCTGCAGAAAACCAGACTTCTTTAGAAGTATTGGCATCTTTACAGAGCGTGATGGCGAATGATGACGTTTTAAAAGCATACGTTTAAGTTTGAATAAAGCCCTGCATTATTCGCAGGGCTTTTTTATAGCACAAGAATACGTTTAAGCCTGAATATGTATATAAAATTTATAAAATGTCCATGAAATCCATTATTTTAAGTAGTTTAGTTTTTTTATCTCCTACGGTTTTTGCGTTATCTCCTGAAATATCTCCAATACAGATTCAGCCACTTACAGCCACTTCTACAGTACAAAATACAAATAAATTAGCAATATCTTCCGCACATTATGTGCAAAAAGCCAAAGACCTACACTTGGCAGAACAGGTGACTTGGCAGCGTTTAATGTATGCGCAGCAAGGCAAAAGTGAAGTGCAATATGCAGGCTATTTTGTGTCGGAACAAGGCGGAAGCAATTTAAACCAAGAGTTACTTCGCAATGTGCAGGCATTATTTGAAACAGCGCCTGCCAATCAATCGGTGCAGTGTAAATTTCCTGCACGTAGCCGCTGGTTAATTGAACAATTACAAATTCCTCAACAAGATTTGGCACAGGTGCAATGTCCTGAATTGGACGAATGGATTGGACAAATTAAACCTTATAAAGCAGTGCTGATTTATGCCACAGACTTTATGGGCAATCCAAGTTCTATGTTTGGGCATACTTTATTGCGCTTAGACCCAAAAGATCAAAAACAACTGAATTTAATTTCTTATGCTGTCAATTATGCAGCAACGGTAACGGGCAGCGAAGGTTGGTCTTATGCATGGAAAGGACTTACAGGGCAATATCCGGGTGAATATTCACTGATGCCGTATTACCGCAAAGTAAAAGAATATGGCGATTTAGAAAGCCGAGATTTGTGGGAATATGAACTGGCACTGAATGAGCAGGAAACCACATTTTTAGTGCAGCACATTTGGGAAATGAAGCATGTGCAATTTCCGTATTATTTTATCAGTGATAATTGTGCCTATCGCTTATTGGGTTTAATGGATTTGGTGCGCCCTGAGCTGAATTTACAGCAGCAGTTTAGAGTCGCATCTATTCCAATTGAAACACTAAAAGCTGTAGAGCAGGAAAATTTAGTGGCAGATGTTGTCTATCGTCCTGCTTTGGAAACTCAGTTATTGGCGCAAGCTAGACAACATGGCACAGCGTTGGCAAAAACTGCCCATCAAGTGGCCGAAGCAGAACCTGAAAATGTGGCGGCAGTTTTGCAAAATCACAGCCAAATCGATCAAGCTAAAATTCTGGAAATGGCTTATGACGATTTGTATCTGAAACTGATTGGACGCAAAATTGAAGCCAAAATTGCACAACCGCGACTGAGACAAATTTTAAGTTTAAGAAGTCAGATCAATTTAGAAAAACAACGTCAGGATGTCGCACGCCCTCAGGTCGATCCTGTGCAGGGGCATCATGCACGAAGCTTTGCTGTGCGTACTGGCGAGGTGCAAGGCGAGCATTTTGTAGAGTTGAGTCATCGACAGGCTTACCATGACTTACTTGATCCGCAAGGTGGTTTTCGTACAGGGACGCAACTCAACTTTTTAGAAGCTTCTGTGCAATATCGTGAAGACCGCTTAAAACTGAATCAGTTAGATTTACTCTCGGTGAACTCTTATAACCCAATGACCGCATTTAAAACACCACTTAGTTGGGGCTTTAATTTGGGTTGGCAGCAAGAAGCCCTGAATTCGCACGGGGCTTTTAGCGAAACGGAACAGCATGGTGTTTTAAGTTTAAAAACACAGTTTGGTTATAGCGTGGCTAATCAAGCGCGTGAACATTTGTGTTATGTGCAAATTCAAAATCATGTGCAAGCGGGTAAGGCTTTAGACAAAGGCTGGCGTGTTGGAATTGGCCCAACACTGGGTTGTCAAAATATCTGGTCAGCACGCATGAATAGTTTGGTTCAGCTTGAATTACCGTATTGGGAAGATCGTCACCAATGGCAATTTAAGCTGAACAGCCAGTTGCAATATGTACTCAACCCGCAGCATGTGTTGCGATTGGGTTGGGAATATCAACAACAGGACAAACAGGACTGGAACAAGACCAGTTTAGGCTATGTGCATTTTTTTTAAAGAGCTGTTGAATTTATACTGAATTGTAAAAAACCAGCTAAACAAGTTGAGTTGCTGGTGAAACCCGTTAAAATTTAGCAGTTTCTTTTGGCTGGGTTGTTGTGGATGTATCAAGAGTGTACGCATGAGCTTGCAGAGCAATGGAAGTCAATTTGCGAGCAATTTAAGCCAGAAGATTTGCAAGCGACATTCCAGTTTATTCAAGCACATGCAGAAGATTTTGTGATCGAGTTCTATCAGCAAATGTTGCTTGAAGAACATGCGACAGAATTTTTGTCTGCAGAGATGGTGAAGAATCGCTTAAAAAACTCTTTATATCAGTGGCTAATTTCCAGTTTTGAAGTTCCGTTTCAACACAATTATAACGAGATTGTAGAAAAGCAATTTAAAGTGGGCGATGTGCATGCACGTGTACAAATTCCATCTTGGCTGATTATTCGTGGTGTGCGCGTTATTATAAAAAAGGCTTTTGAGTTTTTTGCAACAGAAGCCAATAGCAACTTAAATCAGTTTAATTATTTAAGCCAAATTTTATGCTTTGCCACAGAAATTATGTGCCGATCTTATGAAATGAAGGTCGAAGTACATAATGATATGAAACATACCTATCGCTTATTTTCTGCCATGCAAGATGTTGCCGTGCACAAAGATCGACAACGCGGAACTTTGCTGGATTGGGAAAATGAACTGATGTTTCAGGTGGTGTCCGATCACACCAAAATGACGCAACCGATTTTATCTAAAACAGAATTTGGTTTATGGTTTATTCATAAAGCGGCTTATGCATTTTCAAGTTCGGAACAAGTACAAACTATTACTGAATTTATTTATCAGGTGGATGAATTAATTCAGAAAATTGGTCAATGTGAAAGTCAGGCACAGGCAATTGAAATGATTCAATCCATTCGTGCCAAGAATCGTGAAATTTTGCATTTAGTCGATCAAATTTTTCAGGTGTCTGAATATATCAATTCAGGCAATGATGCCTTAACTCAACTGCTCAACCGCCGTTATTTAAATACCATCGTGTCCCGTGAAATTAATTTTTCACGAAAAAATAATTCGCCTTTAACATTGTTGGCGATAGATGCCGATCATTTTAAATCAATCAATGACCGTTATGGACATGCAGCAGGAGATGATGCATTACAGTTTTTAGCTGATGTGATTTTGCAATATGCAAAAGGCAGTGACTATGCCTTCCGAATTGGCGGCGAAGAATTTTTACTGTTACAGATTGATACCACCATTGATCGTGCCTTGGTAGTCGCTGAAAATATTCGTAAACGTGTCGAAAAAGCCACATTAAAAACATCAACAGGTGAAGAATTTAACTTTACCATTAGTATAGGTGTGCATGAATATGATGGGCATCCAGACTATCAACGTTTTTTTGAAGAAGTGGATAAAGCCTTGTATATGGCAAAAAATAATGGACGCAACAATGTGTCTGTAGGTTGAATCTGAAGATGTATCAAGCTAATTTTTTAATCTAAAACCCAAAAATCCCGAACATAAATTTCGGGATTTTTTATTTGATTGAGGAACTTAGCCACAATTTAAAAACTCTCAGGCACCGCACTTAAAAATTCACGACGGGCTTCTTTATCTGTTTTAAAGTCACCTACAAAAGATACGGTACGTGTGGTCGATTCCTGTTTGCCTACACCGCGCATCATCATGCACATATGGGCTGAATCAATCACCACAGCAACACCGCGTGCTTTGGTCACTTCAGCCACAGCTTCCGCAATTTGCTGAGTCAGATTTTCCTGAATTTGCAAACGACGTGCAAACATTTCGGTAATACGGGCAAATTTAGACAAGCCTAAAACATTACCTTCAGGTAAATAGGCGATATGCACGCGACCATAAAATGGCAATAAATGATGTTCACACAGTGAGTAGAACTCAATATTTTTCACCAAGACCATTTCACGGTTGTCGGATGGAAATACGGCATTATTGGTCACTTCGGCTAAGGTTTGGCTATAGCCCGAAGTTAAATACGAAAAAGCTTTAGCAGCACGCATCGGCGTATCTTTTAGACCTGGACGATTAAGATCTTCACCAACGGCGGTTAGGATGTTTGCGTAGGATTGCTGCATAGACATAAGACGTGTTCACTTACACTGATATTGAACAAGGTCGGCATTGTAACAGAAAACTATTGCAATGCCTTGTTTAAAAGATGAAACCGATTACTGTTTAAACTTTGGGTTCTTTTCGCTGCGTTTAAGCAACACTAAAACTGCACCAGTGCCACCTTGTTTTTCAGGCGCACTCACAAAAGCCAAAACATCACGATGCTGACGCAGCCAGCCATTTACATAAGTTTTTAAAATGGCTTCAGGGCCTTTGCCATGCACAATTTTAATCACGTTCTGGTTTTCATCTTTAGCCATTTGAATGATTTGCAAAACGGCTACCCGCGCTTCTTCTACCGTACAACCGTGCAAATCAACAGCTTCAAACCAGCGTAAGTTGCCTGCTTTTAAATCTTCAAAGACTTTATGTTGCAAAGTTGCAATGCGATAGCTCAGCGAAGCTTGGCTGCCCACAGGGTTAAGCATGGCTTGCGTATCGGACAGCAAGGTGTCATCGGTTTCCATAGGCCCTATGGCTGCTGCACGTTTGGCCAGCGTTTGAGCATCTGGTTTTTTCTTGGCAGTGTGTTCGATTTTTACAATATTGCCTGCATCCATTTTTTGAACGCCTTGCATTTGCTGACGAAACAATGCGAGATCATCTTCCTGTTGTTGCTCAGGCGTCAGAACTTTGGGTTCAGACGGCTTAGCAATGCTTGAAGTATGAGGCTGAGTGATTTGCTTTTTAAAAGATTTCAGTAAATTGTACTGTTCTTTAGAAAGCGAAGAATCATGTTTACTCATGGTATTTCAAATTGGATTATAGATTTTCAGGCTGACCAAACAGTGCCGTAAAGGCATGGTCAGGACGTGCTTGTTTCATAAAACTTTCACCGACCAAGAAACTGTGAATCTCATGGTCTTGCATCATGCGGACATCTTCTGGTGTGGCGATACCACTTTCAGTGACCAATAAACGCGCAGGCGGCAACAAGTTTTTTAAACGCAATGAGGTGTTTAAATCGACTTCAAAGGTTTTTAAATTTCGGTTATTGACCCCTAAAATACAACGCTCTGAAAGATTCAAAGCACGTTCCAATTCATTTTCATCATGCACTTCAACCAACACATCTAAGTGATGTTCAAAAGCCGTTTCCGACATTTCTTCCAACTGTTGGTCAGATAGGCAAGACACAATCAATAACACACAGTCTGCGTGTAAGGCACGTGCTTCTACCACACCATACGGATCAATCAAGAAATCTTTACGCAGAGCAGGCAAGTTACAGTGTGAACGGGCAATCTGAATATTTTCATCTGCACCCTGAAAGAAATCGACATCAGTCAGCACAGATAAACAGGCTGCGCCTGCGGCTTCATATTGCTGTGCAATTTCGGCAGGGTCAAAGTTTTCACGAATAATGCCTTTAGATGGTGATGCTTTTTTAATTTCCGCAATCACCGCTGGGCGTTTGTTATGCAAGGCTTGTGCAAAGCCACGTGCAGGTGTTGCTGCACGTGCCAATTGTTCTAGGTCTGCATAACTGCGTTGTTTTAAACGCTCGGCAAACTCTTCTTTTTTACGTTCTACAATTTTACCTAAAATGGTATTGCTAATATCCACCATGATGCACCTTCCTGATTTGCTTTATGCTTCGTACTGTTTGAGCGTTTTGGTAAATTCAGACAACACGCCCATTTTTTCCAAAGCTTGTCCACCATAAATAATGTCATGTGCCAAAGCGACACCTTGTTTGTAGCTTGTAGTTAGACCCGAAACATAGATACCCGCACCCGCATTGAGTGCAATCATATTGGCCGCTTTTTCGCCTTTGTCTGATTTGTTTTTGCCTAAAGCATCTTTAATCAAACTCAAGCTTTCAGCAGAGTTTTCTACAATCAGTCCTGTTAAAGTTTGAGATTCAATTCCCACGCTTTCAGGGGTAAGTTCCCATTCGGTAATTTCACCATCTTTGAGTTCTGCAACATAAGTGCTCGAAGCAAGGCTAATTTCATCTAAACCATCTTTAGAATGCACCACCATGACATGCTCAGCACCGAGCTGTTTCATCACTTCTGCAATCGGGCGGCACAATTCATTGCTAAACACCCCAATGACAAAACGCTTTACACCCGCAGGGTTAGTCAATGGCCCAAGCAAGTTGAAAATACTGCGAATACCCAACTCTTTACGCGGGGTAACCGCATATTTCATGGCTTTGTGATGATTCGGTGCAAACAAGAAACCTACGCCCATTTCACGAATACAGCGTTCAGTTTGTTGCATGTTTAAATCAAGATTAATGCCTGCTTGCTCAAGTAAGTCAGATGAGCCTGATTTGGTTGAAACCCCACGGTTACCGTGTTTGGCAATGGTTGCACCTGCAGCTGCAATGACAAAGGAAGAGGCGGTAGATACGTTAAATAGGTTTTGACCATCGCCACCTGTACCAACAATATCTACGAGGTAAGGAATATCGCTGACATCAATTTTGATGGCAAATTCACGCATTACACGTGCAGCAGCAGTAATTTCATCAATGCTTTCGCCTTTTAAGCGTAAGCCCATCATCAATGCACCAATTTGAGCGTCTGTTGCTTCGCCCGACATAATCGCGCGCATCACATCTTCCATTTGAGGCTGAGTCAGGTGAATTTGTTTTGTAATATGGTTGAGTGCTTGTTGAATATTCATGTGATTTGACTCGCTCATTATGCGTAAATTTCCAAAAAGTTTTTAAAGATTTGATGACCGTGTTGGCTCAGGATCGATTCGGGGTGAAATTGCACGCCTTCAACAGGCAAAGTTTTGTGCTTCACGCCCATAATTTCTTCCATCGAACCATCTGCTTCTTTGGTCCAGCATGTCACTTCCAGACAATCTGGCAAGGTTGCTTGATCAATTACCAACGAGTGGTAACGGGTTGCAGAAAATGGTGAAGGCAGATTGCTAAAAATACCTGTGTTGCTGTGGTACATATCCGATAAACGACCATGCATCACGGTTTTAGCGCGCACAATGTTTCCACCAAAGGCTTGTCCTATACTTTGGTGTCCTAAACACACGCCCAGTAATGGAATTTTGCCTGCAAAATGCTGAATTGCAGGAATAGAAATCCCTGCTTCAGATGGAGAACAAGGGCCTGGGCCAATCACCAAATACTTGGGTTGCCATCGCTCAATATCTTCTAATGTCACGGCATCATTACGAACGACTTTTACTTCCTGATTTAACTCGCCAAAATACTGGACGATGTTGTAGGTAAAAGAGTCATAGTTATCGATCATTAAAAGCATGAGCTAACCTATTGAAAATTGAACACTTTAAGTGCTAAAGAGTCTGAGATAATTTGCTTTATTCCTGCGCCTATAATGAGAAAGGACTTTATTTTTCTTGTCGAAAAGAAGGTGGAATAAGAAAGCACTTATCATCATAGCAAATAATAAGCATTTTCTGCGGACTATTTATATGATAATCCCTGTTAAAGCTTATCAGCGCATTCACCAGTTCATAGATTTTCAAAGCTTATTACACATTGTTCAAGTTTGATCTGAAAGAAATGATCACTTGATCAAGCAGGGTCATTCAGCAGTCATATTTTAGCTTCACACTTATAGATAACGTAAAAAATGCGCTAAAAAGTAGCATCATGGCGCATGTTATTAGCGGTTCACGTCAGGCAGTTTGATTGCAAAACTTCGATAGAAAATACAAATGTGTAGTAAAGGTATTTTCAATCAGCTTGCTCGAAAAGAATACAGATTTAGGATTTTTAAACGATCTTATTATTTTTGCTCAATAAAAAATAAAGTGTTGTTTAATATTGTTGAATAATTTGCATTGCTCAATGAAAGTACGGCACAGCAAAATACTTGCATAGATACTGTTTGAGCTATTTTTTGATCTACAATTCAACAGAAATAAAACATAAATGCACTAAAATGGTGCTATGTTTTGCAGTTTTAAATCAAATCAAATGAACAGTGTTTGAATATGGTGCAAATCGTATTTCTGACAGTATAATAGAGACAAAGTAATTTTTTTAAATGATGTATTCTCATACGGAATTCATGGTTTTAGCTTTGCTTTTAAAAGTTGGTACGCTAATTGCTTAATAACTGCCAACTACTAACACGCACTTTCGGGTGCAACAAAAAACATCGGAGCAAAATGAGCATGGCGAACAAGGTCCTTCAACTCATCCAAGAAAGTGGTGCAAAATGGGTCGATTTCCGCTTTACAGATACTAAGGGTAAAGAGCAGCACGTAACTTATCCTGCAGACAGTATCGATGAAGATACCTTTGAAGACGGTAAAATGTTTGATGGTTCTTCAATTGAAGGCTGGAAAGGAATCGAAGCATCAGACATGATCTTACGCCCAGATGCCAACACAGGTTTTATTGACCCGTTCTTTGCAGAACCAACAGTGGTTGTAACGTGTGATGTTATCGAACCATCGACAGGTCAAGGCTATGACCGCGATCCACGCTCTATTGCTCGCCGTGCTGAAGAATATTTAAAATCGACAGGTATTGGTGATACTGCTTTCTTTGGCCCAGAACCAGAATTCTTTGTATTTGACGAAGTAAAATGGGACATCGATATGTCTGGCGCGCGCCACACATTAATCGCTGAAGAAGCTGCATGGTCTACAGGTAAAGACTACGAAGCTGGTAACTCAGGTCACCGTCCACGTGTGAAAGGCGGTTATTTCCCAGTACCACCAGTAGATTCTTCTCAAGATATGCGTGCAGATATGTGTGCAAAAATTGAAGAAATCATGGGGCCTGGTCGTGTAGAAGTACATCACCATGAAGTTGCATCTTGCCAGTTAGAAATTGGTGTGAGCTTCAATACTATGGTGCGTAAGGCTGACGAAGTGCAACAGTTCAAATATGCAGTTTGGAACGTTGCGCATCAATATGCAAAAACTGCAACCTTTATGCCTAAACCAATGGTAGGCGATAACGGTTCAGGTATGCACGTACACATGTCTATCTCTAAAGATGGCAAAAACTTATTCGCAGGCGATGAATACGCAGGTTTGTCAGAAATGGCGTTGTACTTCATTGGCGGTATTATCAAACATGCCCGCTCTTTGAACGCGTTGACTAACCCATCGACCAACTCATATAAGCGTTTAGTACCGCACTTTGAAGCACCAATTATGTTGGCTTACTCAGCGCGTAACCGTTCTGCATCTATTCGTATTCCTTACGTGTCTAGCCCGAAAGGCAAACGTATTGAAGCGCGTTTCCCTGATCCAATGATGAACCCGTACTTAGGTTTTGCGGCATTGTTGATGGCGGGTCTTGACGGTATTCAAAACAAGATTCACCCAGGTGAAGCTGCAGATAAAAACTTGTATGACCTTCCGCCTGAAGAAGAAGCAAAAATCCCAACTGTGGCACACAACCTAGAAATGGCGCTTGATGCTTTGAAAGAAGATCACGACTATTTATTAAAAGGTGGTGTATTCACCAAAGACATGCTTGATGCTTATATCGAATTGAAAACTGAAGATGTACGTCGTTTGAACACGACGACTCACCCAGTTGAATTTGATATGTACTACAGCTTGTAATACATCAAAAATCTTAAATTTGAAAAACCCGCTTCGGCGGGTTTTTTGTTTTAGATGGTGCAATCATGGTTTTGAATTGGCATGGATTTTATCAAAATATAAGAATTCGCTTAATTTTTTTGGATAATTGCAGGGAATTGCGCCATCGGTCACAAAACTTTGCCTAAATTTGGGCTACACTAGGCTATCTTGTTAAGGTGGCGGAACATGCGAACACAGCCTATTTTTCCCAAGCAGGCAAATCTGCCTTCTGAATTAAAAACATGGCTATATGCAGCAGGTTCTTTGACCCAACAACTGACTCAGCTCGCAGGCGGACAATTTAAAGTTGAACCACTGCAGCAATCTTTTCAGCGTTTAAATTTACAAGATGCCCAGTGGATGCAAATGCCACATTGGCACACTTCATGGGTGCGTGAAAGCTATTTATATGGGTGTGATGAACAGCCATGGGTCAAAGCCAAAAGTATTTTTCCGATTCTAAGTTTGCAAAGCAAAGCCCGTTTATTTCAGCATATTGGCAATAAACCCATTGGCTGGTTTTTATTTCAGCGTACCAATCCGTTGTGTCAAAGGCGTGTGGTTTTGCTCGATGAAGGCTGGACACGACAGAGTTGCTATACTTGGCATGGCTGTAAATTTATTGTGCAAGAAACTTTTTTACCGCGTTTTGAGCAATTTATTCAACAACATTAAGATACGAGATTGGTATGGCATTGGCACAGCAGATCACGTGGCGTGAACGTTTAGAAGCATATTATTATTTGTGTCGTTTCGATAAACCAATTGGCACAGAACTGGTGTTTTGGCCAACGATGTGGGCTTTGTGGATTGCCAATCAGGGCATGCCGTCTATCGGGATATTAATCCCTATGATTCTGGGCACAATTTTTATGCGCGCTGCAGGCTGTGCCATTAATGACTTTGCTGACCGTAAGGTAGATGGTCATGTAGAGCGTACCAAAACACGTCCTTTAGCCACGGGTGTGATTAGTGCCAAAGAAGCCATTTATGTATTCTTAGGTTTGGTTGCACTAAGCGCAGCCATGTTGTTATTTTTACCAATTGAAACTTTCTATTGGTCATTTGGGGCATTATTTTTAGCGTTTATTTATCCATTTATGAAACGCTACACTCATTTACCGCAAGTGTTCTTGGGAGCGGCATTTTCATGGTCTATCCCTATGGCTTATACCGCTGTAGGTGCAACGCCTGATCTTACTTGTTGGTTATTGTATTTTGGCAATTTGGCGTGGACTGTGGCTTATGACACTCAATATGCAATTACAGACCGTGAATATGATTTGAAAATTGGGGTGAAATCTACCGCAATTTTATTTGGTCGCTATGACATTCAAATTATTTCATTGTTGCAAGCGGGCAGTGTACTTTTGATTGGTACGGCATTGTGGTTAGAAAATTTACTGATTCCGTTTGGTTTAGCGGCATTACTGGTTGTGGTTGCAGACTTTATATACCAATGGAGTAAAACCAAAGATAAAGACCCGCAACGCTGTTTTTGGGCATTTCGTCATAACCGTTGGGTAGGGCTGATTATTTTTTCAGGAATCGTATTGGCTTTAATGTAAATATTTCTGTGCGATAAAAAACTGAGCAAAGCATCTGATGGTAGTTTGGTCAGGTGCTTTTTTATTCGATCGCTGATCAATTTTTGCTGTTAAAAATTAAACTGAGCATTAGAACGTGCGTACTTATGCACAAAGCACAATCAGCATTATTCTGATATATTGAGCTTCATTTTGATGCGTTTGAAATAGGAATATATGATGTCACAGTCTGAGCAGCAAAGTCCTGAAAAAAAGCCAAGTCTAAAAAAGATGATTATCTTGGCAAGCTTAGGTTTGTTGATTCCTATCTTTTTGGTCAGCATGGCATTTTTAGCAGTCAATAGTGATGCCAAAAATCAGGAAAAATATAAACAACAGCAGGCAGAAATTATTGCGCGTATTGAAGCGCGTGAAGCTGCAGCACAGCAAGCGAAGCAGGCGGGTCAGACACAAGCTGCTTCAGAAGCTACACCTTAATATCGAGTTGATGATTTCAACTCAAATCTGATTGTAGTTGTCTGATACTTGGAATCTCGGTGTATCGGACAACGCGATAACCTGCCTCGTGAAACATTGCATCCCGTTCTGCATCTTCCTGTTCTTTGCCAATATGTGAGGGGTCATCTAACTCTATAATTGCAATGACCTGCATTTCTGCATTTAAGATCACAAAATCAGTCACTTTACGATTAAACAGCGCACGAATTTTATAGTGGTTGTTGGTGATTAATGCGCTAAACGCCACTTGTGCCAAGATGTGATGCTCAGGAAAAGCTTGTTTTAAACGCATAAACATTCTGCGTTCAAAAGCAGTCATCATCGGTTTAGGATAAAAGTTTTTCTTGGGGAAAAATAATTGCTTAAAAATTAAGATAAACAGGGCAAGGCTAGCCAAGCTGCCAATAAGCAAGAAAGTCGATTGACTGGATTCAAACATAGATGATGCGGTGTCGTTAGACCCTAAACAGCAGGAATAAAAAACCCACGTCATAATGCGTGGGTTTTTTAAGAATTTTGGCTCTCCCACCTGGGCTCGAACCAGGGACCTGCGGATTAACAGTCCGTCGCTCTACCGACTGAGCTATGGGAGAATCTGACACGCATTCTATGTGGGTATCTGTTTTTGGTCAAGCTGGAATTGAAAAAAAACCGTAATTATAGATTAACTGCTTTAAAAATAATCATCTAGCTTTGTTTCAACGCAGTTTTTAGAGTGCTTGAATGGCTTTTATATAATCTTCGCGTGTCTGTGGTGGGTTGGTTTTACGACATAAGTTAATTAATTGCAGCATCTCTTGATGAGTCATTTCTGTTTTCACTTGGCTTTGAATTTGTTTTAAGGTGGCTTGTTGTTGTGCGTTCAGATCACGACTGCATTGATACAGACGTTCATACATGAGTGTCGCAGCAGTTTTATTGCTTTCAGATTTTTGCGTACATTGAAAAATTGCAAAAATCACCACAATCAGAATTGTCCAAAAAATCAGGGATTTTAACCAAGGCGCTTGCATGGGCTTTCAAGTTTTATTGTTGTTGATGAACCTAAGTTAGCGAAAAAATAGAGTCATCACAAGAGGGGATAGCCCGATCTTCACTGTATGGTTTTAATTTTGATTTAAGGGGAGAGTGAGGCCTGTTCCATTCGTTTAGAACATCATATCCACTATAAAAACAATAAAAATTGCAAAAAAAATCCCACGTCATACTGCGTGGGATTTTTAGAATCTTGGCTCTCCCACCTGGGCTCGAACCAGGGACCTGCGGATTAACAGTCCGTCGCTCTACCGACTGAGCTATGGGAGAATAGATTGGCTCTCCAACCTGGGCTCGAACCAGGGACCTGCGGATTAACAGTCCGTCGCTCTACCGACTGAGCTATTGGAGAATCTGTGGGGCATTTTAGGGGTGAAAGTTTAAGTCGTCAACACGTTCATCATCAGAAATGTATTGTTTGCTTTATAAATATTCATTTCATCTGCAAAAATAAAAAAACTGCCCATAAAGAGCAGTTTTTCTACAGAAAAATAGAAATTATTTTTCTACACCAGCATCTTGACCTGCGTATTTCGCATTTGCGTAATCCCAGTTTACCAGGCTTTCTAAGAAAGTTTTGATGTAAACAGGACGTGCATTACGGAAGTCGATGTAGTAAGCGTGTTCCCAAACGTCAATCGTCAATACTGCAACTTTGCCGTGCGCCATTGGTGTGTCAGCATTTGAAGTTTTCATAATAGAAAGTTTGCCATTCACTTCGTCAGCTACTAACCAAGCCCAACCTGAACCGAATTGAGTTGTTGCAGCAGCAGCAAATTCTTCAGCAAATTTTTCGTAAGAACCGAAAGCTTCATCAATTTTAGCAGCCAAAGCACCAGTAGCTTTACCACCACCGTTTTTCGCCATACAGTTCCAGTAGAACGTGTGGTTCCAAACTTGCGCTGCGTTGTTGAATACACCAGCTTTAGCTGCATCGCCTGCAGTTGCTTTGATGATTTCGTCTAAAGTTTTACCTTCAAGCTCCGTACCCGCGATCAAGTTGTTCAGGTTCACAACATAAGTGTTGTGGTGTTTGTCGTGGTGGAATTCTAAAGTTTCTTTGCTGATGTGTGGAGCAAGATCTTCGTAACCGTATGGTAAAGCCGGTAAAGTAATGGTTGTCATGTTTTCAATTCCTTGCATTTTGCTGGGTTTTAACATTAAGTGGCTCTATTGTAATAGATTTCGAGATCAAATTGCGCATTAGGTATAAATAACCATACAGAATAAGACTCGAATGTATACATCTAAAGACTATGTTAAACACAGATGTCATTTGAGTGAAATCGTTGGGTGAAACGGTGTATTAAATTGGGTTATTTAATTCAAAATAACTATACTCAATATTAAACTGTTCTGAAATAGCTTTTGCGAGTCGTTGTACACCATAGCGCTCAGTCGCGTGATGTCCGCAAGCATAATAATGCACGCCTAGTTCTTTGGCTTCATAATAGGTGCGTTCACTGACTTCGCCCGAAATAAAGGCATCACAACCTTGTTCTGCCGCTTTGCCAATAAAATCTTGTGCTGCACCCGTGCAGAACCCTACTTTTTGAATCTGACTTTTTTCGGCAGGAAGATGAATGGTTTTAAAGCCTAAACGCGCTGTGAGATAGTCACGAAATTCGGTTGCGCTCATGGCTTGCTTTAAAAAACCAATATTACCAATAGGATGACGTTCACTCGGGTCTAGGGCTTGCAAATTTTCTAATGCCAAACATTCAGCAATGGCAGCATTATTGCCTAGACTTGGGTGTGAATCGAGCGGTAAGTGATAACCCACCAAAGAAATATCATGCTGGATTAAACTTTTGATGCGTTTACCGCGCATGCCTGTAATTGGGTAAGGTTCGCCTTTCCAAAAATAGCCATGATGTACCAACAGTAAGTCTGCATTTTGGGCAATAGCAGCATCAATAGCCTCTTGAGAGGCAGTCACTGCACATAAAATTTTTTGAACTTCAGACTTACCTTCAATTTGTAAACCGTTGGGCGCGTAATCTTTAAATTCATGTGTATTTAAAGTTTGATCACACCATTGAATAATTTCTTTTAGCTGCGCCATAACTTTCTCAAATTGCTCATATTTAGCCAATATCAAAACATATTTTGTATTGTAACTAAAGCAAGACAAAACTCTTGGGCTTTTTTATGTTTCTATTTGTGTTTCGTTTTACAATAGCTCATTCAATGACTTAATCATCAAAAAAAATTTACTTAGAGGTACAAAACGTGCGCCGGACCTTTACCTGGTTACCTTGGGTGTTACTCATTCTGGTTATTATTGGCTTTGTGACTTGGCAACAACTGCAAAAACCGAAAGCGCCTGTGGCTGCCGATGGGGTCAAAATGCCTGCCGAGAAAGTTGAACCATTAATTGATACAACACGGACAGGTGGGGTGGTGTCGTATAGCGCTGCGGTTAAAGTGGCAGCGCCTGCGGTGGTAAATATTTTTACCACACAAAAAGTGAAACAAATGGATCATCCATTGTTAAATGACCCTGCATTTCGTGAATTTTTTGGCAATCAGTTACCCGATCAATTTAAGCAAGGCCCAAATGAAAACAGTTTGGGGTCTGGGGTCATTGTTCGTCCAGATGGTTATATTTTAACGAATAATCATGTGATCGCGCAGGCTGAACAAATTGTCGTGGCTTTGCACGATGGACGCCGTGCGGTTGCAAAAGTTGTTGGAACTGACCCAGACACAGACTTAGCGGTCATTAAGATTGATCTAGAAAAACTGCCTGTATTGCCATTTAAACTGAGTGGCAATGAAGTGGGCGATGTCGTACTTGCGATTGGTAACCCATTTGGTGTGGGACAAACCGTGACTCAAGGGATTATTTCTGCGACAGGACGTTCTGACTTGGGTATTAATACCTATGAAGATTTCATTCAAACCGATGCAGCAATTAATCCAGGTAACTCAGGTGGTGCATTGATTGATGTGGCAGGGAATTTGATTGGGGTAAATACGGCAATTTTCTCGCAATCAGGTGGTTCATTGGGCATCGGCTTTGCAATTCCTGCA
Source organism: Acinetobacter sp. YH1901141 (assembly GCF_013416935.1). Lineage (NCBI taxonomy): Bacteria > Pseudomonadati > Pseudomonadota > Gammaproteobacteria > Moraxellales > Moraxellaceae > Acinetobacter > Acinetobacter sp. YH1901141. The sequence continues at coordinate 117,915 of NZ_VPEY01000005.1, read as the reverse complement.
CAAGTCTGTCAGCAGGTTTTAAACTCGATTTTAAAAGATGGACGTGTGGTTCGTGGTTGGTTAGGTATTAGTTTGTTGCCTGTGCAACAAGACAACATTTTAGAACCTGCACAAGGCGGTGTAGTGGTTGCTGATGTACTGCGCGGTGGCCCTGCAGCAGAAGCAGGTTTAAAACGTGGTGACAAAATTTTAAAAGTGAATGATGAAGCGATTACTTCAACCTCGCATTTAATTAATTATGTTGCTGCACAAGCACCGCATACGACGGTGACTGTTTCAGTTGAACGTGGTGAAGAAGCCTTAGATTTGGAAGTCGCAGTCGGTGAGCGCAAAGTTCAAAATACCGATAAGCAATTTATTCCATTGCCTGAATAATAGATTTAACAGTAACAATTTAGCCTTGCCCGTTTGCAGGGCTTTTTTGTTGGCTAAGTAAATGGAGATCGACTGGAAATAACCAAAGTGATACGGATAACGTGATTTGATTTATCTTTGGGTAGATACAAAGAGAAGGTGGGCTAAATAAACTGTATTGATGAATGATGATACTTTTTGATAGATCTAATCAATCGAGGGTTTGGTTTTGTGTGGCAAGTGTGGATGTATTCGGTGTTGATGTCTTAGAAGATTTAAACGTGCTGTTTAAACATGATGGGTCTCAACTTAGATAAAGAAAGGCATAAAAAACAGCAACCGAAGTCGCTGTTTTTCTAGATCCATTGAAATTATTGCTCTTGCTGAATACCAGCCACTAACCAGTCTTGATTAGAGCCTGCAGGTTTTACAAAGTGCCAAATTTCTGTAAATGGTTGCGGTAAGCTGTTCAGGTCTTCGCTGACTGTACCTGTAAAGCGTACACTTATGACATATTGACCATTTTCAGTTGCAGAATCGACCACCATGGCATTCAAGTTAGAAAACTCTGCTACATCTTGGTCTTGGTTTGCCATAATGTCCTGATACATCGACTGATATAAATCAGGAGTTAAATAACGCTGAATTTCTGCGATATTACTGGCTGTGTTCATAGACTGAATATGGTTAAAACGCTGACGCGCTACACGTAAAAAGGTTGCAGGCTCTGAACCATCAGGCAATTGATTGCCACTGTTGGTATAAGCTGCACCAAATAGCGCGTTATTATTGGCAGCTTGACCAAAAGGCGCTTGGGTAGAAGCGGCAGAACCCCCAACAGATTGACCAAAAATATTGGTATTGTCGTTACGTGGCGCTGCAGCAGGTGGTGTTTGCGCAAACGGTGCCTGATTGGCACCGCTATTTGGCGCATACGGATTAGGCGTTAGTTTTTTTTTTGCGCCCATCTTACGGAAAATGAAGAAGGCAACAGCAGCAGCGAGTAAAATCCAAATCCAGCTTGGAATACCGCCTTTTTCCTCTTGCGCTTCGGCAGCACTTGCAGCTTGATCATCGGCCAAGGCATTGGCAGCAACCGCACCAATTGCCGCACCTGCAACACCTGCAGCAACCATACCACCTACGCCTGGACCAGATTTTTGCTGTGCTGGTGCAGTTGTTGGTTGTTGTGCTGGCGTTGTTTGACGAGGTTGTTGGTAAGACTGAGTTGGAGCAGCCGAACGACTCATGCCATGGCTTTTACCGCCACCTGCACGTTTTGCTTCTGCTGCTAACGGAGCTACCAATAAAGTCGCTGTGAGCATTGCTGCGATCAAACCACGCTGTCGAACTTCCATCAAATTTTCCTATATTAAAATAAAGTTAAGCTGTGTATTTATGCAGGCATTTGCTGCGAATTTCAATATAAATATGATATTTTTTCTTGAAACTGAAAAAATATCATCCAAGGATTTAACCTAAGTTTTCACTTAAATTCATGGCTTCAGTTAAGGCTTCATGCAAACGCGCCACCGCAATAATTTGCACACCTGCAATGGCTTTTTGTGGGGCATTGCCACGCGGCACAATAATATATTTAAATCCGTGTTTAATAGCTTCTTTTAAGCGTTCCTGACCATTTGGTACTGGGCGGATTTCACCCGATAAACCGACCTCACCAAATACTGCCAATTGTTGTGGCAGGGCTTTGCCACGCAAGCTAGAAGCACAGGCAAGTAGTACAGCAAGGTCTGAACCTGTTTCGGTAATTTTTAAGCCGCCGACCACATTTACATACACATCTTGCCCTGACGTTTGTACGCCACCATGCCGATGCATCACCGCCAATAGCATATTCAGACGGTTTTGTTCCAGACCTAAAGCCACACGTCTAGGCTGACCATGTGCATCATCTACCAATGCTTGTACTTCAACTAAAAGTGGTCGCGTTCCTTCGCGGCTAATCATGACAATTGAACCTGGAATTGCCTCATCATAACGGCTTAAAAATATCGCAGATGGATTGGCAACCTCGCGTAAGCCTTTATCGGTCATACCAAAAACGCCCAGTTCATTCACTGCACCGAAACGGTTTTTGACTGCTCGAATCATACGGTAGCGTGAGTCTGACTGTCCTTCAAAATACAAGACGCAATCGACCATGTGTTCGAGGACGCGCGGCCCAGCCAAAGCCCCTTCTTTGGTCACATGACCGACAATAAACAGCGCAGTGCCACTATTTTTTGCAAAACGGGTCAGCAAGGCAGCTGATTCACGAATTTGTGAAACACCACCTGGAGCAGACTGCAATGTTTCGGTATATAAAGTTTGAATCGAGTCCAAAATGGCTACCGCAGGGCGTTCATGCGCCAAAACTTCACAAATCCGTTCGACACAGGTTTCTGCCATGACTTTCAGTTGATCGGTGGGTAAGTCTAAGCGTTGAGCGCGTAACGCCACTTGAGAAAGTGATTCTTCACCTGTGATATATAAAGCGGTGTTATTGGCAGCCGCCATGTGTGTCGCAGTTTGTAGCAAAATGGTCGATTTTCCGATACCAGGATCACCACCAATCAGTACTACAGAGCCCGTAACCAAACCGCCACCCAAAACACGGTCAAATTCCCCAATGCCTGTTGTTAAACGGGTTTCATGCGATACAGACACTTTATTGAGGGTGGTAATGGCGGCCGCTTGTCCTGCATAGCCACCGCCCATTTTAGGTTGGGCGCGATGCGTCACCGCAGGGGCAATACTGACCTCATGAAGTGAGTTCCATTCCCCACATTCTGAACATTGACCTGCCCATTTAGGATGATCTGCACCACATTGTTCACAACGATAGACACTTTTTACTTTTGCCATAACCCAGTCATTGCATCAATTAAAAACTGACTACAGCATACAGAGGAATGTTCGCGAAATGAATGTTATCTGGATTTTTCATGGAAAATCATACAACCACGTGGGTGATTGTATGATTTATGATTTGAACGGAATAATTCAATGAATTGGGTTTATTTAGGGTTTGTTGACATTTCATAAATGGCTTGCGCTGTAGGCTAAAACTGAGCAGATTAGGCATGAAACGCAGGGAATAGCGAGACTATTACCAAGTTTCATAACGCAATCTGAGAAAGTTTTAGCCACAGCCTTTCAGGGCAAGCATATTTTTTGCTGCTATTGCGTTATGCGCCAGTCATTTAGAATGACTAAATCTCCTGTCCCATGCCTTATATCAGCTAAAAAATATGCGTTGCCGCAAACATAGACGAATTGTCAACAGACCCTAATACAACTCGCCAGATTTGCGCTTCGCAATAAAGTCTTTGGATTCTTTGGCAATCACACCAGACAGTAACAACAAGGCAATTAAGTTTGGTACAGCCATTAAACCATTAAAGGTATCGGCAAATAACCAGACTAAATCTAGGGTGGCGATGGTGCCAATGAACACTGAAGCAATATAAATTAAGCGGTAAATCAACACGTATTTTTCGCCGAATAAATAAGTACAGCATTTTTCACCATAATAGCTCCAACCGAGAATGGTGGAATAGGCGAAGAAGATGATCCCGAAAGTGACGACCCAACCACCAAAGCCTGGCAATAACTGGTCAAAGACTTGTGTGGTAAGTACTGCACCTGTTGCACCGCCAAAACTATTGTCGGCCATAATAAAGCCCATGACCAAAACAATACCTGTAATGCTACAAACAATAATGGTGTCAATAAACGTACCTGTCATAGACACTAAGCCTTGACGGGCAGGGTGGTCGGTCTTGGCTGCCGCAGCGGCAATTGGCGCAGAACCCATACCTGCTTCGTTGGAGAATACGCCACGTGCAACCCCGTAACGAATTACTGCACCAATTGCACCGCCCGCAACTGCTTCACCAGTAAAGGCATCACGGAAAATTAGCTCAAATGCAGGCACGACAAGGTGTAAATTATTCAGGATAATAATTAAACCGCCTGTAACATACAGAATGGCCATAATCGGAACAATCACCGAAGATGCTTTGGAAATCGAGCTAATTCCGCCCAAAATCACCAATGCAGAAAATACGGTAATTACCACGCCAGTAATCCAAGTTTCTACACCTAAGCTATTTTCAACTGCTAAAGCTACGGTGTTGGATTGTACTGAACTACCAATTCCAAACGAGGCGACTGTGCCAAAAAAGGCAAAGATAATCGCGAGCCATTTCCATTTTAGTCCGCGTTCAATGTAGTACATTGGGCCGCCTGACATTTGCCCTTTTTCGTTTTTAATACGGTATTTAACCGCCAAAACACCTTCACCATATTTGGTCGCCATACCAAACAGGGCAGTCATCCACATCCAAAACACTGCACCCGGGCCACCGAGGACGCAAGCCGTTGCGACACCCGCAATATTCCCCGTACCAATGGTGGCAGAGAGTGCGGTCATCAGTGAGGCGAAATGTGAAATATCGCCAGGTTCTTTTTCAGCTTTGTCATGTTTGCAAAAGACTTGTTTAAAAGCCAGAGGCAGCATGCGGAATTGCCAGAACAATAAACGGAAGGTAAGGAAAACACCCGTTCCCACAATGAGAATGAGCATATATGGACCCCAGACCCAGCCGCTTAAGGTTTCCATGATCGATTGTAAATTTTGCATAAATTTCTTCTTATAAACGCAGTGTTATAAATGCTTAAAATTGGCTGTAATTGAACAGTTGTAAAAATTAAGCAAGTGATATGCCAGTCTTTAAAACTTCCTGTTAAAAGAACTTGGTTTTAAGCACGTTATATTTTTTGCATAGTTTTTAGATTTTGACAATTGATGCCTTGAAATAAAATTGACTTTATCTGTGTCAGAAGTCGCAATTTTTCAGACCTGATAAGGTCAATCTATGTCAGCAGAATAGTAAGTAAGCTAGAATTTTTACTAAGCTCAATATAATCTCTCTGCATTAGCACTTTGGTCGCGGCAGTGATCGCGTTATACTTCATCGAAAATATTTTATAGGTGGTCAGATGCGTACCGTCATTTGCTGCATGAGTGTTTTGCTTACAACAGTGGTTTTGGTCGGTTGTGGTCAGTCAGGTACATTACAGTTACCCAATGACCCAAATTACGACAAACGCGCAAAATATTTGTTATATCCAGATGCTGCGCCTAAACGTGCAACGCAATCGGCAACATCGTCAGACACAGCCGTACCTGTGCAACAGCAGTTTGCTGCACCTGCTGCATCTACATCGACTACACCTTAACGCTTTCTAGATAAAGGATACATTCATGAGTTTTACCCGCATTCAAGGGGTTTTGCACGCCGAGCAATGTTCGCTACAACAACTCGCACAGCAATTTGGCACACCACTCTATGTTTATTCAAAAGCGACTTTTGAAAAGCATTATTTAGATATGGATCGTGCTTTCCACTTTATCGATCATCAAATTTGTTTTGCGGTAAAGTCAAACTCGAATCTTGCGGTATTGAATGTATTGGCTAAGTTGGGTGCAGGTTTTGATATTGTGACAGGCGGTGAATTGGCGCGTGTTCTCAAAGCAGGTGGTGATGCATCGAAAATTGTTTTTTCAGGTTTAGGTAAAACTGAAGCTGATATTCAAAAAGCACTAGAAGTGGGCATTGCCTGCTTTAACGTAGAATCACATGCAGAATTAGACCGTATTCAAAAAGTTGCGGCACAAATGAATGTGAAAGCGCCAATTTCATTACGCGTTAATCCAGATGTAGATGCCAAAACTCATCCTTATATTTCTACAGGTTTAAAAGAAAATAAATTCGGGATTCCTTCAGATTCTGTGTACAGCACCTATGAATATGCTGCGTCTTTGCCAAACTTGGATATTGTCGGCATAGATTGTCATATCGGTTCACAATTGACCGAAACACAACCCTTTGTAGATGCTTTGGATCGTGTCATTGTGATGATTGATACCCTAAAAGAAATGGGTATTCAACTGAAACACATTGATATTGGCGGTGGTTTGGGTGTGACCTATAAAGATGAAACACCACCAAGCGTTGAAGAGTATGCCAATGCTTTGCGCCCAGCTTTAGAAAAGTTAGGCCTTAAAGTATATATGGAGCCAGGCCGTAGTATTTCTGCCAATGCGGGTGTATTGCTGACTAAGGTTGATTTACTCAAACCGACCACACATCGTAATTTTGCAATTATTGATGCAGCAATGAATGACTTAATCCGCCCTGCATTGTATGAAGCGTGGATGGATATTCAGCCAGTGACTCCACGTACCGATGTTGAAAGCAAAGCATGGGATGTGGTGGGTGCAATCTGTGAAACAGGAGATTTCTTGGGTAAAGACCGTGAATTGGCGATTGCTGAAAATGACATTTTGGCCGTGATGGGTGCGGGTGCATACGGTTTTGTGATGAGCTCTAACTACAACACTCGTGGTCGTGCGGCCGAAGTGATGGTCGATGCAGATCAGGCACACTTAATTCGTGAACGTGAAAGCATTGAATCTTTGTGGGAAAGAGAGCGTTTATTGCCATAAGGGGAATTCGAGATGTTATTAGAATTTACCAAAATGCATGGTTTAGGCAATGATTTCATGGTGGTTGATCTCATCAGCCAGCGGGCGTATTTGGATGCGCTGACTATTCAACGCCTTGCAGACCGCCACTTCGGGATTGGCTTTGACCAACTCCTGATTGTGGAACCGCCCGATTTACCAAATGTCGATTTTAAATATCGCATTTTCAATGCCGATGGTTCTGAAGTGGAGCAGTGCGGCAATGGTGTGCGTTGTTTTGCACGTTTTGTGCATGAACGTCAGCTTACGACCAAAACCAAAATCAAGGTGCAAACCAAGGCAGGCATTGTAGAGCCTGAATTGGGGCAAAACGGTTGGGTGCGGGTGAATATGGGCTATCCAAAATTCTTGCCGCATGAGATTCCATTCATTGCCGATGAGCCTGATAACTTATATGACATTGCGCTGAAAGATGGTGCTGCATTGACCATTGATGTGGTGAACATAGGCAATCCTCATGCTGTGACCATTGTGCCTGATGTATTGACTGCCGATGTTGCAGGTATTGGCCCACAAGTGGAATCACACGAGCGTTTTCCACAGCGCGTCAATGCAGGTTTTATGCAAATCATTGACGAAAAACATGCGCGTTTGCGTGTGTTTGAACGTGGCGTAGGTGAAACCTTGGCTTGTGGTACAGGTGCATGTGCTGCAGCCGTTTCGGGTATGCGCCGTGGCTTATTGTCTAATTCAGTTGAAATTGAACTGGCAGGTGGTAAGTTGCAAATAGAATGGCGTGAAGGCGATGTGGTGTGGATGACAGGGCCAACTGCTAATGTCTATCACGGTCGTTTGGATTTAAATTATTTTCAGGGCTGATGTTTCGTTCTAACATGAACAGCTCTTATCTTACTTAAAAGCACTATTCAAAACGAATGGTGCTTTTTTGTATCTTGCAGCACGGATCAGGTATGCTGTACTGAATGTCACTCTAAAAACTTCTACTCATTATGCCGCAACTGATTTTTTTACCTGGCGCTTCAGGCAATACCGCATTTTTTCATCCGCTAATCGAAAAAATTGAAAAATTGCCGTGGCAGAATGCTGTAAAAATTGTGGCTTATCCTGAATTTAATCATCAACCTGCACATTCACAGGTACATGATTTTGCAAGTTTGCAGGCTTATGTGTTGGCGAATATCCCAGATGATTGCATTATCATTGCACAGTCGATGGGTGGTATTTTTGCAGTTGCTGCCGCGTTGCAATATCCAGAAAAAGTCAAAGGATTAGTATTGGTTGCAACATCTGGTGGCATGGATTTAAGCAGTTTTCAGGTGCAAGATTGGCGACAAGACTATCAAGCAAGTGATTTAAATTATCCTGACTGGTTTGTAGAGGCAAAGGCCGATTACACGGTAGACTTTGCTAAAATCAACATGCCTATTTTGTTGTTATGGGGTGATCAAGACCCGATAAGTCCACTGGCGGTAGGTGAGTTTTTACAACAACAATTTCCACAAGCCGTATTAAAAATTGTGCATGATGGTGATCATTTGTTTTTAGAAACACATGCAGATCAGGCGGCTGAACACATTGCTGCTTATTTATCTCAGTTTGCCGCAGTTCAGCAATCGGAGCGTGACTAATGTACGATCCGCAGCAACTATTAAAGATGTGGCTCAAAGAACGAGAAATACAACAGCAGTCACCGCATACGTTAAAAGCCTACGCACGCGATTTAAACGATTTTTTTAGCTTTTGTGAGCAACAACAACTTGCCTTATATGATGTAGAGGCTGCAGATTTGCGCCATTATTTAGCGCAAAAAGTAGAACAGCAACAGTTAAATAGCAGCAGTTTACAGCGCATGTTGTCAGCGATTCGTCAGTTTATGAAATGGGCCGCGCAAGGGCAGTATTTACAATTTAATCCAATTGATAATTTTCAGCTAAAACGTCAGCCACGACCTTTGCCGGGTTTGATTGATATTGAAACGATTCATCAAATTTTGGATCAGCCTGAACCTGAAACTGAAGTACAACAACAAATGTGGCGACGCGATAAAGCGATTTTAGAATTGCTCTATTCGAGTGGTTTGCGCCTAGCAGAGGTACAAAGTTTACGTATCCGCGATTTAGATTTTAACCGTCAATTGCTGCGCATTACGGGTAAAGGCAATAAAACCCGTATAGTGCCTTTTGGTCGCAAAGCCAAAGATGCGGTGATGCAATGGCTGCAGATTTACCCTTTATGGCAGGGCGATTTTGTACCCGATGCAGCATTGTTTATTACTCAAAAAGGTGAACCTTTAAAAGCACGCCAAATTGAAAATCGGGTGAAGTTTCAGGCGCAGCGTGCGGGCGTTAATGTCGATTTGCATCCGCACTTATTGCGACATTGTTTTGCAAGTCACATGCTGTCGAATAGTGGGGATATACGTGCAGTCCAAGAAATGCTTGGGCATAGCAATTTAAGCACCACGCAAATTTATACCCATGTCGATTTTGATCAGTTAGCGCGAGTTTATGATCAGGCACATCCACGTGCGAGTAAAAAGTAAAGCTTTACCTAAAGTCGGCATTATTTTTGCAAGTTAAAATATAGCTATTTCATACTGCAAATATTTTTCTCACAGTCAGTTGTAAAGCCTTTGTGCTGTACTTAATACTTTAAGTAAAAGCGCTTTCACCAAGATGTCATTGCAACTATTGTAGAATAATAAAAAAGTGCGTTATGCAGTATAAAGAAGCAGAAAGAGTGGGTCACACGAATAATAGACATGGATGACATTATTTTTTGTTCCACTGCATAACACTTTGGATATCAAATGATAGGCAAAACCATGATTTCGAATCTTCAAGAAACATATGAACAATTAAGCCCAAGCCAAAAAGAAATTTTTGCAGGTTATGGCTTGCGTCAAGTGAAACATTTTGTCGAAATAAGCTTGCCGATGATCGAGCAAGAACTACCTGCCGATTGTTTAGTGCAGGGTATTAATGCCGAAGGTAAAATGCAGGCGATTCATCCGCAAACGCAACAAAGCTATTTATGGATTTCAGATCAGCAGTGGCAAGCACGCTCATCCGCTGGTAGTAAAATAGATGTAAAAGAAGATTTTATTGCAGTTTGGGAAATTTTTAATTTACAGGCCTATGAGTTGATAGATTTAAGTCATATCCACCGTGACTTTTTAGAAACTCAGCAAGTTTAAGCTGAGTTTTTTTATGTCCTTTATCTGGGAGGTGGCGTGGTGAAAGCGCATAAATATCCATCAAAATAAAACAGATTGTTTATTTCATACCCAATAAACTGCTGAATACAGTTTTGTGAACCAGCAGTCACATTTTAAAAGAGCATTTATATCTGAAAAAATACTGCAAAAAATAAAGTTTTCTATCTTTAATGACAGTCAGATTATGGGGTTTTATGTAAGGAACTTTGCTTAAATTGTAGGCGGAACTCAATTTGAATTGCATTTCAATCAATCTTGTTGATGAGGGAAATAAATAAAAAACATAATATAAATCAAAGCTTAAAATTGCTTATATAATCGTCGCTTGGTTTGTTAATTTTTAGAAATAAAAAAGTATGAACGCATCGTTCAGTTTATTTTCGGCATTTTTCGCTTTGTTTAGACAATTCTGACTTGACCGAAATGCCGATCACATAGCAAGATAGGACACCTAAAAAATTTAAAGCGAAGAGTTATTATTAACTTTTCTCAATATTTACTTTTGCTAAAACAGCCGAGGATTACATGAAGGCTCTTGTTGCTGTAAAACGTGTGGTAGATGCCAACGTTAAAGTTCGCGTTAAGCCGGATAATAGTGGAGTTGACCTAACTAACGTTAAGATGTCAATTAACCCATTCTGTGAAATCGCAGTGGAAGAAGCGGTTCGTTTAAAAGAAAAAGGAACTGTTTCAGAAATCGTAGTGGTATCCATTGGTCCTAAAGAAGCGCAGGAACAAATTCGTTCTGCAATGGCGCTTGGTGCAGACCGTGGTATTTTGGTTGAAACAGCCGATGAGATTGGTGCACTTGAAGTGGCTAAAATCTTAAAAGGTGTTGTTGAACAAGAACAACCACAACTTATTTTATTGGGTAAGCAAGCTATTGATGACGACTCTAACCAAGTTGGTCAAATGCTAGGCGCTTTACTTGGTGTAGGTCAGGGTACTTTTGCTTCAGAAGTAAAAGTAGATGGCGACAAAGTTCAGGTAACACGTGAAATTGACGGTGGTTTACAAACTGTTGAGCTTGCACTTCCTGCAATCATCACCACTGACTTACGTTTGAATGAGCCACGTTATGCGGCACTTCCAAACATCATGAAAGCACGTAAAAAACCGCTAGACACCAAATCTCCTGCAGATTATGGCGTTGCAACAGGTACTAAGCTGAAAACTGTAAAAGTTGAAGCACCTGCTGAGCGTAAAGCGGGCGTACAAGTGAAATCTGTAGATGAGCTTGTAGAAAAATTGAAAAACGAAGCGAAAGTGATCTAATACAGAAGGATAAAAATCATGAGTATTTTAGTTATCGCTGAGCACGACAATAAAGCACTAAATGGTGCAACATTAAACGTTGTTGCTGCAGCTCAAAAAATCGGTGGTGATATCACTGTATTGGTTGCGGGTTCTGGTGCACAAGCAGTTGCAGACCAAGCAGCTAAAGTTGCAGGCGTAAGCAAAGTATTACTTGCTGACGATGCGGCTTATGCAAACCAATTGGCTGAAAACGTAGCAAAACTTGTTGCAGAATTAGGCAAAGGTTATAGCCATATCCTTGCTGCTTCTACAACAACAGGTAAAAACATTTTACCGCGTGCGGCTGCACTTCTTGATGTCAGCATGATCACAGACATCGTCGCTGTAGATTCTGCAAAAACATTCAAGCGTCCAATTTATGCAGGTAATGCGATTGCAACTGTAGAATCTTCAGAAGCGATTGTAGTGGGTACTGTACGTGGTACAGCATTTGACCCAGTAGCTGCAGAAGGTGGTTCGGCTGCGGTTGAAGCTGCGAGTGTGACAGGTGATGCTGGTATTTCTAAGTTCGTGTCTGAAGAAATTGTGAAATCAGAGCGTCCAGAATTAACTGCAGCACGTATTGTAGTTTCTGGTGGTCGTGGTGTAGGTTCTGGTGAGAACTATCACAAAGTACTTGATCCATTAGCAGACAAACTTGGTGCAGCACAAGGTGCTTCACGTGCAGCAGTAGATGCAGGCTTCGTACCAAACGACATGCAAGTAGGTCAAACAGGTAAAATCGTTGCACCTGATTTGTACATCGCTGTAGGTATCTCTGGTGCGATTCAGCACTTGGCAGGTATGAAAGACTCTAAAGTGATTGTTGCAATCAACAAAGACGAAGAAGCACCAATTAATGCAGTAGCAGACTACTGGTTAGTGGGTGATTTGAACACTGTTGTTCCAGAATTGGTTTCTAAAATCTAAGTTCTGAGCACAGTTCAAGACGCCTCTATGTGAATTGCATGGGGGCGTTTTTTATTGTCTTTTTTAATTTAGATGCAGTGATTGGTTTTAAGTACATTATGTGAACTTAGCGTATATGTGGGTACATATCGAGCAAGTATATGTTGAAGATATTTTGACGTGACTCTTAAAAATATGAAGCACTTTTGTTTCTTGGGTGTGAATATTTTTTTGCCTAAAAAATCACCGTTAAATTTAAGTAAATTAACAAGATTAAGATCATCTCTAAAGCACAAAAACACAGGCGTATATGCTATAATTTTTCGCTAGTTTTTATTTTTAGCCTGCATTTCAGGCTAATCATTTGCAAGTTTTACGACATATAAAATGCAAGCAAAATTTGTTTGCAGAATAAGGAGTATGCATGAGCGTATCGGAAATTAGACCGATTGCCATTGAGGATGAACTCAAGCACTCGTATTTAGACTATGCGATGAGCGTGATTGTGTCACGTGCGCTGCCAGATGTACGAGATGGTCTAAAACCTGTGCATCGTCGTGTGCTATTCGCAATGCACGAATTGGGCAATGACTACAACAAAGCTTACAAAAAGTCTGCCCGTGTAGTCGGTGACGTCATCGGTAAATATCACCCTCACGGTGATTATGCAGTTTACGAAACAATTGTTCGTATGGCGCAAGATTTCAGTTTGCGTTATCAATTGGTCGATGGTCAGGGTAACTTCGGTTCGATTGATGGCGATAGTGCCGCAGCCATGCGTTATACCGAAGTCCGTATGCGCAAACTTACTCATGAACTGTTGGCCGATTTAGAAAAGGACACTGTCGATTGGGAAGATAACTACGACGGCTCTGAGCGTATTCCTCAAGTGATGCCTACTCGTATTCCAAACCTATTGGTCAATGGTGCTGCAGGTATTGCTGTAGGTATGGCGACCAATATGGCACCGCACAACATGACTGAAGTGGTGCATGCATGTTTGGCTTATGCAGACAACCCAAATATTTCAATTGAAGGGTTGATGGAACATATTACTGGTCCGGACTTCCCTACAGGTGGCATCATCTACGGTAAATCAGGCATTGTCGATGCTTACCGTACAGGTAAAGGCCGTTTACATATTCGTGGTAAGTATCATTTTGAAGAAGATCAAAAGTCAGGTCGTACCACCATCGTCTTTACTGAAATCCCTTATCAGGTCAATAAAGCCAAAACCATTGAGCGTATTGCTGAACTGGTAAAAGAGAAGAAACTCGAAGGTATTTCAGAACTACGTGATGAGTCTGATAAAGAAGGGATGCGTATTGCAATTGATCTGAAGCGTGGTGAAAATGCTGAAGTGATTGTGAATAACCTATTCTTGAATACACAATTAGAAAACTCATTCAGCATCAACATGGTTTGCCTAGACAATGGTCAGCCAAAATTGATGAACCTGAAAGATATTATTGCGGCATTTATTCGTCACCGCCAAGAAGTGGTGACCCGCCGTACCATGTTCGAGTTGCGTAAAGCACGTGAACGTGGACACATTTTAGAAGGCTTAACCGTCGCGTTGGCCAATATTGATGCCATCATCGAAACCATTAAATCTTCTGCCAACCCAGCCGAAGCGCGTGAGCGGTTACAGGTAGGCGAATGGGCAGCAGGCGGTGTAGTCGCATTATTAGAAAAAGCTGGTTCAGTTTCTGTACGTCCAGACGAAATTGAAGGTGAAGATCCTAACCGCCCATTTGGTTTAGAGGGTCAGGTTTATCGTTTATCACCTGCGCAAGTGACCGCAATTTTAGAATTACGTTTGCATCGTTTAACAGGTCTAGAACAAGACAAGTTACATGCGGAATATTCTGAAATTTTGGCACAAATTGCTGAATTAACTGCAATTCTGAATGACTTTAATTTGTTGATGGGCGTGATTCGTGAAGAATTAGCGCAAGTTTTACAACAATATGGCGATGCACGTCGTACTGAAATTGTAGAATCGCGTATTGATTTCTCGCGTGAAGATTTAATTCCAGAAGAACAAGTGGTACTGACTGTTTCACAAACAGGTTATGCAAAAACTCAACCATTGTCAGATTACGCAGCACAGCGTCGTGGTGGTCGTGGTAAATCTGCAACGTCGATGAAAGAAGACGATTATGTGCAGCATTTAATTGTGACGTCCAACCACGCAACGGTGTTGTGCTTTACTGATGTGGGTAAAGTTTATCGTCTGAAAGTTTTTGAAGTCCCGCAAGCATCGCGTGGTGCTAAAGGTCGTCCAATGGTGAACTTATTGCCGTTAGATGCGAACGAAACCATCACCGCGATTTTACCTGTCATTGATGCACCGAAGAAATTTACCGAGCGGTTGGCAGACTTCCGTAGCTATGTGAAAGCCAATGCGGCACATCTGCAAACTAACGCGATCATTGCCGCTCAATATGCAGAATTAGAAGCTGCCTTTACTGAATTAGCAGATGGTGATGATTTATCTGACGCATTACGTGTGCAATTGAAACAATTGGGTGTAGAGCTTTCTGCAACCGATTTAGATGACGAGATCATTGCAGAGTTTGCATCACAAGCTGAAGCCTTACGTAAAAACTTCTATGTCTTTATGGCAACGGCATCGGGTACGGTAAAACGGGTTGAATTGGAACAATTCAGTAACGTGCGCTCGAATGGTTTACGTGCTATTGAATTGAATGAAGACGATACCTTAATTGGTGTTGCAATTACCGATGGCGAACAGCAAATTATGTTGTTCTCTAATGAGGGTAAAGCCATTCGTTTTGCTGAAACCGATGTACGTTCAATGGGTCGTGCGGCCAAAGGCGTACGTGGTATGCGTGTCAGCTTCGGTTCAGCACAAGTTGAAGATGTCGAAGATGTAGAAGTCGATGGCGATGATGAAGACAGTTCAGATTCAGCACTCATCAGCCGTATCGTATCGCTAGTCGTAGTACCAGAAACAGGCGAAGTTTTGTGTGCTTCGGCGAATGGTTATGGTAAGCGTACACCTGTAGACGACTTCCCAACCAAAAAACGTGGTGGTAAAGGTGTGATTGCCATTAAGACCTCTGAACGTAATGGTGAATTGGTCGGTGCAGTTGCTATTGATGAAAGCAAAGAACTGATGCTGATTTCTGATGGCGGTACATTAGTGCGTACTCGCGCTTCTGAAGTGGCGCAAACAGGTCGTAATGCACAAGGTGTACGTTTAATCCGCTTGGGTGAAAACGAAACACTGGTGGGTGTGGAAGCGATTGAAGCTGTTGAAGAAGACGAGTTTGTTGAAGCGATTGAAGGTGCAGAATCTTTAGTGGCTGAAACGGATGCAGTTGCTGAAACTGAGCAAGTGGAAAAAGACGGTGAAAATTGAGTAGAAGAATAAGTTTTTTACTGATAAAAAGGGCGCTTCGGCGTCCTTTTTTATAAACGTTGACTGCATAAGGGTAAGCGATGAAAACCAAATTAATGTTGTTGGCAGCAGCGGTTGCATTGAGTGGCTGTAATTCAATGGACAATATTCCAGATCCGAGTCCTGAACAGGAAAAGGCGGCACAGCTAGCCTATGAGGATTTGCGTGATGGGAAGTATGACGAGTTTTTGGATCAGTTAGAGCCGCAGTTGCAAACCCAGTTTAAGGACAATGAAAAGCTGATGAAACGCTTTTCACGTTCAATTCCTCAAGGTGAATACAAGTCTAAGACTTTAATGACCAAAGAGATTGAAGAAGCAACCGATCAGCTTGGGCAATATAAGGTCAGCTATGAAATTGCCTATCCAGAAAATCTGGTTCAGTATGATGTTAGTTTTGACAAGCCGAATGGTAGCAACAAGATTCATAATTTCAATATTCAAGTCTTTGGCGAATCGGGTAAATAAGTGGAATAGGAGCATTGCTATAATGCTCTATCTGCTTTGATGACCAGAAATTAAACGTCGATAAGCCAAAAAAAAGCACAAGCTACCGATCATTCCAAGATAGAGCAATTTAGGCAAGATCAGTGTTGTAGGCACACCCATCTGATTGAGTTGAATAAACATCTGCACAATTTGGGTAGAGGGCAGGATTTCGCCAACGACTTGCATCCAGGTGGGCATGGCAGCATGCGGCCAGGCCGCACCAGATAAAAAGAACAGTGGAATAGAAGTGAATACAATGACATGCCCCGCACGTTCCGGCAGATCCAGAAAACTAGCAAATAAGAAGGTCATGCCAATTATCGTGTAGATAAAAACCGCAACAGCCAGCAGCATCCCGAGCAGGTTGCCACCGCGCGGATAATCAAATAGCCAGAAGCTAAAGCCGAATAAATAGAAACATCCCAGACAACCAATGGTGAAGACCGCTAAACACATCCCAATCAATGCATTTGTGTTTAATTCTATTTTTCTTTCCCGATATACCAAAATCAGCATACTCAAACCCAAAAGAATGGTTTGGTGGATAATTAAAGGTGCAACCGCAGGAAAGACATAGCTGCCATAGCCGGACAGCGGATTAAATAAAGGAATTTGATGCACAGAAAGGGCAGGTGAAAAATCCGAGACCTTGCCAAAGCGTTCAGTATAATCTGCCAAAGTTTGCTCAACTGATGTGGCTAAGCCCAGACCAATTTGTTTGGTTACTAAAAAGTTGGCTGTACTTAAATACAGGCCAATGCCACCTGTTTCACCATGCCTTAAGCTTTGCGATAAATTGTCCGGCAGAAGTAAAATACCATCGGCTTTTTGTGATTCAACCCATTGTTTGGCCTCGGAAAAATTGCCGGTAATCGCCTCAATCTCCACATTGGGGCTTTGTGCCACTTGACCAATAATACGGGTGCTTAAGTTACTTTGTTCTTCATCGACAATAATAATCGGTAAGGCTTCAGCCTGCTGTGCCTGATAAGCGGTTGGATAAAAAAAGCTGTAAAACAAGACGGATAGAATAAGCGTGGTAAAGATCGTGCCGTGACTGACAATATCCTTAAAGCTTTGCAGATAGTAAAACCAGAGGGATTTCATTGGACTGCTCCTTTAACTATTTTTTTAAGAAACAGATAAGCCAGCAGAGCGTAAACTAGGGCATAGATCAGCAGCATGAATCCAGCTTGCAGTGAAATATGCAATGGACTACCAATCACCCATTGTTCAGTTTGTAATTTGGCATAGGGCGTAAACGGAATAATATTGGACCAGAACTGGGTGAATAGGGGCGCATTATTTAAAGGTAAAGTCACACCGGCAAAACTTAAAGATGAACCACCATAGACCGCAATGATGCCAAAAGATTTACTTAAATCTTTGGTTGCCAGAACCACTGCACTGCTTAAAAATGCATAAGCGCTATATAGCAGAAATTGTGCCGATAGAATCAGAGCGAGCGAGCCGGCAACAAACCAGCCGCGAATTTCAATCAGCCAGAACATCCAGATCCAGGTCCATAGACTAAAAATAGCCACATAGATCAGGTTCTTAGACAGCAATGCCATCCAGATGGATGAGTTGCTAATCCAGCTTGTTAAGGTCTGCCGCTTCAGTTCCTGACCGACGGAAAATGCCACACAACAACACAGCAGTAAATGCAGAATTGCCGGAATGACATAGGGTTCCAGATAGAATTCATAATTCAGCTGCGGATTATACAGCGGAGATATTTTAATATGCGGTGACGGTGCTTCGAGAGAGGGGAGTCGGTTGCCCAGATATTGCTGTCCGCTAAATTCAGCGAGTGCTTGTAGGGTACTGACCAGCATGGCCGAGGAAATGGTATTTCCAATACTGAAATAACTCTGGTTAAAAGCAATACTGATGTCAGCATCCTGGGCACGAACCAGACGTTGCTCGGCACCGCTTGGAATATGGATATAACCCCAAATTTTATTTTGATTTAACAGGCGCTCAATTTCAGCTGTTTGTTCCGACACCGTAGCAATTTTAAGAGTATGATTCAGCGCCACATGTTGATAAATGCTTTGACTCAGCGCACTCTGGTCTTGATCAATAATCGCAATCGGTAAATGATCCGATTTCCCTTGAGCAAACATGCTGCTGAATAAAATAATCACCAGTGCAGGTGCCAGCGTGACCAGACACAGATCCCATTTTTCGCTGAGCAGATAGCGCAGTTCGCGCCATATACCCGTCCACATTATCGGGTCTCTTTCAGTTTAAATAACACGCTCATCCCGACTTTCAGTTCAGAAATCGCTGGTGTGGGTACAAGATGCAGCTTAAAACTGCGCACATCATAACCGCCGGTTTGACGTGTGGTCTTAATGGTGGCAAATTCACCTTCAGCACTGATCTGTCTAATTTGAAAAGTGGCGGTTTTATCTAGGGCGGGAATATAACCTTCAATACTGCTCATTTTCTGAAATGGGGCATATTGGTCTTCACGAATATTCAGGCTCACCCACATTTGATCTTCAATCAGGCTGACCACAGGGACTGCGGTGGCTACCAGCTCCGAGACTTTGCCATAGGTTTTAGACACCGTTCCGTTTACAGGTGCTACTAATTGGGTTTCTGCCTCTAATGCATTGGCTTCATCCAGCGCAGCCTGGGCAATATCTACTTGTGCATCGGCAGAACTCTTTTGCTGCGAGGTGCTGCCACGTTTGGCACGTGCGTATTGCTGATACGCTGCTTCTGTCATTTGTGCCGCTGATTGACTGGCTGCATACAATTCATCACGGCGCTGGCGTGAAATCACACCTTCCTTAAATAAATTTGCACCACGCTCATAAGAAACTTTGGCTAAATTTTGCTGTGCTTTCAGCGATTGCCAGTTGGCATACAGGCTGGCGATATTTTCTTCTTGCGAGCCACGTTCAGCAGTCGATTGTAAGGCCAGCGCAGATTGTAAAGCCGCTGCGGCTTGCTGTTTTTTGGCCTGAATTTCCGGGCTGTTTAAGCGCACCAGTACATCGCCTTTTTTGACCCGCTGACCTTCTTCTACATAGATTTCTTCAATACGGCTTGGCACTTTGGTCGCCACCTGAACTGTTTCAGCTTCTACACGACCCTGCAATTCAAGCGGAGCCGGTTGGTAGCTTTTCCACAATCCAAAAGCGATGACTGCCAGCAGAACTGGAATCAGGGCGAGCAATAAATATTTTTTCTTTTTAGCGATTTCAGGAGCTTGTTGTTGCTCGGTCGAAGTCGTCGCGTTGTTTTCTATTTCAGTTTTTGTTTCTACCTGTTGCGCAGGCGATTTTTCTGTATCGCTGGATGAAGCCACTTCATTCACAGGATCATTGGGTTTTTGATCTTCGTTCATGTTCGGCTCCATTAGCGAATATAGTGGGTGTTGGCATGTTGAATGTAGGTTGGAAATTCTGCAATCGAGCCATGGCTTTGTAATAGTGTGGCCAGTGACATCACATATTTGTAAGCATTCAAGGCAGTTTCAGCTCGTAGTCCGCTCAGCATATTTTGTGCATCGATGACCTGTGTGGCGGTGCCCGTATCTTCTTTAAAAGACAATTCTTGGATGCGTAAATTTTCCTGTGCGGCTTTCAAGTTTTGTGCCAGAAGTACATCACTTTGCTGTGCACTAAGTGCTTCGCTATAAGATTTATAAATCAGATTTTCAATTTCCTGCTGGGTGCGTGCAGTAAGCAGTTCTGTTGCAGAGCGTTTGAGTTCGGCAGCCTGAATATTCTTGTTTTTATCGATCCCGGAAAACAGGTTATAGCGTGCGGCAACCCCGACAATCCAGTTTTCATTTTGATCCAGACTATATTCGCCAAAAGCAAATACATTTGGTTTTTTCGCTGCTTGCTGGGCTTTCACATTGGCTTGGGCCAATTGGGTATCCAGCTGCATTTTTTGAATCAGCGCAGAGTTCTGACTAAAAGTTTTTAGCAGATGATTTAAGGCCTGTGGCTCGGTTTTATTGACAAATAAAGGCGTCGAAAGCTCAGTGATGCTACTTTCCTGAAGCAGATTATTCAGCTGGAACAGCGCAGCATTCAAATTGGCCTGCGTATTTTGCTGGCTGCGCTCGGCATTATTACGTGCCACTTCAAATTGCATACGCTGGCCTTTACTGATAAAACCTTGCTGTTCCATTTTTAAGGCATTGCGATAATGCTGCTGCATGGCATTCAGATTAAACAGCGCAGCTGCATGCAATTGCTTTTGGAGCTGCACATTAAAATAACTTTGAATCAGTTCAAAACGCTGCGTATCTTGCTGCTGTTTGTTGCTGAGCTGACTACGACCGACCTGAATATTGGCAATTTCTTTGGCACTACGGGTGAGGCCTCCAGTATATATTGGCATAATCACGGAAACAGTGGGGCGAATCACCTGATCTTCAAGGATGACATTAGACGTATCCGGAATCAGACCAACTCCGCTATGAATAGTATTGTTAAGTCCATCACGCAGTGGATCGGTAATACCTGCAGGTAGATCCACGCCATTACTGGCCTCCCACTCATTAAGCCGGCCATTCACGCCTTGAGAGAGTGAATTCTCCAGATTATTTTTAAATTGCTTTAATGGAATATCGACTTCACTGTGAAAGGCATAGGCACGAACATTCAGGTCGACACGTGGCAGACCTACGCCTTTTACTGCTTCAGCTTCAAGTTTTGAAGCCTGTTCCAGACTTTGATAGGCTTGGCTGCTATAAGAATTTTGCAACAACTGACGTTCAGCATCCTGAAAGCTGATGCTCTGTGCATGAGCAAAGCTGCCATACATCATAGATGCAAGCAGATTTAAACCCCAGACAAGCTGTCTTTTATTTTTCTTTAAGTTCATAAAGTCGCTAAACTGATATAAAGCCGGTAATGTTATCCCGCTAGTATAAATCAAAGGTTCGCAGATAGAACTAGTGTAAAGTTATAGTATTGTTTCTTGTACATTTGTCTATAAAAAGCACGCTTATGCGTCCTCTAATCTTCTTTTTTTACCTTTTCTTTTTAAATAGCGTTTTTTAGCTACTTTTTCTCTATATTCTTTTAAAAGTCTTGGATTTTTTGCGATTAATTCATCCATATTGCTTTTTCCCCCCTCGAAATTCAGGATGTTGCTCTCGCATTTTTTTACATTCACTCTTTTCTCGCCAGATTTTAAAGAATAAATAAAGCTTGCTGAAGCATCTCTACGTAAAACTTCTTCTTTAAATAAAGGGGTGGCAATAGATCTCTTGCGAAAGTTAATTTAAGAGCATCCAATTCACCATTCCAGCAATTAAATTCATTCTTAGACCAAATCGTTTCCGTCTATTTCTATAGCGTTCTGTTAATATCCGAAAATGTTTAAGTTTGCCGTTGATATGTTCAATTGTGATCCTACGCCGACTGATTTCTTGGTTGATCTGTTTTGCTATTTGGGGTAATGATAAATTGTTAGGTTTCTTGATTGGAATGAGTAACTTACTCTTAATCTGATGAAATCCTTTATAGGCTAAATCTGCCATGATATAAGGATAAATAATCATCTCCTTCAAATGCTTACGCTCAATGTTCAGATCGTGTTTTCTGCCATCTTCAATCTGTATACTTACAATTTGCTTTAATTGGGGGTTAAAAATGACCTGTGTTTTTAGCGTATGTTTCTTCTTTTTACCACTATAGAATTTTCTTTGTTTTTTTGGGACGCTCAATCTGTGACTCAGTAACATCAACGATTACATAATCCCCCTCATTAAACTTTTGATTCCTTTTCGGCAATGCGAAAATCCGTGATTGAATCAGAGCATTTTCAACTTTCTGAATCGTACGATTCACATTACTTTCAGCTAGGTTATAGTCGGCGGATAACTCAATTTGAGTTCTATAACAGCGTAAGTAATTTAAAGTTAACAACAATTGATCCTCTAAACACAACGAATGAGGTCTTCCAGATTTTTTCTTGGCAAGTTCAGCATGTTGTAACACTGATACCATTTTTAAGAATAATGGACGAGGAACTCCAACAAGTCGTTTAAATTCTTCATCATTAAATCTTGTTAAATTTTCATATTTCATGAGATGAGTATAAACAATTTTTTACTTTCGCAAGAGGTCTAATATTAGTGAAAAAATAATTAGTTTTATAGCTAATCATAGATTCCAAGATATTTTGAGGTAACAAAATTACAGGTCCAACAACTTTATTAGGCCCCCAAGGAGCGTGAGGAAGTGAAAATTTTGATTTTTTCCATTCGTTATCGATTGCACAAAAGAAATGAATAGCCTCTTTTGTTTCAGTCGTTTCTATACCTAATTTTTCACATTGTTCTAATGTATATTCTGCAAAATGTTTAAAGCAAATATTAGGGTTTGTTGACAATTCGTCTATGTTTGCGGCATGAGAGATATATCTCGCAAGGTTTTTTAGCTGCTATAAGGCATGGGACAGGAAATTTAGTCATTTTAAATGACTGGCACATAACGCAATAGCAGCAAAAAATATGCTCGCCCTGAAAGGCTGTGGCTAAAACTTTCTCAGATTGTGTTATGAAACTTAGCAATAATCTCGCTATTCCTTGCGTTTCATGCCTGATCTGCTCAGTTTTAGCCTACAGCGCAAGCCATTTATGAAATGTCAACAGACCCTAGTCGTTATATCTGAAATAGTGTCCGGATCTATACCATCTACAACTAATATTAATTCTTCAAGATCTTCTAATAAGCCTGTCTGAGCTGCCTGAGAAGACTTTAAGCATGTGAGTATATATTCAACTTTAATATCGTGTGATCCTTTGCCATTTACTCCTTCTTTAGTTGCACCAATGCCAGTATATTTGGGCTCAGGAAAATGGGAGCATAATTTTCTTGCTTTAATTTCATCTTTTTCTTTAAGAGCTTCCATTAAACATTTCATAAAATTTTGCTGAGTAGTCAGAGCAGACTTGGAATGTATGTTCTCACAACGAGTTAAATAATAACTATCAATGTATAAGCGAGTATCTGTTTCCAGATTAGGGTCAAAGAAGTCAACTTCAAG
The DNA here is from genome assembly GCF_013416935.1 of Acinetobacter sp. YH1901141. Lineage (NCBI taxonomy): Bacteria > Pseudomonadati > Pseudomonadota > Gammaproteobacteria > Moraxellales > Moraxellaceae > Acinetobacter > Acinetobacter sp. YH1901141. The sequence goes on along the minus strand of NZ_VPEY01000005.1, from coordinate 94,681 downwards.
TAAATTTTTATCTACCTTAAAGTGATTGAAGAATGTTGTCATTGTTTATTTCCCCTTTAATATTTATTTAAAATATCATTTAATTAGGAGTAGTGGGTGGTTTTTTTGATCAATTTGCGACAGATATTGTCGCACACATTTCAACCTCTTTTTTTGATTTAGTAAATTTATCCCTCGAATCTACATTGATTTTTTGACTCTATCTTGGCTCATAGATTGAAATAATTTTGTGCAAGACCCTGCCAGATATGGTTAAATGCCATCATTTTATTGTGTTTCACTCTGAAAGGAAAAATCATGCGCGCGTACAACTTCTGTGCTGGTCCTGCAGCATTACCGACTGCCGTACTTGAAAAAGCTCAAGCTGAAATGCTTGACTGGCATGGCAAAGGTCTTTCGATCATGGAAATGAGCCACCGTAGTGCCGACTATGTTGCCATGGCTGAAAAAGCGGAAGCAGACCTGCGCAAACTCATGAATATTCCTGAGAACTACAAAGTATTGTTCTTGCAGGGTGGTGCATCGCTACAATTCTCTGCGATTCCATTGAATTTGTTGGGTAAAAACAACAAGGCAGATTATATCCACACGGGTATTTGGTCTGAAAAAGCCTTAAAAGAAGCGCAGCGCTATGGCGATATTCATGTCGTTGAAGCGGGTATTCAGATTGAAGGTAAGCATGCCATTAGCGAACAAAGCCAATGGAACTTATCTGCCGATGCTGCCTATGTGCATTATGCAGATAACGAAACAATTGGTGGTTTGCAGTTTGCCAATATTCCAGAAACAGACAAACCGTTGGTATGTGATTTCTCATCAAGCATTTTATCTGCACCTTTAGATGTATCTAAATTTGGTCTGATTTATGCAGGTGCGCAAAAAAATATTGGCCCAGCAGGTTTAACCATTGTGATTGTACGTGAAGATTTGCTTGATCAAGCCAAGCCTGAAATTCCAAGCATTTTGAAATATTCAGCACAGGCAAAAAATGATTCCATGGTGAATACACCTGCAACTTATGCATGGTATTTGTCTGGTTTAGTGTTTGAGTGGTTATTGCAAAACGGTGGTGTAGATGCGATTCATCAAGCTAACCTAGAAAAAGCGAAATTATTATACGGTTATATCGATTCAAGCGATTTCTACGCGAATCCAATTTATAGCGCAAACCGTTCAATTATGAACGTTCCGTTTACTTTGGCTGATGCCGCACTGGAAAAACAATTCTTGCAAGAAGCTGAAGAAAACCGTTTGTTGAACTTGGCAGGTCACCGTTCTGTAGGTGGTATGCGCGCAAGTATTTATAATGCAGTGCCATTAGATGGCGTACAAGCTTTGGTTAACTTTATGGATGACTTTGCAAAACGTCACGGTTAATTGATAGTAGTAAAAAGCAAAAACCCAGCTGAATTAGCTGGGTTTTTTTTTATAGAAATAGGTGAAAAGTCATAGAGGCTTGTTGATGAGTGAAACTCAGAACACAAAATAGTGTAAGCCGTAGGCGGAGAGCAGCATGCCTAATGCAAAAAATAGGCAAGACATTGGGTCGAGCTGATAGCGTTGCTCAAGTTGATGTTCTACATGCTGTAAGTTTTCTTCTTGCACGATTTTCATAGATATTATTTTCCGATGATCTATTTATCGTTAAATATTTAAATACGGCTATATTTTTAGCATAAAAAATTGATTAAATAAAGTACTAATTTTATTTTAAATATAATATCTGCCAATAATGAATTAATTCTGTGTTGATTTTTAAAATCCGCACCACTCAAGGCTTTCAGATTATCTACGGTGCTTGGTGCAGATGTTTGGGTTTTAAAATAACTTATCCACATATTCGATTTAAAATATGGCTGATTTTGAATTTATAATAAATTTAAAGCTGTGGATAACTGCGTTTTTTTGAATTTAAAATGCTTAAATAAGCATCAATATATTCATACTATCAATAGCACGCTTTTAACAATCAGAAATTGATTATAAGCCATCAGTGAAATAAGTATTGAAAGTTCCTTCTCCCTGAGGAGAAGGCGAGGATGGGGGGATGATGAATATGAATTTATTATTTAGACAGCTACTTTGAGGTTTATTTTTAATAAACTACTGTTTTATATTGTGAATATTGGCTTGAATCCAAATATTGCCACGAATGTATTGTCCAATTTCAAAGTTTTGGTGCGCAGGATTTTTAGTTGCAAGACGAATTAAAATCGCAGGCTGATTTTCATCATGAATTAGAGTGACATCATAAACAGTATAGGCTTGATTCATGAATTCAAAACTGGTTTTACCAACAACATTGCCCTGAAACCAAGCTTCATCTTCCTGACCGATATTTTCGCCATATAAATATGCGACCATTTTAGAAAAATCCACCGTTACAGGTGCTTTGTCATCTTCGGACTTAGGTTGCCATGCGTCAATTTGTTCTTGCAGATTGGCAGGTGCAACACCATCATTGGCTGCTAAAATATCATTCAGCGCACGATGGTGTTTAATTGACGCAGGATCATCGACCACCAATTGTTCGCCTTCAGCAACAGCTTCAAGTTCATACGCCCATGCGTTTAAATGCACCCAGTAGGTTTGATCTTTTTGGTATTGTTGATGGTTGACGCTGTATAAACTGTCAAAAGCATAGACAATACTGTTGTTGCCTAAATTGAGTCGAAGCACCGCTTGAGTGTTAGATTTGCAGCTAATGATACGTTCAATTTTAGCTTCAACTTTGTAAGGACTTTCAAAGCAAGGGAAAGCCGTTTTTACAGCTTGTGGTTTGTTATTTTCAACCGCAATCACTTGTGTCAATTGAATTGCCTCTTTGCTTGGGCCTTGAATCAGCCATGTGCTTTGATCCATTTCTGCTTCTTGGCGGCATAAACCCATTGGCATAATTGGTGCATCTAGAGCCAGTCCTAACCATTTTGGAACTTCGGTGCAGGGTTCATCCGTGAGTAAATTCCAATGTTCAACATGGCTGCCGAAGTTCTGATCTTCAATGCGGATGATTTCTGGTCTATTTTGATTGTTCATAAGCACTTTGAGATGTTGGGTTCTTTTCTTTACTCTTAGATCGAGGGTTATTTCGATTTTTCAAGTCTTTGGCTGAAATTTCATGTAATGCCACTGCATTTGTACAGATTGTGGACAGCGATGCAGCAGAAACAAAATCACATCCATCTACACTTTAGCATGCAATTCTGAGCATTTTAAACATACTGCAATGTAATGAGTTTGATACACTAGTCGCATATTATTATCAGGGTTGCACAGTGCTGCCATTTAAACTTTGGGTTGATGCAGATGCATTACCTAAAATTCTAAGAGAAGTCATTTTACGTGCTTCAGATCGTTACCAACTTGAAGTCACTTTTGTTGCCAATCAATCGGTCGGGATTACGCCTTCGGTACGGATTAACTCTATTCAAGTGATGCATGGTGCCGATGCCGCCGATCAGGAAATTGTAGATCGCATGAAGGAACACGACATTGTGATCACGCAGGATATTCCACTAGCGGCACAAGTGATTGAAAAGGGCGGAATAGCGATTCATCCACGTGGTGAAATTTATACTGTTGCCAATGTGAAAGCGCGTCTGCATTTGCGTGATTTTATGGATACTTTGCGTGGTGCAGGCGTACAAACAGGTGGGCCAGCACCTATTTCAGAACGTGATAAACGTGAGTTTTCAAGTAGTCTAGATCAAACCATCCAAAAGCAAAAACGTAAAACTGCTTAATACGAGTCACGCATGCCTTCTAAAACCAATATTATGATGACCTATGCCTTATTGGTTTTCATTTGGGCAACAACGCCTTTGGCAATTGTCTGGAGTGTGTCAGATTTACACATGCTTTGGGCTTTGGTGCTACGTTTTTTCATTGCTTTGCCCTTAGCTATTATTTTATTGCTGCTGTTAAAAGTGAAATTTCCACATCATCTACAAGCGTGGCATAGTTATTTGGCAGGTTCGTTTAGTCTGATCGGTTCACAAATTTTCACCTACATTGCCACCGCTTATTTAAGCTCAGGCATTATCGCCCTGATGTTTGGTCTGACCCCCATCATAGCAGGTTTGATTGGTCGTTTTGTGTTTCAGTTGCATTTGGCACGTATTCAATGGATCGGAATGACAGTGTCCATTTTAGGGCTTGGCATCATCTGCTTTGGCGGCGAAACACAGCATGTGCATCCTCTGGGTATTGTTTTAATGCTGTTTAGTGTATTGACCTACACCATGTCTATTTTCTGGGTGAAAAAAGTTAATGCGCAAGTTGAACCTGTAGCACAGGCAACTGGCTCGATTTTGGTATCAACCATTGCGGCTTTATGTATTGTGCCGTTTATTTGGCAATATGTACCGACTAGTTTGCCGAGTCTTAAATCTATCGCAGCTTTACTTTATACCGTGATCATGGCTTCTTTGATTGCAATGTTCTGTTATTTTAAATTGGTGCAGAATATTCAGGCGACCACCTTATCTTTAACCACCGTCATGACGCCAATGATTGCTTTGTTGATTGGTGCTTTACTCAATCAAGAAGCTTTATCGGTCATGGTATTTGTGGGCGCTTTGGTTTTATTGTCAGGCTTAGTGCTGTATTTTTATCGTGATCTTAAAGCAAGTCGGGCATTGGCTCAGAAAATCAAAACACCATCCTAACGATATGCAAAGATGGCGTTATCCACGTGATTTTATATACGCGAACATGCAGAAATGATTTATTTTATTTCTTAGATTATGCTTGTTTTAAAGCAACGGCTTCTGCAAGTTTGACGCGATCTTGAGGGTGTAGAGTAATAAAATACGCCCCAGTACGATATTGTCCATTTTCTTCTTCACGGCTGTAAACCACTTGCGCGGTTGCGGCTATATGGAAAAAGTTTTCAGGATGGCTGAGCGTGACATGAATATAACTGCCCGTGTTTAATTCACGTTCACTATAAAAACTGAAACCACTTTCTGAAAAATTGACCTGTTCAGGGATAGGTAACATGCTTTGTACAATTGCATCGTATAAAGACCCTGTAATAAGGTTTAATTTTTGGTTGAATAAGGATAAGATTCGAGCAATTTGTTGATCTTTTTCAGTTAATTGTTCTAATTCGTAGTTTAATGCATGATCAAATTGATCTAATTCTGCGAGTAGTAGAAAATAACGCGGTAAAACAAAATTAGCATCGTAAGGGTCGTTCAGCGCAACATCGTCAGAAATGATCTGGTAATTGATTCTCAGGGCAGCATCAATTCGTGACATGACACGACGTTCAGACGCGACGCTTTGATGCTGTAAATTTTCCATAATGTATTACCTCGGACTTGATGGTATGTTTAAACCAATCTCGCTATATATAGGGTTGAGATATACGCGCGCTCGGCGCAGTAACCACTTTATTTCTTTTATTGCCTTAGTTTCGATGATCGGTCTAACTTTGGGTGTTGCCGTCCTCATTACCGTACTTTCGGTGATGAATGGTTTTGATCGCGAATTAAAAAATCGTGTCTTGGGCATGATACCTCAAGCCACTGTTTCATCAACACAAATTTTAACAAATTGGCCAGAACTTGCAACGAAAGTTGAGCAACATAAGCATGTTGTTGGTGCTGCACCATTCACGCAATTGCAAGGCATGTTGACCGCACAAGGGCAAGTGTCGGGCATTATGGTCACGGGAATTGAACCCGAATACGAAAAGAAAGTATCCATCATTCAAAACCACATGGTTGCAGGTAGTATCGATAATCTGCAAAAGGGTGAGTTCGGTATTGTTTTGGGCAAACAAATGACCGATGCCTTGGGTTTGGGTTTAAACGACAGCATTACCTTGGTTTTACCTGAAGCGACGCCATCACCTGCAGGCGTTGTACCGCGTTTTAAACGCTTCAAAGTGGTCGGTATTTTTAGTATTGGTGCAGAAGTCGATTCGATGATGGGATATATCGCCCTGAATGATGCTTCGACTTTGCTGCGTTTACCCGATGGTGCGCAAGGTGTACGCTTAAAACTGGATGATATTTTTGCTGCACCACAAGTATCTCGAGATATTGTGCAAGAGCTACCTGCCAACTTTTACGCTTCGGACTGGACTTATACTCACGGTAACTTGTTTAGCGCCATTCAAATGGAAAAGGCGATGGTGAGCCTATTGTTATTCCTAATTGTTTTGGTGGCTGCATTTAATATCGTGTCTTCTTTGGTGATGGTTGTGACCGATAAAAAATCGGATATTGCGATTTTAAGAACTTTGGGTGCATCACCAAGCACGATTACCAAAATTTTTATGGTGCAAGGTACGGTCATTGGGGTTATTGGTACGGTTTCAGGTGCAATCTTGGGGATTATTTTCGCGTCTAGTATCAGTGGTTTTATTGCATGGTTGAATAATGTATTAGGGCTAAATTTATTTGATGCTTACTTTATCAACTACTTACCTTCATATTTAAGATGGCAAGATGTGGTGGTGATTGTGAGCTTGTCGTTAATTTTAAGTTTCTTGGCGACGATTTACCCTGCGTTACGTGCCGCGAAAATTCAACCAGCAGAGGCATTGCGTTATGAGTAAGATTGTTCTGGAAGCCAAGCAAGTTTCTAAACACTTTACCGATGGCAAAACCACTGTTGAAGTGATTCGTGGTCTAGATTTACAAGTTCAGCAAGGGCAGTTTGTGTCGATTGTCGGAGCGAGTGGTTCGGGCAAAAGTACCTTATTGCATGTGTTGGGTGGTTTAGACCGTCCAAGCACAGGCGAAGTATTTTTACATGGCCAGCGTTTTGACAATTTAGGCGAAGCTGAACGCGGCTATTTGCGTAATCGATACCTCGGTTTTGTTTATCAGTTTCACCATTTATTGCCTGAGTTTAGTGCGCTTGAAAATGTGGCAATGCCGTTAATGTTACGTGCAGGCACAAATTACAAAGAGGTGAAGGCACAGGCAGAGTATCTGCTTGAGCGAGTCGGTTTATCGCATCGTTTAACCCACAAACCGGGTGAGCTTTCTGGAGGGGAGCGTCAGCGTGTTGCGTTGGCACGTGCATTAGTAACAAAACCCGCACTCATGCTTGCCGATGAACCCACTGGAAATTTAGACCGCAAAACTGCAGTTAAAATTTTTGAATTGCTGCGTGAATTACGCAGAGAGTTTAATATGGCGATGTTGATTGTGACTCATGATGAAGAGTTGGCAAAATCTGCCGATACCATTTTGCACATGCAAGATGGTGTTTGGGTAGATGCTTAAGGGGCATAGTTCGTAAAGCCACTCAAAAGCGATTGCGTTTAAAACAGTAATTGCTGGAATAAGATTGTTTTGTTGAAGCCCACTTCGGTGGGCTTTATGATGCATGCCAATAAAAATAATAAGTTTAATATTCATGCTGCAATTGATTGGTCTGGCTTGGGTGATTGGGATCGCCTGTGTCGGAATACGTTCTTCTTCTTTTCCAATACATTCATTGACTTCCATGCCTAGTGCAATGGTTTTACTGATTTTATGCAGTATCGTTGTGCAATACTTGTTGCAAGCTCGCTTATCTTCAATCTATTGGAAATGTTTGAATGTAGGAGTGGCAGGTGTTTTGAGTCTTGTTTTCGGTTTGATCTATGCGGATACGCAGATGCAGCAGCGTTTGCAATGGCGTGAACTACAACCTGAATTTGCTGAAGTCGTGGTTTATGTCAGACAGTTAAATCAGCTAAATGACAACAGCATTTCACAAAGGGTTGAGGTGTTAAACCGACATCCTCAAACAGTGACATGGTTAGCAACTTTAGCACAAACTCAGGTAGATCAAGAGCAAAATTTAGAACTTGGACACTATTACAAATTAAGTGGAAAAATTCGCCCTGCGCATAGTTATGCCACAGCAGGTGCATTTGATGTAGAGCGGTGGTATTTACAGCAAAATATTATGAGTGGTTTTCGGGTTGAGCAGATTCAGCCTATCTCGGCTGAACAAATTTATGCCATGGGGTTTACACAACATTGGCGTGCCCAACAGACGCTATGGGCAAAATTTCGATTATGGATTGAACAGCAGCGTTATCAAATTCGACTGTTTATTCAGCAGCAACCTTTGCATCATCAAGGTTTAATTCTTGCATTACTCACAGGAGATAAAAGCCTATTAGATGCAGAAACTGAAGCACAGTTTCAGCGTTTTGGAATTAGCCACTTATTGGCTATTTCAGGGCCACATGTGCTGATTTTTGCAGGCATGCTATGTTGGGCATTACGTCAGCTGATTAGGTATTACCGTCCGCATTGGTATTTGTGGATGCCTAAACAATACTTGCTCATGTTGCCATTTTTAAGTTGTGTATTGCTGTACACCGCCTTTGTCGGTTTTGAAATTCCTGCATTAAGAACCTTGCTGATGTGCAGTCTAGTGACAGTAATGTTAGTGCTGAAGCAGAAGCTTCAAGGCTTTGCCTTGCTGATTTATAGTGCTGCCTTATTATTATGGTTTGATCCTTTAAGTGTACTGTCTGCTGCTTTTTGGCTGTCTTACGGGGCCTGTTTTATTCTACTGCGTATTTATCAGAGCTTGAGTGCGCAACCACGTATAGAGCTGAATCGTTGGCAGCAACTGAAACATGCCAGCAAAATTCTAATCGAGTCGCAATGGAAAATTTTTATTGCCTTATTTCCTTTGGTGATTGTGTTTTTTAAACAAGTGGCGTGGATTGCACCGCTTATTAATATCATCGCAATTCCATTGATTGGTATGCTGATCGTGCCTTTAGATGTTTTGGCAGGAATTTGCTTTTTTATTTTTGAACCCTTGGCGTCAATACTGTTTCAATTGAATGATCTAGCTATGGCTTTGTTGCGCTTGATTTTTCGGGGGATGGAAACCGTTTTTGTACCACGGTTACATACTTTGTCGATGTCTGCAGCGGTGTATGTCTGTCTATGTTTAGGCTTATTTCTGCTATTTTTACCACAATCGGTATTGCCTAAAACTTGGGCAATCTTATGTTTTGTTCCACTGATTATAGTCGATAGCCAACGACAACCATTTGAATTGACCGTACTGGATGTGGGGCAGGGACAAGCTTTATTTTTACGTTCAGGTCATTACAACATGATGATTGATGTGGGCGGTTCTTATGATGAAAGTAAGTTTAGTATTGGACAGCAAATTTTACGTCCATTTTTAGCGGTGCATGGTATTAAACAACTGGACTTGGTGGTTTTAAGTCATTTAGACCAAGACCATAGTGGTGCATTTCCTCATTTGCAAAATGAAGTCAATATTCAGCATGTCTTTGCCAATCAGACCGTAGATGTGGCAGTAAATAGCAAGTTTAATTTGTGTCAGCAAGGGCAACAGTGGTCTTTACCACATCAGGTACAGATACAAGTTTTATCTCCTAAACCGAGTCAATTACCCTATGCCGCACAGCAACAAAATGAGTTGTCATGTGTGTTGTATATTTCAGTGCCATCCGCACAGCCATATCAGCATTTTTTAGTGATGGGCGATGCAGGTTGGGCAACTGAATATCAATTGTTGCAGGAATATCCTGATTTAAAAGTAGATGTGTTAATTTTGGGTCATCATGGGAGTAAGCACAGTTCTGCCTATGATTTTTTAGCACATTTTAAACCCAAATTGGCCGTGGCATCTGCAGGTTTTGATAATCGTTATGGACATCCTAGTTCTTTAGTTCAGCAACGCTTGGCTGCGCTCAATATTCCGTTCATGAACACCATACAACAGGGCAGCGTACGTTTTTCTGTAGATGCACAACAGCGTATGCTTATACAGCCGTATCGGCAGCAGAAATTGTGGTTGCAGCGTTAGTTTGGTTCTGTGTCTGGGCACGTACAGCCTGCACATCTGCCAAGGCTTCTTGCACAGGTTTATGATAGACCCCGCGTAAATCTGGATGGGCTTTATAGCGTTTATAACTCCAGTGATAATGTGTAGGATAACGACGGATCAAATCTTCAATTGCACGGTGAATAATAGCTGTCCCTGCATTGGCATCACACTGATAAATGTGCTCATCTATCGCTTCGATATACATATCAAAGCCTTGATCTGCATTTCTTAACGCATATAAGAACAAAGCTTTTGCTTTAGTTTTCTGAATCAATTTGGCGCTTAAATTACTCGATTCCAACGGAATACCAAAAAAAGGAATCATCTCACCACCTATATTTGGGGTATGGTCTGGCAAAATGACAGTGGTTCCGCCTTGTTTGAGTGCTTTAAAAATTTGACGTACCCCAGATTCATCTGTTGGGACTAAATGTGCCTGTTCACGGCTACGTGCTTGGCGCACAAAATCATCTGCCGCAGGGTTTTTGACAGGTTTATACATGATGGTCATTTGCGTATATTGAGCGATCCACGCATTCATAATTTCCCAAGTGCCAAAATGCGGCACAATTAAGACCAAACCCTTTTGTGCAGCCAGTGCATCTTGTAATAGTTCTAAACCATGTACCTGATGGATTCTTTGAATATTTTTTTGATTGCTTGATCCCCAAATATGAAAAAACTCAAAATAAGAGGTCAGTTCGTTACGAATTGCTTGCTGGATAATCTGTTCGCGTTGTTGTGAGTTCAGCTCAGGAAGCGCAATTTGTAGATTGAGTTGAATGGTTTGAGAGGTTTTACTCAAACGCAGTGTATTGACCAAAAAAGCCAAAGATTTTGCAAAAAAACGCGCAACTGTTAAAGGTTGTCGACTGACAAAATCAAGCAGGCGCGATAAAGCCGTTGTCGGTGCAGGTTCGGTCATAACGACAGCATCAATTGATAGAAAGGATAAAGATGTAAAATATTATAGGAGAAAATACAGGCTTTAGACAGTTTTTGCCAATTCCGTGTATATAATGGAGCAAATTTACTATTTTTTGGATTGTTTCATGTCCGATTGGCCACCAAAACCACAAAATGAATCACAACAAATATCTCCACAAGCACAGCAGCCCACAGGCAATGAGTGGAAACTATTAGAAAAAGCTGTTTTAGCTTCAGTTGAAGAACAACGTCGTGCACGTCGTTGGGGGATTTTCTTTAAGTTTTTAACTTTTGCTTATATATTTTTACTGTTGGTGATAATGGGCAAAGGGTGCAGTACCACGACCACGAATCCATCGGCAGCGAGTCCACATATCGCGGTGGTGGATATTGTTGGCACAATTGCATCTGATAAGCAAAGTGTGAACAGCAATGATACCATCAAGTCACTGAAAAAAGCCTATGAAAACAGCAACAGTCAGGCGGTGGTGCTAAATATTAATTCTCCGGGTGGTTCACCTGTGCAGTCAGATGAAATCTGGCAAGAAATTCAATATCTGAAAAAACAGCATCAAGGGAAAAAACTCTATGCCGTGATTGGCGATACTGGCGCTTCAGGTGCGTATTACATTGCTTCCGCTGCAGATGAAATTATTGTCAATCCATCAAGTTTGGTGGGTTCAATTGGCGTAATTATGCCAAATTACGGCCTGAGCGGTTTAATGCAGAAGATGGGTGTGGAAGATCGTACTATGACCTCAGGTGAAAATAAAGCCTTATTGTCGATGACACAACCTGTTGATCCTGAACAGAAAAAACATGTGCAAGCCGTATTAGATAATGTGCATGGCCACTTTATTCAAGCAGTGAAAGATGGACGCGGCGCGAAACTGAAATCACAAGATCCTGCGATTTTCTCAGGTCTGTTCTGGACAGGTGAGCAAGCCGTGACTTTAGGCATTGCCGATAAGATTGGCAGTTTAAATAGCCTGAAGCGTGATTTAAACCTAGATAAAACAGTGAACTATACCATTGAACATAGTCCTTTAGACTCTGTGTTGGGTCGTATGGGTGCAGCAGTGGGAGAGGGCTTTGCCACTTCTTTATCTCAACATATTCAGACTGAGCAAAACGCGAAATTACAATGAAACCACTGATTCATTTTGCGCATGCCAATGGCGTGCCATCGAAGGTTTATCAAAAACTGTTTGATTTACTTAAAGATGATTACGATGTGATTTACGTCCCTTTGTTGGGGCCAGATAAGCGTTATCCGATTGATAATCATTGGCAAAGCTTAACCCAACAAGTGATTGACAGTGTTGTACGTCAAGCTCAGGGACGTAAAGTGATTGCGTTGGGGCATTCTTTAGGTGCAGTGTTGTCGTTTCAAGCCTCTTTACAACGCCCTGAATTATTTGAACAAGTGATCATGCTTGATCCACCTTTAATTATGGGTAAAGCATCGGTGTTTTTACATTTTGCCAAAATGTTTAAGCTTAAAGCAGTAGATCAACTGTCGCCTGCATCTTTGTCTTTGCGCCGTCGTGATCATTGGGAAAGTCGTGAGCAAGCAGCAGACTTATTGCGTCCGAAAGGTTTTTATCAAGATTTTGATGCCGACTGTTTTCAGGCTTATATCGAGCATGCTTTGACTGATGACCATGTACGAGGCGGGGTACAATTGACCATTCCAAAAATGGACGAGGTCAATATTTTTAGAACCAATCCATCACTGTGGTGGTTACCGCAAGCAAAACTGCAAGTGCCGACAGAATTGGTGATTGCAAAAAAAGGGCCGTTCTTAAAAGCAGGTTTCCCACAAATTACCGCCAAGAAATTCAACATTGCTTATCAGGTGGTTGAAGGTGGACATATGTTCCCTTTAGAAAAACCTGAAGCGACGGTGCAGTTGATTAAAGATTTGATTCAAGCACAGCAGAGTAAAGCTGCTTCTGTTTAATTCAGTCTGAACCAAATACGAACCATAAAAAACGCCTGATCAACAGGCGTTTTTTCGTATATATCAAAAGCTACATACTTAAAGAATATTTAAAAATTGCAAAACTGCACAGGTTGTTGTAACAGTTGTTGGCGATACATCACACCTTGCGCAGTGTGCTGAATGGTTCCGTTACAAATCCATTCAACCACTTGCGGATAAATCAAATGCTCCAACACATGCACACGGTTCGCCAAGCTTTCGGCATCATCGTGGATGTTTACTTGCAACACACCTTGTGCCAGTGCTTGACCTGCATCTAATTCAGCAGTGACATAATGCACGGTACAACCATGTAAAGTATCGCCTGTATTGAGTACACGTTGATGGGTGTGCATGCCTTTATAATGCGGCAAGAGTGAAGGATGAATGTTGAGCATTTTACCTTCCCAAGCGTGCACAAATTTGGCACTTAAAATACGCATAAAGCCCGCAAGCACCACCAAATCAACATCCCATGCAAGTAATTGTTGATGCATGACATCATCAAATAATTCACGACTCGGATATTGTTTGTGCTCAATCACTGCAGTTTGAATCCCTGCTTGTTGAGCGCGTTGTAAAGCATAAGCATCAGGCTTATTGGAAATAACCCCAACAATTTGCCCTGAAAGATTGGCATCTATCAGGGCTTGTAAGTTACTTCCGCTGCCTGAAACGAGGACAGCTATTTTGATCATCTGAGTCAAATCACGCAAAAATTACGCGAATTTTTTCATCTGCGCCTTCAACGGATTCGGCGTTGTCTTGAATATGACCCATCACCCAAGCTTTTTCGCCAAGGCTGTTGAGAAGTTCAACTGTTTTGTCTGCATCGTTGGCATCTACAACAACAACCATACCTACACCACAGTTAAAGGTGCGATACATTTCAAACTGTTCTACACCGCCTTCACGTTGTAACAATTTGAACAGTTCTGGCCATTCCCAAGATGATTCGTCAATCACTGCTTGCGCACCATTTGGCAATACACGTGGTAAGTTACCTGGTAAACCGCCACCCGTAATGTGCGCCATAGCATGCACATCAACTTGTTTGCACAGTTCAAGCATTGATTTGACATAAATGCGTGTTGGTTCCATGGCAACGTCAGCCAGTGGACGACCATCAACCAGTTGAGTTAAATCAACATTTTTTACGTCTAAAATTTTACGAAGTAAAGAGTAACCGTTTGAGTGTGCACCTGAAGAAGCGACACCAATCAGAACGTCACCAGCTTTTACTTTAGAGCCATCAATAATTTTGCTTTGCTCAACCACGCCCACACAGAAGCCTGCAAGATCGTAATCTTCACCTTCATACATGCCTGGCATTTCAGCAGTTTCACCACCTACAAGCGCACAGCCTGCAAGCTCACAGCCTTTACCAATTCCTGTAACAACATTGGCTGCAACGTCTACATTTAAGTGACCTGTTGCATAGTAGTCTAAGAAGAATAAAGGTTCAGCACCGCACACCAGTAAGTCATTTACACACATTGCCACCAAATCTTGACCAATTGTGTCATGGCGGTTTAGGTTCAACGCTAAACGTAATTTAGTTCCTACACCATCTGTGCCAGATACGAGCACAGGTTCTTCATAACCTTTCGGAATTTTACAAAGTGCGCCAAAGCCGCCTAATCCACCCATCACTTCAGGACGAGTCGTGCGCTTAGCGACAGATTTGATACGATCGACTAACGCGTCGCCCGCTTCAATATCGACACCAGCATCTTTATAGCTTAAACCAGTGGTTGGGTTAGAAGTTGAGTTGCTCATAATGAAGTCTCCGCATTCGCGGGGCGATTATACCTGAATATACGAAACTCTTATGTTATTTATGCGCTAAAATGCTATCTTTATTCAAATATTTTAACTTCTATAACGAATAAACTGAAAAAAGGCGAATTTCTATGGTCGATCGTACCTTGCGTCGCATTTTTATCCTGTCTGGGATAGTTCTGCTCCTTTGGGTGCTGTACTTATTAAAACCGGTTGTCATTCCTTTTGTTGTTGCATTTTTCATGGCTTATTTATTTAGCCCATTGGTTGAACAATTTTGCAAAGTCGGTTTGCCACGTTGGCTATCTATCAGTTTGGTTTTTATTGGGATTGGCATCGCGCTGACTTTGGCAGTTTGGTACATCATTCCTTTGGTTTGGAAGCAGTTGATGATTGCGCGTGACAGTATTCCTGTCGGTATTAACTGGATCAATTCGACCTTCTTGCCGTGGGTGTCTTCGACTTTTCATATTGAAGAAATGGAAATTGATACCTCGCACATGAGCAGCATCGTCATGGATTATGTGCAAACCAATTATAGTGCCGATAGTATTCAGGCCATGTTATTGAGTGTTGCACAGTCTGGTCTGAATTTTATTCAAATTGGTGGTACCGTAGTGCTGATTCCAATTATTGCTTTCTATTTTCTACTCGACTGGCAGCGTATGCTCGACAGCCTGCGTCGCTTAATTCCGCGTCCTTATGAGCAAAGCACTTTAGCTGTGGTGCAAGAATGTCACAGTGTATTAGGTGCTTTCGTTAAAGGTCAGTTTTTGGTGATGATCTTGTTGGGCGTCGTTTATGCGACTGGATTGCAACTGATTGGTTTAGAAGTCGGTTTGATTATTGGGATGGTTGCGGGACTTGCTAGTATTATTCCGTATTTAGGTTTCGCTGTAGGGATTGTTGCAGCCATTATTGCCACTTTCCTACAATTTGGCATTGACTGGATGCAATTGGTTTTAGTCCTTGTGGTCTTTATGATTGGACAGGCGGTGGAAGGCTATATTCTACAACCGTTTTTATTGGGTGATAAAATCGGGCTTTCGCCAGTCGCGGTGGTGTTTGCTGTTTTAGCAGGTGCACAACTGGCTGGATTCATGGGTATGTTGATTGCTTTACCAGTAGCAGCAGTGATTGTGGTTTTACTGCGTCATTTACGTGATTTTTACGAAAAAAGTTATTTGTATGGGCAACCTGTGGTGGTGTCGGAAGATGGTGCATCGGGTGACATCAGCATTGATACAGCACAAGTTCATATTGATATTGAGCTTGATCCTCAGTCAGCAAATTCACTGCAACAGACTGAAAAATCAAGTAAGATAAAGCCCTCAGATCAGCAAAACTCCTAGGTGATTACAATTCTATGCGTCAACTGCAGTTAGATATCGAGCCTCAATTAGATGCACGGATCAGTGATTTTTCTGGTCCGGGTTGGGGGCATGTGATTGATGCAGTTCGACAGCTTCATGCAGGATTGGTCAATCGCTTTTATGTCTATGGTGGTGCGGGCACAGGCAAAAGTCATTTATTGTCTGCAATTTGCGATTCCTATTTAGAAATTGGCAAATCAGCTATTAAAGTATCCTTACTTGAATTATTGGATGCCCCAACAGAAGCAATTACCTCTTTAGACCGTTATGATTTGGTTGCTTTAGACGATATTGAAGCGATTAGTGGTGTACCACATTGGCAACGTGCGGTGTTTCACTTAATCAATTACAGCAATGAGGTTGGTGGTCAGTTGGTGTTTTCATCACGTTTTGCACCGATTGAATTAAAGCTTGAATTGCCCGATTTGCAATCACGTTTGACGCAGGCAGTGAGTGTTAAAGTGCCTTCAGGCAGTTTGTATGCAGACCGACAAGCTTTAGTGAGTTCCGTGTTAGAGCGTCGCGGGATTATCATCGACCCACAAATTATTGATTATTTGTTGTTACATGGCCCACAGCAGACCTCGATTTTGCTGCAAAGCCTTGAACAGTTGGTGCAATTACTTAAAGGAGAGAAAACGAAATTAAGTGGAGCAAACCTGCGTCAGATTTATGCTTTAATTGACGAATATCGGTAAAAATTAAAATTACTTGAGAATTTGCGCAAGCTATGCCAAATTATTCGGAAAATAATTCGAAGTTGCAGGGAATTTGCAACTAAAGAAGAAAAAAAACAAAGAAAATTACAAGGAGTACGCTTATGCTCAAGCAGAGCATCGGCATTGGTATGCTGTTTATCGCAGGTCATGCATATAGTAGTAATATCATTGTCACCACCACTGCTGACACCAAAGCAGATGATCAACAATGTTCTTTGCGTGAAGCCATTGAGTATATTAATTTAGGCATGCCCGAAGAAGGCTATTTGGGCTGTGGCGGCAAAAATGCCTCAAGTGTGATTTTATTAGAAAAGAAAGCCGTCTATCAAATTGATACTCAACTTAAAATTACAGAAAACCTTGAAATTAAAACCACCTATGACAGTAGTCTGAATGATAAAACTGCCCCAGGTTTGAATAATGCCACGATTCAGATGCGCGGCAATGAGCGAATTTTCCACATTGAAGATAGCAAGGATTGTTTCTTAAAAGTTTCTTTAAAAGAATTAACTTTACAGGGCTGCGGTGAGGAACGCTGTCGTCAGCAACAAGGTGGTCTGATTTATAATAATGAACATTTAATTTTAGACTATGTGAAACTGAGTCAGGGTGTAGCCAATCAAGGTGGGGCAATTTATAACCTCGCACAAATGACTGACGAGAAGATCCCTGCAGGTTTTATTGAGATCAAAAATAGCTTGCTTGAAGCTAACCAAGCGCAGGAAGGTGGCGTCATTTATACGCAATTCCCACGCTTTGTGATTACAACTTCAGTATTTAAAGGCAACAAAACCATATCAGTTGCTTCAGCCAATCTCTATTCTGCAGCAAGTTTGGCAGATGAAGAAATCAAAGCCTTTCCTAGTATGGGGAATATGATCGTGAGCAGTACTTTTACTGCAAATGAAGGCTATGTCATGAATGTGCTGGATGATATTGGTGTCAATAACATTAGCTTGATTGGTAACAGCCGTGGTGTGTATCTCAACGCACCTTTGGGTAAAGCCTATATTGCCAATAGTGTGATTTTGGGTAATCCACATCCTGTCAGTGTCAATACTGCAGCAAACTGTGTGCAAGCAGGTTCAGATGCAACAAGATTGCAAAATAATTTAGTCGGCGCAGGCTGTGGAGCAGGCGATAGCAACTATCCAAATACGCTATGGACTGCAAATTCGGTGCTTGCAGGTAATCTGCTTGAAGGTGCATGCCAAACCCTCAGTCAAGATAAAACGGCACTCTTTTGTCCATATCAAGTTCCTGAAAACTCATTCTTGGGCTTTATGCGCCCACGCGTATTGCTCAGTTATAACAGCCTGAAAGATTCTGTGGTGTTGAATCAGGGGCAATTACAACTGGGGGATAATACGGTAGTCGGTTGTGCTGCTTCAGATCAGCGCGGTAAAAACCGTCAGTCAGATATTACCTTATGTGACCGTGGTGCAATAGAGGTGATGGTTCCTGAAACTATGGGGCTTATAGGTCAAGATATTTTGGCGGGTCAAATTGCTAAAATGTCGGTGAGTGATTTGTTGGGTGATAGTGATTTGGTGCCTAAAGAATTTTGTGATCAAGTCTATCCAAACAATCCGACAGGCCAAGCATGGCAAGCAGGTTGTGTGCAAATTGAGCAACTCGATACACGTTCTAAAGGAAAATTGACCGTAGATGAGTTGGGGAATTTGGTATATACCCCAGATTCTGCTTGGCATGGTGCAGATGTCTTTAAAATTAAATTAGTTACCAGCACCACACGCTTTAACAGCACAACACCTTATATGGAAGTGAAAGTCCAAGTTATTCAAGAACATGAAAATCGTATGGAAAGCGATAAAATAAAAGTTTCTGGTGGTGCATGGAGCGCTTACGGATTAATGACTTTATTGGGTTTGTTGGGTTTACGCCGTAGAAAAGCATAAAGGATGAATATGAAAAATAATAAAAAAACACTATTAGGGATAATGGTGCTGTCTGCTATGTCGCTTATGGCAGCAGATAATCGTGTGATTCAGGTCACGACCTTTGAAGATCAAAATGGTGAAGACTTAAGCAAATGTTCATTACGTGAAGCGTTAGTTGCGGCCAAGCAGAATATTGCGTTCGGTGGATGTAGCGCAGGCAATACCAACCGTGGTGCAACCGATATGATTCAGTTGCAGGCTGGGGAATATATCTTAAACTCAGAATTACGCCCGCAATCTATGGTGCGTATTTATGGGGCGACAGCGGTCGACTATAACCAAGTAGATCCAATTACACATCGTTATCCTTCAATTGCACCGTTAAAAACCACTATTAATGCACATGGCAATAGCCGCATTATCAATACTTCAGATACCCAAGCCAGCGTGGCGCTATACGATGTCATTCTAAAAAATGGGAATGCCCATGGTGGTGGTAATGCAAACCCTGCAGATGCAGGCAAGGGTGGTGCATTATTTGTGGCAGGCCCATTAGCTGCGAACAATGTCGAAATTCAAAATTCGCATGCAGAACAAGGTGGTGCAATTTACGTTGTTGCTCATCAAGCGGAGCGTCAAGTCAATTTAGAAAATGCTTATATCCATGCGAACCAAGCCAAAGTAGGTAGTGTGTTGGCAATGGATTGTAGTGCCAACTTGGTCAATACACGCTCTATGGTGAAAATTGACCGCAGCAGTATTGTGAAAAATGGTGCTGCAAATAGTCTTAGTACTTTTGATCTTTGCGGCCAACCAGATCTTGCGTTGACTGCCAGTACGATTGCACAAAACCAAGCTAATACCAGCAAAGGTCATATCTTTAACTTAAGTAATGCAGAAAATCATCCGCTTAGCACTTTGTCACAGGTGTATTTGCAAAGTAATACCATTGTTGAAAATAAAGCATTGAGTACTTTGTTTTATGACAATTATCCACGTATTGTCCTCTCTTTTAATATGTTGGCCTTTAACCAAGGTAAATCTTGTCGTTATGCATTCCCTGCGAGCTTAGAGCAGGCGCGCAACATCAACACAATTCGCAATGCCTTATTCGCAATGGGATCAGCGACAGAGCAAGGCGAGTGTGATTTGCCTGAAACAGCAAATAGTTCTTATGATGGTGCTAAAAATTTGGATTTGACAGGGCTTAGCTTTGATCAAGTATTGCAGCCCTTGCAAGAACCATCTGCTTATAATTTATTCCTGCCGTTGTATTATCCAAAACTTGGTTCAGACCCTGCGAAAGATTTGATTGATGTAAACAGCATGGGGTGTAGTGATTATGAACAACGTGGTTTAGCGCGGGTGAGTAATGCAACTTTAACTTTAAATCCTGATGCAAAAAATACCTGTGAAATTGGCTCTGTAGAAGTGATGCGCTTAAACGCTGCCGATATTCAAAGCTTGAGTAATGTCTCTTATGAAAGTTTATTTGCCAATTATCAGCAACAAATTGACCGTATTCAGTCAGCGATAGATCAAAGTAAAGATGCTGCATCTTCGGTCGTTTCTCAATCACATGCTGATTTGAAAACGATGCAGGATTTGTTGGCCAATACCAAAGCCAAGCAGCAATATCGTGCCATATATGTTGATCCATTTGCCATGGCATTAAAGCATGATGAACCAACTGCAGATG
Source organism: Acinetobacter sp. YH1901141 (assembly GCF_013416935.1). Taxonomy (NCBI): domain Bacteria; kingdom Pseudomonadati; phylum Pseudomonadota; class Gammaproteobacteria; order Moraxellales; family Moraxellaceae; genus Acinetobacter; species Acinetobacter sp. YH1901141. Next base: position 74,462 of record NZ_VPEY01000005.1, on the reverse strand, counting down.
GGAAATTTGTTCAGTTAAGACAGCTTAATTCTGACAACTTTAGCATTAGCACTGAAGTATTGGGGATTGGTGCAATTTCGGGTTCAGGTACCACATTTAGCACAGATAAATTGACCCAAGACCCATTATTCAAATGTGAATGGGATGCACAGTTGCAACGGATTGTGATGTATCGATTGAATGATAAAGTCACAGAAGCAACCGATTCAGCGTATTGTAAATACACCATTACCTCAAAATTAGACAGCAATTTGCATTCTTCGGGCTTACTTGAAGGCAAATTTAGCAATATTGCCCCAATTGCAAAAGATGATCGTGTACGACTTGAATATGGTACAGATCTTAAAGTGAGTTTTAATCCATTGCTGAATGATAGCGATGCAGGCGATGGTTCTATCAGCACTCTGAAAGAAAATACCAATAAGCCTGCATTCTATAAAGATAGTACAGAACAAGAACTGGCAATTCGTTTTAAGGAATTGCCTTCAGGTGTGATAATTACGGCAGATCGACAAGCACCTTGTCCTGGGGATTATGCAGGTGAAATTTGTTATGGTGGCAATATTCAGGTTCAAGTACGAAATAGCTTTAGCCCATTTGATTATGAGCTGAAATACACGATTTTCGATCATGAACTGGAATTTTCGCCTGAAGCGACCATTACTTTAGAAAATACAGCGAAAAATACCAATTATGAAGCCAGTGGTGGCGGTGGGGGAAGCTTAGGTTTCTGGGGTATGTTTGGTTTAATCGGATTGGCGTTCTATCGTCAACGTCCAAGAAAATCGTAATCTACCGACTCTTTATTGCAAAAGCCTCATCTGTTTTACACGATGAGGCTTTTGTTATTGGTGACTTCAAGTACTTTCTATTATCCATGAACAGATAAAATTAGTGACTCATTGCAGGCTGCTGATATTTAAGAATGTATTCCTGACGAATTAAAGGTCGTTGTTCAGGTGTTGCTTGTTGCAAGCGTTGTCCTAATTCACGACGTTCTTGCGTGCTCATTTTTTGCCAAGTTTCACGCATTTTTTGTTTTTCGCTATCAGGCAGTTGAGTAAACCAATCCATCCGCTGCTGTAAAGCTACGCTTTTTTCTGCAGGAATTTCTTTTAAGTTTTGATAGCGCTTAATTAAGGCCAATTGTTCTTCTTCAGAAAGAGTTTCCCAGGTTTCTGAAATTTGCGTATCTGCATCTTTGGAAAAAATCCAAAAACGCTCAAACCCTGCAAAACTGGTTTGTAAAAAACTGAGCGCACAACACGCAATCACAATTCGTTTAGCTGCCATGTGGAACTTTGTCCTCACCCAACACCATTAACATTTCTAAATCTTCCACCATTTGTGGAGAAAGTTTAGGAACAGATACAGCTTGATTCTGCGGCTGTGTGGTCATTTCCATTGAATTTGGCAAGACCACAAAACCTGCAATTGCCGCAGCCAATGCAAAACCTGACATTTTCCAAAGCCCATAGCGCGATGTTTTCTTGTCTTGAATATTGTCCAAGACATGATTCATGACCGCGGCTTTGTCTTGATGGTGGCGAGCCAATCCATCAAGTTTAGATGTCACTTGTTTTAAGAAATCATCTTGTTTCATTCTGATGATCCTCCCAGATACGGATTCATATGTGCCAAACTCTTGCGTAAAGCTTGAATAGCACGGTGATAATGCGTTTTTACACTGCCTTCAGTGCAGTTCATAATTTGTGCGGTGGTTTGCGTATCAAAACCTTCCCAAGCACGTAACATAAAAGCTTGTTGTTGCCGCACAGGAAGCCCCGCAATTGCTGCCTGAATTTCTTCTACAGTCACAGCTTGATCTAAAAACTCTGCAGGATTGAGTGCTTGCTCATCGACAATATCAAGTTGTTCAACATCGTCATCATCTAAACTGATTTTTTTGAACCATGAAAACGGTTGAGCGCGGCGAGCTTCTTTACGACGCCAATCTTGTAATTTGTTATTTAAAATGGTGTAAAACAGGGGATACCATTCCTCTGTGGCTTTGTCAGCATAAGATTTATGCAAGGAAATAAAGGCTTCTTGCACCAAATCCATAGCAATGCCGTGCTGTCCTTGCGTTGCACTTTCCATCATCACTAAGGCACGCCCCGTTACGTCTTGCATGAAATTCTTCAGACGTTGCTCAGCCGTACTCTTAAGAGCACTCAAATTTTCCGAGTGTGACGACTTCGGGTTTAAATCCATAGAGATGGAAAATCCTGTCATTGGATACCCACCATTATTTTTAACATCATATTTTTATAACGCTAAAAACAATGGTTTGGTTGACATTGCAAGTTATTATTTTCAGTCTAATCTATTTTTTTTGCAGGGCTAGTCTTTTTAAAATAAATTAACCATTTACAGACGTTGGCGTACCATTTCAAAGAAACAGATTGAGCCTGCAATTGCCACATTCAAAGATTCCTGTCCACCTGGTTGTGGAATACTTACCGCTTCTGCATGCTGTAAGGCATAATTGGACACACCTTGACCTTCATTGCCTAGAATCCAGACGCAAGCCTTACGCAGATTTTTGGAATAGAGACTTTCTGCATGGTGTGAACTGGTCACATATACAGGAATCTGAAATTGTGCTAAGACATCTTCGAGTTCAATATTTTCAAAGGTATGCAAGCTAAAGTGTGCGCCCATGCCTGCACGTAACACCCGTGGCGACCAAAGTGAGGCAGAACCTTTGGTACAAATAATTTGTTCAATACCTGCTGCTGCTGCAGAGCGCAATAAGGTGCCGACATTACCCGGATCTTGCACATTTTCTAAAATCAGTGTGTCTGCTTTAAAGTCTAAAGCTTGGCTTGAACTTGGCACGTCGACAATGGCTAAACAGGCAAGGGAAGTGCCTAAAGTGCTTAAATCTTTATATAAAGATTCGCCAATGACAAAGACCACGCCTGTGTATTTAGCCAAAATACGCTCATAGTCAGGATGGCTTAGTGCATGTTCGGTGGTAAAAATCGAATTGATTTTTTTATTTTCATGTAACCACGCCAGACACAAATGTGTACCTTCAAGTACCGTTTGTCCCTGTTTTTTGCGATAGTTATTTTGTTCAATTAAACCACGTAAGTGTTTAATTTTCGGGTTATCTTTTGATTCTAAAAAAATCGTAGGCATGCGATAAAATCCACAGCAGTCAGCGAATGGCCGACTGCTGTTGTTAAAAATTATTGATGGTAGCTGCTGACCAAATCGACTTCATTTTTTGAGCCAATGATGACAGGCACACGTTGATGTAGGTCTGTGGGTTGGATGTCTAAAATACGCACACGACCTGTGGTTGCCGCACCGCCTGCTTGTTCCATGAGCATACTCATTGGATTGGCTTCATACATTAAACGTAAACGACCTGCTTTTTTCGGGTCTTTTAAGTCGTATGGATACATGAAAACCCCGCTACGGCAAAGGATACGGTGAATATCGCCCACCATACATGCAACCCAACGCATGTTAAAGTCTTTTTCGCGTGGCCCAGTTTTACCAGCCAAAAGTTCATCAATATAGCGTTTTACAGGTGCTTCCCAATGGCGTTGGTTTGAAGCATTGATCGCGTATTCTTTTGTATCGGCAGCAACTTGAATGTTGTCTGCAGTCACCAAAAACTCTTGGCTTTCTGGGTCAAAGGTAAAGAATACCACGCCTGCACCAACAGTGAGCGCCATCATGGTAGATGGGCCATACAGGACATAACCTGCAGCAACTTGTTGTGTACCTGCTTGCATAAAGTCTGCAGCTTGGGTCACGGCATGTTTTGCAGGTAAAATTGAGAAAATAGTACCCACACACATATTGATGTCGATGTTGCTTGAACCATCCAGTGGGTCAAATAACACTAAATATTGACCATTTTCCTGAGCAGGAGTGAATTCGTCTAATTCTTCCGACGCCAAACCACCCACATTAGGATGTTTTTGTAACGCTTCAATTAAATAATCATTTGAAATAACATCTAATTTCTTTTGTTCTTCGCCTTGTACGTTTTCATTTTGTGCACTGCCTAATACGCCCGCCAATGCACCTTTTTGTAATGTTTGGTCAATTGTTTTGCAAGTATTGGCTATAGTTTCAATTACTTGAGCAAGTTCGGGTGTTAAATTTCCAGTTTGTTGTTGTAGAAATTGGGAAAGGGTGCGGTATGACATGACTGGAAAACTCCGAATGACTGCAAAAATGAGGATAACAATATGCTGCAATAGTTTAGATGAGAACGCGTTAAAAGAAAAATTAAACTCGACTATTTGCTGTGATTTTACCCTTGCAAGTCCTGCAGAAAGTGCTATGTTGATGTGAAGGATTTAATTTGAGATAGGAGCACAGATATGACAACGTTAAAGTTTGATGCGACTCCAACGCCAAGCGAAGGGATTAGTTTAGACGATATTTCTGAGGACAAGATGAAAGCCGCTTGGAAAGATTACGAGTCTAAACCTGAATATAAAAAGTTTAACAAGCATGATTTGATTGAATCTATGCAAACTGCAAAAGCTGATGCCGAGTCGGAATAACTGAAGCAAAGCTGTATTTCTGCACTTATCTGTTAGTTTTTAAAATATTCGTTTGCCTAGTTTTTTATGTCATAAAAAAGCGCCCTTGTAATAAAGAGCGCTTTTTTCGTATTGGGGAAACACGTTCTAAACGAGTTTTTCCCAAACAGCAAATTATTATTTCAATAATGGTGGAACAGCTTCGTAGTTAATTTCTACGCGACGGTTTTCTTTCCATGCATTTTCATCATGTCCAGGGTTGACTGGCATTTCTTTACCATAGCTCACTGCTTCAAGCTGACCTGCGTTAACGCCGCTGGTGATTAAGAAACTTTCAACTGCTTTGGCACGACGCTCGCCCAATGCCATGTTGTATTCACGTGTACCACGCTCATCGGTATGACCTGTAAGTGCCACTTTAGAATTGGCATTGGCCATTAAAAACTGTGCATGTGCTTGTAGAGTCTGGTAATCATCATTAGATAATTCGCTGCTGTCGTAGTCAAAATGCACCACGCGCTTTGCTAAGAAAGCTTTGTTGGCTTCGGTTACACCTTTAGCAGATGCACCTGCAAGGTTTTGTGCATTTAAAGCTGCATCTTCACTCAAACCTTGGGTGTTGACTGTGGTTGCGCCACTTGGTGTTTGACCTGCTTGTAAGTCAGTCGTTGGTTTGCGGTTTGCACAACCTGTCATCACTAAAGCCGATGCCAAAACAGGGAGTACCAATAATTTAACTGCGTTCATCCTCATCTCCATGAAGCTTGATTTTTGGTTTTAAAACAGAACTGAAAACGTATTTACTTTGCGGGTACTCATTATTTTGGTGCCCACGCAGGTTCACGCACTTCACCTTGTTCACTAGGTAAGTTCATGCGGAAGCGACCATCTAAAGACATAATCGATAATAAGCCACGAGCACCTTCGCGTGTCGCGTACACTACCATTTGCCCATTTGGTGAGAAGCTTGGCGACTCATCCAAACTGGTTGGGGTTAAAATATTGGTGATATTGGTGTTGATGTCTTGAATTGCGACTTTGTAGTTACTGCCACTTGGACGATGTACCAATGCCAGTTTACGACCGTCGGCACTGAGCGTACCACGTGCGTTAAATGCACCGCGGAAGGTTAGGCGTTTGCTGCTGCCTGTGGCAAAGTCATAACGATAAATTTGTGCGGAACCACCACGATCTGAAGTGTAAATAAATGATTTACCATCTGGTGCATAACGTGCTTCGGTATCAATCGCACTGTCATTGGTCATGCGTCGCAGTTCACGGGTGCTTAAATTCATTTGATAAATTTCTGGATTGCCATGCATGGATGCGGTAAACAACATACTTTGACCATCTGGTGAGAAGCTTGGAGCACCATTTAAACCACGGAAACTGGCTAATTTTTCACGCTGACCTGTCGCCAAATCTTGCACATAAATAGCAGGGCGTTTGGTTTCAAACGACACATAGGCAATTTTTTTGGCATCTGGTGTCCACGCAGGCGATAAAATAGGATCACGCGAAGTCAAAATGGTTTTAGGCTGTTCACCATCAGTATCGGCAATTTGCAGGGTATAGCGTTGTTCAGGTGTTGCAGGGTTGCGCAGTACATAAGCAATGCGTCCGCTAAAGTCACCTTTAATGCCCGTGAGTGCTTCATAAATGGCATCACTGATCATGTGTGCAGCAGAACGTACGCGTGACGCAGGCACGCTTAATAATTCATTCAATAAGTATTGCTGTTTTTGCACATCATAAAGTTGGTAATGAACTTCATAACCGCCTTCTGCAGTGGCTTTGACATTTCCCGTCACCACATAAGGTACACCTGCGGCTTGCCATGCAGCTGCATTTGGATTGTTCATGCTTGCAGTTGCAGCAAGGTTTTTAGATGAACTGGTGAATTTGCCTGAACGGTTTAAATCGTTTTCTACAATAGGATAAATACTTTGATCATTGCCAAACGGCACAATGGCAATTTTAGGTGCTTCTTCTGGTGCTTTGGCAATTTCTAAATGCAGTTGTGCAAAAGATTGTGTGCTTAAAACTGGGCTAAGCGCAGTTAAAATAGCAAGACAAAGTAGGTGTTTACGCGTTGTTTCCATCATTCGCTATTTTCTCAAATCAACATAACTTTTTTGGATGTAATTGTGGTACATAATGGCATGCTTTGGTAGGAATGAAAGCATGAATTTATAATAAAACTGTTATAACACTGTGAAAATTTAAATTTATTTATACTCACGAATATTTTGAGAAGGAGTTAGCCGAATAGATGTTATTCGGCTAACTGGTAACTTATTGTGCTGTAAAGGTAGAGGTGAAGCTACGTGCTTCGCGTCGTGCCTCTGAGTCTGACGGCATCGGATAAGGCGCAGCAGCACGAACGGCAGCCTCTACACTGGCCTTCATATCAGGATCGCTAGAATTAACCACGACAGACTGAACTGCACCACTGTCACTTAAAGTCACACGAGCAGTTGCACGTTGACCTGAAGAACCTGCTGGGGTATCCCATGCTCGTCTAATTTTATTTTCAAAATCACGTTTAGCTGTGGATGCAATACGTCTTACTTCGGCCTTTTTCTGAGCGGCTTCTTCTGCAGCTTGTTTGGCAGCTGAAGCTTTGGCTTCAGTATCGGCACGTGCCTTCGCTTCGGCATCAGCTTTGGCTTTTGCATCTGCGTCAGCCTTACGTTTTGCTTCGGCATCAGCTTTGGCTTTTGCATCTGCAGCAGCTTTACGTTTTGCGTCGGCATCAGCTTTGGCTTTTGCATCTGCTGCAGCTTTACGTTTTGCATCGGCATCTGCTTTGGTTTTTGCATCTGCGTCAGCTTTACGTTTTGCCTCAGCATCTGCCTTGGCTTTTGCATCTGCTTCAGCTTTGCGTTTTGCTGCTGCATTGGCTTCGAGTTGACGTCTTTCTGCCGCTTCTGCTTTTTTCAGGGCTTCGGCTTCTTTACGACGTACAGCATCTGCTTCAGCACGTGCTTTGGCATCGGCTTGAGCTTTTGCTTTGGCGTCAGCTTCTCGTTGAGCACGTTCTTCGGCGCGTGCTTGTTGAGCTTTTAAGCGTTCAGCTTCTAGTTTTTGTCGCTCTGCAATTTGTTTGGCTTCAGCAGCTTGTCGTTCTGCACGTGCTTGAGCCTCTGCAATTTGTTTGGCTTCAGCAGCTTGTCGTTCTGCACGTGCTTGAGCCTCTGCTGCTTGTGCAGTTTTTTGTGTATCAACTTGAGGAGCGGGTGGCGTAGGAGCCGCTGCAGGTGTTGGAATGACAGGGGCAGGTTCAAGAGCAGGCTCGGCTGTTTGAGTAATTTGCTCTGCTACATTTTCATGTGTGGTTTCAGCAGATTTAGTTTCTAATAAGGGTTTTAAATCTTCTGGTTTTATTAATACCGTTTTAATGGGTTTAGGCGGCTCAGGTGCTTTACTCATGCCCAAATAAAGCAAGCCAACCACTGCGATAAGGTGGACACCTACGGTGAACCCAATCGCGATGGCTTTTTGTTGAAAAGGTGGCTTTTTAAAATCTTTCATAAATTACTTTAAAGGCTCGGTCAGCAATCCAACTTGGGTTAAACCCGCATCTTGTAAGTCAGACATTAACGCAATCACATCACCATAAGGGCGTGTATTATGACCGCGAATAACAACCTGAAACTCTTTGTTTTCAGCTTTGGCTTGAATTTGAGCATCGGTCAAAATTTGTTTCAGTTGGGCTAATTCCAAAGGTTCGGCTTTGTGTTCTTTGTATTCTAAAAAATATTGCCCATCTTTATTTAAAGTCACCAAAGCAGGGGCATCTTTCGATTCAATTGGATTACCATTGGCTTGAGGTAAATCGACTTGAATCCCACTGGTAATCATCGGTGCAGTAACCATAAAAATCACCAATAACACCAACATGACATCAATATAGGGCACTACATTCATGTCACTTTTGAGTGGTTTCTTAATGCGCTCGAAGCGTCCTGAGCGTTGAATGGCCATTAGTCGTGATCCTTAGTATTGCCTAAAGATTGACGTTGTAATAAAGCCACCATTTCCTCGGCAAATAAAGCACGATCAGAATAAATCGCTTCGCCTTTGGCGGTGTAATGGTTAAAGGCAAGTACCGCAGGAATGGCGGCAAATAAACCAATGGCTGTGGCAATGAGGGCTTCGGCAATCCCTGGTGCGACTGTTGCCAATGTGACTTGATCGACATCTGCCAGTCCAATAAAGGCATTCATAATGCCCCAGACGGTACCAAATAAACCAACGTATGGCGCAACCGAACCAATGCTGGCTAATGCACCTAAGCCTTGTTCAAGTTGAGCTTGGTCGCGGCTTAAACCGACACGTAAAATACGTTCTGTGCCTTCAATGGTTTGTGGAGCAGGCGCTTGGCGCTTTTTGAGTTTTAAAAACTCACCTAAGCCTTGATAGAAAATATCTTCCAAACCGACACGTTTTGAATTGAGCTGTGCGTTGTTGTAAAGCGTATTTAATTCTGCACCAGACCAGAAGATTTTTTGGAAATGCTGATCATCTGCCTGTGCTTTTTTATAGCTCATGTGTAACTTGGCAATCAGATACCAACTGTATAATGATGCTAAAAGCAGCGAGAGCATTACCAGCTGAACAACAGGACTTGCTTGTAAAATAAGATCTGATACTTGAAGAGATGATTCGAGTTGTGTTGCCATAGTTACTACATGTGCCAATTCATTTTTTTAATCTTGTCCTAATTCTTTCAGAATAAGGCTACGAATTTCATCTGGCAGACGACGTGGTTTCATATCTGAACCAAGACAGGCCAATTCAACCTCGCCAGATGCAAGCATGATTTCACCACGATAAATATTTTGTTGCAATACAAATGATGACGCTTTACACGAAACTACACTTGCTGTAACAGTAATTAGGTCATCCATTAAGATTGGACGTGAATATTTCACGTTAATTTTATGCACGACAAAGTTGTAATCTTGTTGATGCCAATAATGATCAACACCCGATGCACGAAGCCATTCGGTACGGGTACGTTCCATAAAGCGAATATGGTTGGCGTGGTAAACAATGCCGCCTGCATCAGTATCTTCCATATAGATACGAATTTTAAATTCAAATTTATTCGCCATGATGATGTTCCGCTTCAATGTTGCAAAGTTGTTTGATAAGCAATACTTATAGCTTACGCCGTGTCTGTGAAATTGACGTGAATCGGGGCTATAAGTCAAGCTGTGTATAGCGTGGCAGTTTATCATTCTCAACGCTTCGTCCAATGGCACAAGATTTCAAACATGCTTTTAAGTTAAAATTAGCTGCCTGCCTGATACATGCAGATGATCCACCCCAATGAGCAGCACATGAGCCGTTTAGTTAAATTTTTTGTGGTAATTGCCATATTGTATTTGTTGTGGATGACGCTGTTCCAGCCAGATGGAGGAATTGCGGATAGCACAACCTATCAGTCATCGCAGCAAGTGCATCAATTTAAAGACTATACCATTCAAGCTTTGGAAACCTATGAAGGTGAGTTTCGGGTATTGTCACGTGAAAATTATAATTTTGGACGTGAAGCCGAACTTAGCCCTGTCGATTTTGCTTTGGGATGGGGCGAAATGGCCAAGCCTGAAGTGTATAAACAGTTGTCTATTCGTCAAAGCAACCGTTGGTATCATTGGCGTTATGAACAAGCACCACCGATTCCTGTGCAAGAGATTGCAAGTTTGAGCGCTAATACGCATTTAATTCCTGCCACACCCGCGATTGCGACACAGTTAAAACAGATTGATGAAGATGATTTGATTTATTTGAAAGGTAAATTGGTTGAAGTTACTGCCGCAGATGGGTGGCAGTGGCGCAGTTCTTTAAGCCGTCATGATACAGGGGCGGGCGCGTGTGAATTAATGCTTATTGAAGATGTGCGTATTATTGAAAATTAGGGTCTATCTACAGACCCAATTGACCTAAATATTTAATAGCTTAAAGGGAGATAGCTCCCTTCAAGCTATTTTTTCCTTTGAGCTATTTTTCTTTTGGCTCTGGCGGTGTCATCCCAAATTGTAAATACGCCATATTGGTCGCAATACGCCCGCGAGCGGTTCGCATTACATAACCTTGTTGAATTAGGTATGGTTCAATTACATCTTCCAAAGTGCCAGAGTCTTCAGCCATAGCAGCGGCCAAAGCTTCCACACCTGCAGGCCCACCATCAAAACGCTCTAATAACATTGATAAATAACGACGGTCTAAGGTATCTAAACCATCTTTATCGACATTCAGCATATCTAGCGCACGTTGTGCCATCTCTTGCGTGACTTCACCTGTGCCTTTGACCTGCGCATAGTCACGAACGCGACGCAATAATCGGTTGGCAATACGTGGTGTACCGCGCGAACGACGAGCGACTTCATTAGCTCCTGCATCGGTCATTGGCACATCCATTAGACTTGCCGAACGTTTGACAATATGGGTCAAATCTTCAACCGAGTAAAATTCCAAACGCTGCACAATACCAAAACGGTCACGCAACGGTGAGGTGAGTAAACCTGCGCGTGTGGTGGCGGCGACAAGGGTAAATGGTGGCAAGTCCAGTTTAATGGAGCGTGCTGCAGGCCCTTCACCAATCATGATGTCCAGTTGATAATCTTCCATCGCTGGATACAAAATTTCTTCAATCACAGGTGAAAGACGATGGATTTCATCAATAAATAACACATCGCCTTCTTCAAGATTGGTCAGCATGGCGGCTAAATCACCTGCGCGTTCCAAGACAGGCCCTGAAGTGGATTTAAGATTGCCGCCCATTTCACGGGCAATAATATTGGCGAGTGTGGTTTTACCTAAACCTGGTGGTCCAAAAATCAGGGTGTGGTCCAGTGCTTCTGCGCGTCCACGGGCTGCACCAATGAAAATTTCCATTTGTTCACGCACTACAGGTTGCCCAATATAGTCATCGAGTGAAGTGGGGCGAATGGCGCGATCAATTTGATCTTCGGGTTTTTCAGAACCACTGATTAGACGGTCTTGCATATCGTGTTAACTAATCTCTTGAGCTGGGCATTTTGATGCTGCATGCACAGCCTCAAAGTATGAGTTGCGTTTAAATGCCTTTGCGAAGGCATGATTTTACTTTTGAAAGATCAAAAGTAACAAAAATCTTATGTTGAGTTGAGGGTATATCCCTATACCCCAACTCAACGGGCGACATCCATGTCGCCAGTCATGTATCCAATATTGGAAAGATGAACTTACGCTAGGTTTGTTGGCATCTTTTATTTATTCATCGACTTTAATGCTGCACGGATAATATCACTGGCTTCAGTAAAATCGGCCTTAACTGCATTAATCAGTTTTTGTGCTTCGGCAGGTTTATAACCTAAAGATTGTAAAGCGGCTTCGGCTTCGGCAACAGCAGAATTGCCTGTAAACTGAATTTGGGTCACAGTGGAATTGCTGCTGCTCACTTCGTTGGACATGGCTTTAAAGCGATCACGTAATTCAATCATCAGGCGTTCAGCGGTTTTTTTGCCCACACCCGGTACTTTAATCAGGGTGTTAATGTCTTCATGTTCTACGGTGTGAATCAGTAATTCGACACTCAAGGTTGATAAAATACCTAGCGCCATTTTCGGGCCGACACCATTGACTTTGAGTAAAGTACGGAAAATGGTTTTTTCTTGGGCTTCTAAAAAGCCATATAACAATTGAGCATCTTCACGCACAGCTAAATGCGTCCACAGGGTAATTTTCTGCCCCTTTTGTAACTGGCAAAATGTGGTGAGTGGTGTGTCAATTTCATAGCCCACACCATTTACATTCAGCAACACGGTTGGTGCTTCTAAAGCCAATACTTCGCCAATAAGACATCCGATCATATTTGTGGTTCACTGATTAATTTAAAATAAGTTGCTGTTCGCATAGTAGAGCGCATTTTCACAAAAGGCAAAATCTGCGCTTAAATCCTACTTCTATTTAGATACAAGTATTGATATGCAAATTACTCATTATAGCAAGCCGACCTTATTGCCTTGTAATTCTTGCGATAAGTTATAGGCTTGGTGATCTGAAAACTTAGAGATAATATCCAAGACTTGCATAATATTGTCATAGTGATTATGCGCAAAATCTGCCCCTGAGCGTTGCAAGATTGACATTAAACGCTGCTCTTTAAAACTTAGGGTTTTATGTGGCGTGGTGAGTGGAATAAACGCATCCAAAATGTTTTGTAAACTTTGATGCGCAATAATTTCCAGCCCTGCCTTTTGTGGATGCTCGAAAATTTTCTCACGAGCTAAGTCTTTGGCGCGATTAATACCAATTTCAATATCTGCCGAGCAATATTGTAAAAGACTGCCTTTAAGTTGTCCCATCAGAATTTCCAAATGGTGTTTGGCAAATGCTGTAGTGACTTCATCGACCAAACGCTTCATGACCCGACCACGCAAAGCGGCAATTTTTTGTTGCCATGTGGTACGTGCCATCGCCAGTTCTGCGGGAATGCCGTAGTCACCAATCAAGTTTAAAAAGATCGGTTCAACTTCTTCATAGCTGAGCATGTTTAAGATAATGCCATCTTCCAAATCAATTAAGGCATAGCAAATATCATCTGCTGCTTCCAATAAATATGTCAGTGGATGACGGCAATAGTGATAATCGCCCAATTGAATCAGACCAAGCTGTTCTGCAATTTGTTTGAGAATTTCTTTTTCGGCTTGGTAACAACCAAACTTATCACGTTGATTGGCAGGGCGGTTGCCTTGTTCGGCAATGGTTTTGGAGAGCCATGGATATTTTAAATAAGCGCCTAAAGTGGCATAGGTTAAACGCATGCCGCCATCATTTGGATGGTAGTCAATTTTGGTGAGTAGCCGTAAACCTTGCGCATTGCCTTCAAACTGACGGACATCGGCTTCTTCTTCATCACTAAGTTTGGCGAGGAAATTGCCGTGTGAAGCATCATCAAACCATTCACGAATGGCGTATTCGCCTGCATGTCCGAAAGGTGGATTGCCAATATCATGTGCCAAGCATGCGGCTTGAATAATCGCACCGACATCGGCAGGGGAAATCCACATAGGCAAGTGGTCTTTAATTTTTTCTGCAGCCAACATCCCTAATGAACGTCCAATACAAGACACTTCTAAAGAATGGGTTAGGCGAGTGTGAATACCATCGTGTTGAGTCAATGGATGGACTTGGGTTTTACGGTTTAACTGTCTAAAACTTTGCGAAAAAATAATACGGTCATAATCTTTATGAAAAGGGCTGCGCGCCTGTTCTGTACTTTGTTTTTTACTACCAATTCGAACTGTGGAAAGCAGTTCTAACCAACGCATTTGAGTCATTTATCATTATTCACTATGTGCTTGTTTTGCATCATGCCAAAAAAATGACAAAAGCTCTAGGGGCGTGCGACATGGCTTGTCTTTTTAAATCTAAATTCATACAAAATGGGGGATAAGTTTGTGGCGAAGCGTACTTTAAATTTTTTTTTGGGGCTATATAAATCGAGGATTGGATGATGCGTATAGGTTGCCAAAATAGCAACAATGCTCAAATTTTTATGCTAATTTCTAATTAATTGTGAAATGGATAGCGAAGCTTAAATATGCTCAAACTGATTTATTATGTGCCTGAATCTCATCTTGAAGAAACCAAACTGGCTATTTTTGCAGCGGGTGCAGGTGGAATTGGCAATTATGAACATTGTGCATGGCAGGTTTTAGGCACAGGGCAATTTAAACCTGTAAAAGGAGCAAATACTTTTATTGGTGAGTTAGATGCTTTGGAACACGTTGCCGAATGGCGCGTGGAAACCATTGTACCTGAGCAAAATGCTCAGGCAGTCGCAAAAGCGCTCAAGGCAAGCCATCCTTACGAAGAGCCTGCCTTTGAGTTTATACAACTTTTAGATATTAATTTTTAAAGACTTAAATACCAATTTTTAAAGACTTAAATACCAATTTTTAAAGAAAAATAGAATTGTACGATCACTCATATATGGATTGGGGCAAATATAAGTTGCGTAGATAGATTTTACTTTTCACGGGCGAAAAGTAACAAAAGCCCTCTGTTAGACTGATGGTACGTCCTGTACCACAGTCTAACGGGCGACATCCTTGTCGCCTTATCACGAGTCAAAATGTGGCTAGGTTTTAAAAATACAGTTGAAATATTAGGGTCTGTTGACACTTCATCTATGTTTGCGACGTGAGAGATATATCTCGCAAGGTTTTTTAGCTGATATAAGGCATGGGGCAGGAAATTTAGTTATTCTAAATGACTGACTCATAACGCAATAGCAGCAAAAAATATGCTCGTCCCCTTGCGCAGCAAACAAAGCAGCGCTTTGTTCTTGCTCATGTGGCTAAAACTTTCTCAGATTACGTTATGAAACTTGGCAATAGTCTCGCTATTCCTTGCGTTTCATGCCTAATCTGCTCAGTTTTAGCCTACAGCGCAAGCCATTTATGAAATGTTAACAGCCCCTAGACTTTCTGAATAAACAGGTCACGGTCAAAACGGTATTGCGGGAAAAAGACACCATCTTCGGCACGTTCACCTGCAGCAATCACCATCACTGGAAATTGTTGATCATTCAGTTTTAAGAGTTTGCGTACCATCGGCTCATCAAAACCTTCCATCATGCAGCTATCAAAACCGTGTGCGCGAAGGGCCAAGACCATATTTTCACAGGCGAGTGCTGTAGTTTTACTTGCCCAAAGTTTGGCATCTGCAGGGTTAAATGCAGTCACAGGTAATTGTTTATCTAAACTACGTGCAATTTTGAAAGCGACTTTCTTAAAGTTACCTAATGCGTTTAAGTAGCCAGTCATGTAGTTATAAGGAATAAACTTGTAATATTTTTTGACTGAAGCAGGTGCTTCAGGAAAAGGAAACTCGCTGATGTTCTTTTTTGCCATTTCATCAACACGGTCTGTGCGTGCAATACACACAATTAGCTCTGCTGCAGTGCGAGCAGCAAGCTGTCCTAAGCAGGCTTTAACCAGTTGTTTCTTCTTGGCAGGGTTTTGCACCACGACAAAAGTCCATGGTTGTAAATTAGATGAGTTCGGTGCCAATAAAGCCATATCTAAACAATCATCCAACACTTCAACAGGAATGGCTTTGTCGGTAAATTTACGCACCGAACGACGGCTTTGAATGACTTTTTTAAAGTTTTCTATATCAATATCTTGTGGTGCAGGCTCAAAATAACGTTCTTTTTTTTCAGCTTTAACATCAGCTGGATTTGGATTAGACATTACAATTTTCCTCAATTTTTTAATGATTGATAGCACATTGCAGAATATGGGGGCGAATAAAGAAAAAACCACATTCAGCCAAAATGAATGTGGTTTTAAAACGTCTAGTTTACTTGAAATGGGTGTAAGTACATTTCAGCTAAACAGCGCTTAATTAAATTGGCTGAAATCAGGTTTACGTTTTTGCATAAAGGCCTGCACCGCTTCCATCATTTCTGCTGAGCCGACACGTTGCATAAAAATCTCTGCTTCATGGTCAATCCACGCCACAATTTCATTGACATTATGTTTCATGAGGGCTTTAGATTGTTTAAGTGATGCCAATGGTAAAGCTGCCAATTGTGCTGCTTTTTGTTGCGCCGTTGCATAGACATCGGTTTCAATGCTATTAACTAAATTTGCCGATAATGCCGTTTCGCTATTGAATTTTTGTGCAGTTAGCAACAGTTCAGCCGCTTTGTGATAGCCTGCTTGTTCTACTAGAAGTTTGCTTGATGCACCTTCAGGCGATAAGCCCAAGCTCACAAATGGAATTTGGAATAGGGCAGTATTGTCGCTATATACCAAATCTGCATGTAATAGAATTGTGACACCAATGCCAATTGCCACCCCACGTACAGCTGCAATCAGCGGTTTAGAAAACTTAGCTGCAGATTTTAATAAGATGAATGGAGGGCCTTCGGCAGCAGGTAGTTGTCCTTTAAGTGCAGCAGACTTCATAAAGTCTTGCATGTCATTGCCAGCACTAAAATCTGCATCTGTGCCACGTAAAATTACACAACGTACTGCGTTGGACTGATCTGCTTCATCTAAGGCTTGTGCAATCCACAAATATAATTCACCATACAGCGCGTTTTTTGCTTCTGGTCGGTTGATGGCTAAAGTCAGTACGCCATTGTCTAAATTCGCATTCAAATGTGGGTGAGGTTGTTGAATACAGCTCAGTGTCATCGTACTATCCTTGCTTTGATTGGTTTGAATTTATGGCTCATTATGTCGCAAATTCGCAGCGCTGGCACAACTCATGAGTTCATAAAAAGTTAGTGAATGATGAGATTTGCGTTCCTAATTCAATGTGAAATTTATTTAGAATTTGGGGTTGTTCATTTAAAAAATGAATAAGCAAGGCGGAATCTTAACGTCTATTAATTCTATTTTAGGATTAACCTTCGGTTCGACCTACTTTTGTTTTGGCAAAAGTAGGCAAAACCATTTGTCATCCACGAAACCTGCCCAATTATTGTTTTTGATTTATTATCTTGCAAAAACAATAATGAGTTGATACCACGCAGGTTGTGGATGACATTTCCGCGTATCAGATAGCATCATGTTGTTATCAAAATTAGGATTGGCGTATTTATTATGCAATATACGTTTGATTATTTGGTTTTCATTGGCCGCTTTCAGCCATTTCATTTGGCGCATTTGCAAACCATTCAAATTGCGTTAGCACGTAGTCATTATGTGATTTTGGCATTAGGTTCTGCACAAAATGAGCGCAATTTAAAAAATCCGTTTTTAGCCAAAGAACGTGAGCAGATGATTTTGTCTAACTTTTCACCTGAGATGCAAGAACGGATTAAGTTTGTGCATGTCGTAGATGTCTACAATGATGAAAAATGGCAAAAACTAGTCAAATCTTTAGTCGGTGAATTGATTCAACCGCAAGATCGTGTTGGTTTAATTGGGCATTTTAAAGATGACTCGTCTTATTATTTAAAGTTTTTCCCTGAATGGGAGATGGTAGAATTAGACAGCTTGCAAGATGCCATGTCTGCTACGCCTGCACGTGAGGCTTATTATCGTGGGGAAATACAGCCTAATTTTTTCCCGCAAGGCACAATTGATTTCTTAACCGCATTTCAAAACACGGAAATTTATCGTCAATTACAAGACAAATACCAGCAGCAGGACAGCAGTAATTTGACGGAGTAATCCAGTTTTTAAATGAAAAAGGATGATTGAAAAAGCTTTCAATCATCCAGAACATTGTGTTTTTTTAGAGGCTGAAAATTAAGCCTGTAAAGCGGTTAAATCCGCAAGCACTTGCTCGGCATGTCCTGCAGCTTTGACTTTACGATATTCTTTCAGTAATTGACCTTGATGGAAAATAAAAGTAGAGCGTTCAATGCCCATAACTTTTTTGCCATACATATTTTTTTCTTTAATCACATCAAACAACTGACACAATACTTCTTCTTTATCGCTAATCAAGTTGATGCCTAAAGATTGTTTTTCGGTAAAGTTTTGATGGGCTTTGACTGAGTCGCGCGAAATGCCAATGATGGTGGTATTAAGCGCATCAAATTGTGGCTTTAGCGCAGTAAAATCGACAGCTTGTGTGGTGCAGCCTGGGGTAGAATCTTTCGGGTAAAAATACACCACTAACCAATCTGTACCAAGTTCGGTTAAATTGACTTCGCCTGTGGTTGCAGGAAAAGCTTGATTTGGTAATTGAATTGTCGTGCTCATATTTTTCTCCAAAATCATGCACATAAAAAACTAGCCACATAAAGTGGCTAGTTGAAATTGTTAAGAAAAATTATTTTTTCTCAGCCGCTTTCATTGCTTCTTCAGTTAAGGTTTTTAATTTACCTGTAAGCTGAGGACCAAAACAAGTTTGCAAATCTTTATTTTGCTTTTGTACAAAAGCTAAAGTCGCAGGGCTCTTTTTCTGGTTAATTGCGCTTTGAATTTCCCATTTTTGAGCGTTGGTTAATTTACCATCTGCTTCTACTGCACAAGTACAATATTTGCTTACTTCAGCTGTAGTCAGTTTTTTGCCTTTTGCAGTTTCTTCTTTACAAACATTAATTAAAGCTGCTTTTACATTGGTGCTTTTATATGCTTGTTGCAACTTGTCATTATTTGCGTGTGTCGTTGTTGCGAATAATGCAGCAACAGACATAATCGCAGAAACTATAATGTTTGATTTTAAATTTTTCATACACTTTACCTTGTTATGACGGTATATAACGCGTTGGGTCTGCAACACCGGCATCGGCAAAACCTTGTTTGCGTAAACGACAGCTGTCACATTTACCACAAGCACGTCCTTGGTCATCTGCTTGGTAGCAAGAAACCGTTTGACTATAGTCTACGCCATGTTCAATACCTAAGCGAATAATATTTGCTTTGGATAAATGTAACAAAGGTGTCTCAAATTTTAACGGTTTGCCTTCTACACCAACTTTGGTTGCCAAGCGTGCCATATTGGCAAAAGCATCAATAAATTCAGGACGACAGTCAGGATAGCCCGAATAATCTACCGCATTAATACCAATCACAATTGCTTCTGCATCAAAAACTTCGACAGCTGCCAAAGCATAAGACAGGAAGATGGTATTACGCGCAGGCACATAAGTCACAGGAATACCTTCTTGCTCATGATCAGGTACTTCAATGCTGTGATCGGTCAGGGCAGAACCGCCCAAGTTGCCTAAATCAATATTAATCACACGATGCTCAATGCCTGCATTTTTAGTCAAGGCACGTGCAGCATCTAGCTCTGTAGTCGAGCGTTGACCATACATAAAACTAAGTGCAATACATTCATAACGCGCTTGTGCCCATGCCAAACACGTGGTTGAGTCTAATCCACCAGATAACAATACAATGGCACGAGGGCGCATAATTGAACTCCAAATTTTAAAATATAGCGATAGAACTTGAGCAAAAGTGTGAAGATTGACGTCAATACGAATGGGGATTCGTGAGGAGATTAACGACCTGTTTCATCATTCCAAAGCAATTTATGTAATTGCAATTGGAAACGAACAGGGAGATGGTCGGCTAAAATCCACTGTGCCAAATCACGTGCAAGTTGTGGCAAGGCGACTGCACCTTTTTCGACAGCAAATGCAGGGGAGAACCACACTGTATCGACTTTTTTATGCAACTGATATTGCTCAACTTGCTGCTTCGCCCAAAGATAATCGTCATGATTGCAAATCACAAATTTGATTTGATCATGTGGGTTTAAAAAATCTAAATTTGATAATAAATTGCGTGACATTTCACCCGATGCAGGGGTTTTTAAATCCAGCACCTTCGACACACGGTTATCCACTTTAGAAATATCTAAAGCTCCACTGGTTTCCAAAGACACTTCACAACCTAAATCTGCCAAGCGTTGCATGAGTGGCAGTGCATTCGGTTGAGCCAGAGGTTCACCACCTGTCACACATACATACGGTGTTTTAAAATCTAGCGTGGTTTGGATGATGTCATCTAAAGATTGACGTTCGCCACCTTCAAAAGAATAGGTGGTATCACAGTAATGGCAACGCAATGGACAACCCGTAAGACGAATAAAGACTGTCGGTAAACCAGACGTATTGGCTTCGCCCTGCAATGAATAGAAAATCTCCGTGATGCGTAAACCCGCAGACGGATCAGAAACAGGAATAGCGGAAGATCGGAGGGTATTCATAAAATTCATCACAGTATGTAAAAAAACAAAAATCCCTACGGTCATTGCTGGCCGTAGAGATGGAGAAAACTAAAAAAGTTTAGTCTTCGCGTAATAAGTCGTTCAAACTGGTTTTTGCACGGGTTTTCGCATCTACTTTCTTCACAATGATAGCAGCATACAAGCTATAAGTGCCACATTTAGAAGGCAGGTTGCCAGAAACGACCACCGAACCTGCAGGTACACGACCATAATGGATTTCGCCAGTTTCACGGTCATAAATTTTGGTCGATTGACCAATATAAACGCCCATAGAAATGACAGAACCTTCTTCTACAATCACGCCTTCAACAATTTCAGAACGTGCACCAATGAAGCAGTTGTCTTCAATAATCGTTGGGTTTGCTTGAAGTGGCTCAAGTACACCACCAATGCCTACACCACCCGATAAATGCACGTTTTTACCAATTTGCGCACATGAACCTACAGTTGCCCAAGTATCGACCATGGTGCCTTCATCTACATAAGCGCCAATGTTGACATAAGATGGCATTAACACCACATTTTTGGCTTGGAATGAACCTTTACGTGCAACAGCTGGTGGTACAACACGTACACCTGCTTGTTTAAATTGCTCGTCAGTCCAGCCTGTAAATTTCGTGTCTACTTTGTCGTAGAAACGCAAATCGCAAGATTCAATCGGCTTGTTATCATTGAGTTTAAAAGATAACAACACTGCCTTTTTTAACCATTGATGAACGATCCACTCACCATTAATTTTTTCAGCAACGCGTAATGTGCCGTTATCTAAACCTGCAATCGCTTGTTCAACTGCCTGACGAATTTCAGTGGGACAATCTGCAGCGCTGAAATTAGCGCGGTCTTCAAATGCTTGTTCAATGATTGTGGAAAGTTGAGACATCGATGTTCTTACCAGAAATAAAATTTCCAAGATTTTACACTATATTGAGCGAGGAATAGATAAAAATTGGAGTTGATTGCAGTTTATCCTTCGCTAAATAAAACAAGTCAAATTGCGCACTAAATTGTTGAAGTTTTGAAAATAATTGCTTTTGCAATAAACAATAAAAATAAATTTGTATCAAAAGATAACATAAACCTAGCAAATCTTGCATAAATACTGAGTGCAATAAGCTCTATAGTTTTCACATGAAAAACGAACGAATGAAAATTCAAAAAGCTTTATTTTGAGGAGAAACACAATGAAAACTTTACACTCAATTTTAGCCGCATCGGTGTTGGCAGCTGTTGCAGGTTCTGCAATGGCAGACACAGCTGTGGTACAAGATGGTTATGCGTTTGATCGTAACCAACTCATTCCAACAGGTGTGCGTGCTGAAGTTGGTACAACAGGTTATGGCGGTGCCTTACTTTGGACTGCAAACCCTTATGTGGGCTTAGCTCTTGGTTATAACGGTGGCGATATTTCTTGGTCGGATG
Source organism: Acinetobacter sp. YH1901141 (assembly GCF_013416935.1). Classification (NCBI taxonomy): domain Bacteria; kingdom Pseudomonadati; phylum Pseudomonadota; class Gammaproteobacteria; order Moraxellales; family Moraxellaceae; genus Acinetobacter; species Acinetobacter sp. YH1901141. Next base: position 52,824 of record NZ_VPEY01000005.1, on the reverse strand, counting down.
ACGTAGAAGTTGATGATGTTAACTATGATGTTGATATGGACAACAACTTGACTTACTTAAATGCTGAGATTCGTCCATGGGGCGCAAGTCCAAATAAATGGGCACAAAGTGTTTATGTTGCAGCAGGTGTTGGCTACATCGATCAACAATACGGCTTACAAGCTCGTAATGATGGTGGAACCATTAAAGTTGACGGCAAAAATACAGGCTTAGACCAACTTAGCTATGATCTAGATTATAGCAATGACATTGCACCATATTTAGGCCTAGGTTTTGCACCAAAAATTAATAAAAATTGGGGTGTCTTTGGTGAAGTTGGTGCCTATTATACTGGTAATCCCACAGTGACAAATGTGAACTACCATGGTAAACAACCTTCAGATGCTGCTTTAGTTGAGGATCACCTTAATGAAGTTCGTAACGATGATAAATACGAATGGATGCCAGTTGCTAAACTTGGTGTAAGTTACCACTGGTAATATCTATTAGCTTGAGCTAAACCAAAAAACGAGCTTCGGCTCGTTTTTTTTATAGTTTAAAAGCGGTGTGCCAATTTTAAATTATAAACCCAAGCCTCACGTTGTTCGAGTGAAGAAAAACTTGAGATTTGCGTGATTAAGGACTGCGGCTGTAGCGTGTCTGGCTTAGTAAAGTGCAAATAAAGTAGACCTGCAATCATAAACGTTTTGGGGGTGAAGTGATAAACCGCGCCCGTACCAACACCAATATAGCCGTCTACGGGATTTAAGCTTGAGGCAGGATTACCTGCACCAGAATCCCACAATCCTTCCACCGCAGTGATCCATTTGGATGACCATTGATGGGCAACCCCCAAACGGGTCGACCATTGATTCTTTTGGTAATCAATCAGGTTGAACTGATTACCTAGTCCTTCAGATTGCAGAATTGCAGCAAATTGAGTGGGCTGAATTTTAAAATCTTGCCAATTGACCCACCGCAATGATCCATACAGAAAATTTTGCGCAGGTAAACCTGTGTGAAAATCTAAATTCACCGATTCTGGGGTCTGAATTTCCGTTGCTTGTTGTGGTGCAATCTCTAAAGGAAATCCCCAAATACTTTCGCTTGCATTGGTACTGTGCTTGATTTTAGAGCGATAAGTAATTGCTGTATTAAATGCATATTCAGGAATTTGGTAGCTTACACCTGCTAACCAACCCCATGCATGGTCTTTGGGGAAATTTACGTGATAATTAAAAAAGGTATAGTCAACTTGTGTACCAATTTTCAGATCACCTGAAAATGACTGGTAACTCAGACCTGTAAAGAGGTTCCAATGTTGTGTGGGTTGATAGCCAATGAGTGCCGTAATATTTCTAGAATCAAACTTAATATCTGCATTTTCTATAGGTAAGGGTTCACCTGAAAGAATAGGACTATAGTGATAATCCACATCAACAAAATAAGGTTGGTCAAATAATAACGCCACAGAAATTTGTGGATGTGGTTGTAATTTTAATGCAGCTTGAATGAAGTGTTGATTATTGACTAAATTGCCTGTTGAAAAATCTTGAACGCCTAATTCTGCAATATTTTGTTGATGCTGTACCTGACCTGAAATATTGGGATCCACTTGGAGCAAAGCGACTTCCGCATAATTACCTTTTTCAAATAATGCATGTACCGATTGAGCGCTACGTTCTAAAGCTGCGGCAGAGGCATAACTTAGCGGCAGGACATAAGCAATCCGACAAAAATGTGAAATTTCATGTTACGTCCTTGGTCTAAATTATAGAATCGTGTTTAAAATCAAATTAAGTTTTTTATTTTTTGATTATATTTTATTCATTTTTCTTATGAATTAAAATCATTATTTTGATTATTTCTAGGCATTTAGATCAGCAGGAATTTTGCCAGAGAACTAAAAGAGAGCCTAGGCTCTCTTATGTATTACTGTTTTATTCTTCGGGATAGGCGATACGTTTTAAAGCTTTAATATCGGCATTTGGTGCACATAAAGAAATAAACTCATAGCCATAGCCACGCAGTAAATGCCCTTTGCGAACCGCAATCCACGTGGTGTTTACCCCAAAAATATCGGTCTGGATTTGTTTTAGGCGGTAATCACGTTCTGCATCGTATGCCACATTGTTCACCACACCTACGCCCATGCCCAATTCAACATAGGTCTTAATAACATCGGCATCAAGTGCAGACATGACGATATTGACATCAATTCCTGCATCGGTAAATGCTTTGTCAATTTTAGAACGTCCCGTAAAGCCGCCGTGATAAGTGATGATTGGATATTCTGCCAAATCGGTCAGGCTAATCTCAGTTTTACTGGCTAAAGGATGATCTTGCGGGGTAATAATGCTGTGGCGCCAGTCATAATAAGGCACACTTGCCAAGTTCTCTTCAGTGGTTAGAGATTCGGTTGCAATACCAATATCGGCTTCACCTTGTAGCAGCATTTCGGCAATTTCAACAGGGCTGGCTTGTTGCAAAATCAAATGTACTTTAGGGAATTCTTTTTTAAACAAATTCACAATAGGCGGCAGCACATAACGCGCTTGGGTATGTGTAGTCGCAATGGTGAGCGTGCCTTCATCGACTTTATTAAAGTCATCGGCAAGGCGTTTAATGTTATCTGCATCAACCAACATGCGTTCGACAATACTCAGCAAAGCTTGTCCTGGCTCGGTTAAACCTAATAGACGTTTGCCTTTGCGCACAAAAAGCTGCACACCAAGTTCATCTTCAAGGTCTTTAATGTGCTTACTCACGCCCGATTGAGAAGTGTATAGTGCCGCAGACGCTTCGGTTAAATTAAAGTTTTGCCGAACGGTTTCTCTAATAATTCTAAGTTGTTGGAAGTTCATAGTGGTGCAACCCTAAAAAGGATGGAGCGGGTTAGGCTCCATCTTGATGTCCTTATGCGACTTGATTTTCAAATAAATGTAAAGTGGTTACACTTAACCAAACCGTTTGATTTGGGCGGAATTGGTGCAGTTTCGCTTCATCTGCAGTGAGTGCAATTTCAATTAAATTCCCTTGGCGATCTTGCAATTCTGCAACTACTTTACCAGCAATCCAAACCTCACGTAAGAAGGTCGCTTGAATGGTATTTTCCTGTGGTTGGGCATGAATATGCAACTCATCTGGACGCGCAAATGCAATCACTTTGCCTTGTGGTGCATTTGGTTGATTGAGAAGTTGTACGCGATCTTCACCAATTTGCACAACCCCTTGATGATGTTGTCCTTCAAAACGGTTGGCTTGACCTAAGAAGTCAAATACAAACGGAGTTGCAGGCTGTTCATACACTTCACGCGGTGAACCAATTTGTTCGACATTACCTTTGTTCATGACAATAATTTGATCGGCAACTTCGAGTGCTTCTTCCTGATCGTGGGTCACGAAAATTGAAGTGATGTGTAATTCATCATGCAAAGTTCTTAACCAACGACGTAATTCTTTACGCACTTTGGCATCAAGCGCACCAAAAGGTTCATCCAATAACAATACGCGTGGTTCTACCGCTAAGGCACGTGCCAAAGCAATACGTTGACGTTGTCCACCCGATAATTGTGCAGGATAACGGTCTGCTAAAAAGCTTAACTGTACCAAGTCGAGTAAACGCATAACACGCTTTTTAATCTCGGCTTCTGAAGGTCGGGTTGCACGTGGACGTACCCGTAAACCAAATGCGATATTGTCAAATACGGTCATGTGGCGGAATAGGGCATAGTGCTGGAAAACGAATCCAACTTGACGTTCGCGCACATGCACATCGGTTGCATCCTGACCCTCTAATATCACTTGCCCACGATCTGCCGACTCTAATCCTGCAATAATACGCAACAAGGTGGTTTTACCACAGCCTGAAGGCCCAAGCAGCGCCACCAGTTGGCCATCTGGAAAATCGAGGGAGATGTCTTTAAGTGCATGGAATGCACCAAAATTTTTTTCAATATTTTTAACTTGAATACTCATGCGGTCATTCCTTAAGAAACAGTTGAATCTTCATTGCGTTGGTTTTGCTTTTCTTGGCGAATTTCAACCCAAGTTTTTAAAATCAGGGTCACAATCGCGAGAAGTGCCAAGAGAGAGGACACCGCAAACGCAGCACTAAAGGTATATTCGTTATAGAGAATTTCGACGTGCAGCGGTAGGGTGTTGGTTTCTCCGCGAATATGCCCCGATACCACAGATACCGCGCCAAACTCACCCATTGCGCGGGCATTACACAGAATCACGCCGTAAATTAAACCCCATTTTATATTTGGCAAAGTGACTTTCCAGAAGGTCTGCCAACCCGATGCACCTAATACAATCGCAGCTTCTTCTTCCTCTGTGCCTTGCGCTTCCATTAAAGGAATCAATTCACGCGCCACAAAAGGTACAGTAATGAAGATGGTGGCAATCACAATTGCAGGTACGGCATATAAAACTTTGATGTCGTGTTCCATCAACCAGCCGCCCATCCAACCTTGTGTACCAAAAATCAGGACTAGCATTAAACCTGCAATGACAGGAGAAACTGAAAAAGGCATATCAATTAAGGTGGTGAGAATCGACTTACCACGGAAATTGAATTTCGCCACTGACCACGCTGCGGCAATACCAAATACCACGTTTAAAGGTACGGCAATGGCTGCAGTGAGTAAGGTTAATTTCACTGCCGATAAAGTGTCAGGATGCACCAATGCTTGTGCATAGACACCAATGCCTTGTTTAAAGGCTTCTACAAAAACCAAAATCAGCGGCAAAATCAGACAGCTTAAGAAGAAAATGAAGGCAATTGCAATCAGGGTATAGCGTACCCAAGTCGGTTCACGTGTTGCATCGCGTGATTGTAGTTTTTCAGCCAAAGCATTGCTGTTGGTATTTAAACTCATCGTGCAGTTCTCCCTGTGCGACGACTTGCCCATGCTTGTAATAAGTTAATTAAGAACAGCATGACAAAAGAAATCAGCAACATCACCACAGCAATTGTGGTTGCACCTGCGTAGTCATATTCTTCTAAACGAGAAATAATCATTAAGGGTGCAATTTCAGTTTTAAATGGTTGGTTACCTGCAATGAAAATCACCGAGCCATATTCACCCACGCCACGCGCAAATGCGAGGGCAAAACCTGTAATCAGTGCAGGCAATAAAATAGGGAAAATCACTTTGGTGACAATTTGAAAGCGGTTAGCCCCTAGCGCAGATGCTGCTTCTTCCAACTCGGTTTCTAAGTCACTGAGTACGGGTTGCACGGTACGCACAACAAATGGAATACCAATAAAAATCAGGGCAAGGGTAATCCCGATAGGGGTATACGCGACTTTAATGCCTAATGGTTCTAAATATTGTCCAATCCAGCCAGTCGGTGCGTATAAAGAAGTCAGGGCAATACCCGCAACTGCAGTAGGCAATGCAAAAGGTAAATCGACCAAAGAATCTATAATACGTTTGCCCGGAAAGCTGTATCGTACCAAACACCATGCCAATAATAAGCCGAAGACGACATTAATAAAGGCTGCAATGAGCGCAGCGCTAAAACTGAGTTGCAAAGATTTTTGGATACGTTCTGAACTTAAAATTTCCCATAAACCATCCCAACCGATACCCAGCGATTTAATAAATACAGCCGATAAGGGAATAAGAACAATTAAGGATAAATACGCTAGGGTAAAGCCTAGAGAAAGACCAAATCCTGGCAGCACTTTGGATCGCTGCGACATGATGACTCCTCAAAAGAGAGAATGAGTGTTTGAAAACAAACAGATAAAAGTAAAAGATAAATTCGGCACAAGCATAATTTGCGAAGATTAAATTGCAAATTTGAATAAATACTTGTTGTTATCAGAAATACTGATATGTGATTGCATATTTTCTGCAATCAAATAATCATAAATTTCAGGAAATGCCCCAAAGCCTGATGCAACATTAATATGACCCACTTGTCCTAAATTAATCGGTGTTAATTGCCATGCTTGGGCAAGTGCCTGTGCATCTGCAAAACTTAGCCATGGGTCATTTTCACTGATCAATAAGCGTGTCGGTACAGCCAATTTAAGTTGCTGAAAATAAGCCGAATAATTGCTTTGGCTGTGTTGTGCAAAACCAGATTCACCAAAACGGGCAGGGTTAGCAGGTGCAACCAAAACCACATTTTTAATTTTCGCCTGCAATTTAGGTTGCTGTGCTAAGGCTGCCACTGTGGTCAGACAACCAAAGCTGTGCGCCACAATTTGAATATCGTTCTGAATCGGGGCAACTGTTTTGACAAATTCAGCAACCCAGTTCTGTAAAATTGGGCTATTCCAGTCTGACTGTTGTACACGCGAGCAAGACATGAGTTGTCGTTGTAACCAAGATTGCCAGTGCGCATATTCACTGCCACCTACACCTGGAACAATTACGGTATGAATCATGTCGATGCTCCTTCGCATATTTCAGCCTGAAATAATGATCTGAATAACGCTTGAATATGAATTGAACCCATCATTTTCAGCTTTGGCTGTGATCACTTGGATTCAAAACTCAGTAAGATAATGCTGTAAAATTCATGTTTTAAATAATCTGCAACAAGGATAACTAGAGTTTCTATGCAAAAAAAATAATTAAAAATGAATTTTATATGAATAAAAGAGATATATGTGAATCAGGTAAAAATGCGTTTGTGAAAACACCCGCATTTTTCAATTTGGGTGTTTTCAGCTAGCGCTTTGGTATGATTTACCTTTCGGAGTATTATTTGGTTTGGTTGGCTTTGACAATCTGATCGAAAATGCCACCATTTTCAAAGTGTTGCTTCTGAACTTTGCTCCATCCACCAAACTCTTGATCAATAGTCACCAACTTCAATGGTTTAAATTGCGACTTATATTGTGCCAACACCGTAGCATTACGTGGTCGGTAATAATTCTTCGCAGCAATGTTTTGACCCGCAGGCGAATAGAGATAGTTTAAATAGGCTTTGGCTAAGTGTTGATTGCCATCTTTTTGCACATTTTTCTCTACAATCGCCACAGGCGGTTCAGCCAAAATAGATAGAGAAGGTGTGATGATCTCAAATTTACCCGGTTGTTCACGCACGGCTAAATAGGCTTCATTTTCCCAAGCTAACAAAACATCACCAATGCCACGTTCTGCAAAAGTGGTGGTTGAGCCACGTGCGCCTGAATCCAATACTTTGGTTTGTTTATAAATTTGGCGAACAAACTCTTGCGCTTTAGCATCATTGCCCGCAGGTTGATGTTTTGCCCATGCCCACGCTGCCAAATAGTTCCAGCGTGCACCGCCAGATGTTTTTGGATTTGGAGTAATGATTTCCACACCAGGTTTGACCAAATCGCCCCAATCTCGAATACCTTTCGGGTTGCCTTTACGCACTAAAAATACAATTGTGGATGTATAAGGGGGCGAGTTGTGCGGAAATTTCTTTTGCCAGTCTTTAGGTAATAGACCGCGTTTAGCAATTTCATCAATATCGGCAGCCAGTGCCAAAGTCACGACATCGGCACCTAGACCATCAATCACCGCACGTGCCTGTTTGCCCGAACCGCCATGTGATTGTTTAAAGTTAATGTTTTGCCCGGTGGCTTTTTTCCAGTACGCACCAAAATCTTTGTTAAAGTTATCGTATAATTCACGGGTTGGATCGTAGGAAACATTCAGAAAGTCTTTTGCAGAAACGCTCAAGGTTGTTGCCGAAAGTACTGCCGCCAGTAGTCCAATTTTCAGTTTTGTAAAGTTCATGTTTGACCTCAGGTATTAAATCTGTTGTTGAATGAGGCAAGCATATCGGTAGTCTATTTGCTGAAAAAATAATTTAAAATGCGGTGAATATCAGTAAATGATAAATATAAATTTCTTCATTGTTTTCTATATTTAGAGATAAATAACGAGTACTTCTTCCATGCAGTGTTATAAAAATGCCAAGCCTACCGAGCAGATTCATGTGTTAGATCGCGCGTTTCATTATGGTGATGGATGCTTTAGCACTGCACGTTTTCGCCAAAATCAAATTGAATTATTTGACCGCCATTTGGCGCGTTTGCAATATGCCAATCGCCAACTTTCTTTAAATGCCAATCTTGAGTTAATCACTGAAACGCTGACACTTTTAAAGCAGGCGCATGGCGAGTTAAATGGTACTTTGAAGATTGTTTTAAGTCGTGGTGTAGGGCAGCGAGGTTACAGTTTGCCTGATCATCCTGCCGATGTTTGGGTGTTTTTCTATCCACAAGTACAAGCGGCTTTAGATATGGCATATCATTATGACATCATTCAAAGTGGCGTCTTGACTCAAGCGATTGGACTGAGCATGCCGAATTTAGTTGGGCTGAAAAGTCTAAACCGAATTGAACAGGTATTGCTCAAACAAGAAGCCGATCAAAAAGGCTGGACAGAAGCTTTGGTTACTGATGTACAGGGCAGTGTGGTTGAAGGTGTGAGTAGTAATTGTTTCATTCGTATAAACAATACATGGATTACTCCGCAACTTGGTTATAATGGCGTGCACGGTGTCATGCGGGCAGAAATTTTATCGCGCATGCAACAACAGAATTTGCATTGTGAACAGCGTGATATTCATGCTGCGGAAATTGCGCAGATTCAAAGTCTGTTTTTCTGTAATGCTTTAACGCCCATGAAAATTGTCAGCCATTTAGGGCAGCAGGTTTTAGATGTGCAGCCGTGTGTGGAATTATTTAAGCAACTTCAACTGAATCAGATACATTCTTATGTCTAAACCTAAACGCCCATCAAAATCTAAAAAGAAAACTAATACAGTACAGTCTATGCGTGCCTTGAAAGGTGGCATCATTTTTATACTGGGGCTATTACTGGTGCTTGGCGTGATTTTATGGTCAAGTCTGTTTAGAGATTATCCTGTTGAAGGTCAAAAACAATTATTGGCGATTAATAATGGTGATACTTACTCACGTTTTATTGACCGTTTGGCAGAACAAGATCATGTGAATTTTCCAATTGTTTTAAAACTCTATCAACGGGTGATGATTCACGACAGCATGAAAAAAGGCGTGTATGAAGTCCGTCAGGGCATGAGTGTACGTCAGGTTTTGGAAATGATCGCCAATGCTGAAAATGCGCAAATGAACCGTATTTTGGTTATTGAAGGCACGACTTTTAAGCAATTGATTGAGGCATTAAAGAAAGATGATTTGGTCAGTAAAGAAGTAGTGTATTTACCTTATGCAGAATTGCTGAAAGCTTTAAATATTCCTTATGCACATCCAGAAGGGTTGTTTGCACCAAATACGTATTTTTTTGCTAAAGGTGAAACTGATCGTAAAATTTTAACCGATTTATATCAGCGTCAAATGAAAGCATTAGATGATGCTTGGAATAATCGAGCAGCAGATTTACCTTATAAAAATAAATATGAAGCCTTGATTATGGCCTCAATTATTGAAAAAGAAACCAATGTCGATGCTGAGTTGCAGCAAGTGTCTGGGGTATTTGTACGCCGTTTAAAACTAGGCATGCGTTTACAAACCGATCCAACTGTTATTTATGGAATGGGCGATAAATATCAGGGCAATATTACCCGTCAGGATTTACGCACGCCAACGCCATACAATACCTATACCATGAGTGGCTTAACGCCAACACCAATTGCCTTGCCAAGTCAAAAAGCCATTGAAGCGGCGATGCATCCAGACCAATCTGACAACATTTATTTTGTCGCGACAGGTAATGGTGGACATAAATTTAGCACCAATTTGCAAGATCATAACCGTGCCGTGCAGGAATATTTAAATGTACTGCGCGCGAAAAAATCAGGGGAATAAGCATGTTTATCAGTTTTGAAGGCACCGAAGGGGTAGGCAAAACGACACTCATTCGCCGTATTCATGATTATTTTACTGCACAAGGTCAAGAGGTGGTTTTAACCCGTGAGCCAGGTGGAACCCCTATGGCAGAGCAAATTCGTGCTTTGTTACTCGCGGTCAACCATGAAGAAAAAATGTGTTCAGACACTGAGTTATTGTTGATGTATGCAGCGCGTGCTCAGCATTTAGATCAGGTGATTTTACCAGCAATGGCTGCAGGAAAAACTGTACTATGTGACCGTTTTAGCGATGCCAGTTTTGCTTATCAATGTGCGGGACGTGGTTTAAGTGAAAGCAAGTTGATGACTTTAAATAATAACTTTGTCGCACGTATGCCTGACTTAACTTTTTGGCTCGATGCACCGATTGAACTGGGTATGACCCGTGCACGTGCGCGTGGAGCGCTTGATCGTTTTGAGCAAGAGAAAGCCACTTTTTTTGAGAAAGTAAGGGGTGGCTATCAATCTTTGTGGGAGCGACATCCTGAGCGGGTGAAGCGCTTAGATGCAACACAAAGTCCAGATCAAGTATTTGCACAAGCGATGCACTATTTGTAAGCGAAGGCATAAAACGCAAAGGCATATACAAAAAGGCATAACAAGCCATTGGGTTGTAGTTAGACATTTGATTGAATGGAAAAATCTTCTATAGTGGAAACGCTTTAGAAGATTTTTTAAAAAAATAGCGAATAGTAAGTATGACCAAAGAAGAAATTATTGAATTTTTAAAAGTAGAGTTTCCGCAAAGTCTGGAAAAATGTGAAATTGTGTCCATCACGCCACGTGGGGCATTGGTGAATTATCACATCGATGAACGTGATTTACGCCCAGGTGGTACGGTATCAGGGCCGACTATGATGACTGTTGCAGACTATGCACTTTATATCGCCATTTTAGGGGAGTTGGGTTTGGTGGCTTTGGCGGTGACCAGTAATTTAAACATCAACTTTTTACGTAAGCCCGCAGCAGGGCGTAATTTACGTGGTGAATGTCGCTTAATGAAAGTAGGGAAAAACCTCGTGGTCGGTGAGGTTTGGGTATATTCCGAAGGTGTAGATGATGCCGTGGCGCATGTCACAGGGACGTATTCGATTCCACAGATTGGCTGAGAATAAAGTCAGCTTTATCTTAATTTTAGTTACTTATATTTACCATGTGGTTACATATGTACACATACCACATGAAAATCAGGGTTTGATTGGTTAAAAAATAATCACAAATATTTCATTTTATGTTTTTCATATAGATCAAATCTGCTTTTGTCTAAGCTAGCAACCCGTAAGTGATAAAACAAGGGAGCTAAATGCTTAAATTTAAGAACAATATTGTTCATGGAGCAATCTTTGATATGGATGGAACAATGTTTGATACTGAACGATTACGGTTTCAAACATTGAAGCAGGCATCTCAGGAGCTCATTGGCGTTGAATTTTCAGACGTATACCTCATGCAATGTTTGGGTTTGAGTGCAAAGAGCGCTGAACAACTGGCGCAAGCAGAATATGGTGCAGACATTCCTTACCGTGAGATCCGTCAGCGTGCTGATGAACTAGAATTAGAAAGTGTGCGCAATTTTGGTGTGCCCATTAAAAAAGGTTTGTTGCAGGTATTAGAGCGGTTACGAAAGTCTGGCTTGAGAATGGCGGTTGCTACGTCTAGTCGTCGTGCCATTGCCGAAGAATATTTGATTAATGCCAATGTCTATAAGTTTTTTGATGTATTAGTTTGTGGCGATGAGGTGCAACAGGGCAAGCCACATCCTGAAATTTTTATAACAGCTGCACAAAAAATTAATCTAGAACCCAGCGAATGTTTCATGCTGGAAGATTCTGAAAATGGAATCAAATCTGCACATGCAGCGGGTGGCATAACCATACTATTTCGGGATATCAAAAAACCTAATGCTAATATGTTGTTACTCACGCAGCATTATTACGCAAGTATGCAAGCTTATTTAGATGACTTAAATCAAGTTATTCCTGTATTGGAAATGCCGAGTTTACAAGAGGCCTTCCCGCAAACTTTAAATCAGTTGAGTGTGGGGATTCATGGTTTTGGTGCAATAGGTGGGGGCTATTTGGCCCAAATTTTATCGCACTGGGATGGCTATACCCGTCCTAAACGTATTTATGCTTCTACACGGAATACCTTATATCGTTCTGCAGTAAACGCCTTTGGAACGTATTCAATTCGTTATGGACAATGTTCTTATGATGAACGAATTGAAAATATGCACATCATTGATGCGGAGAACTTGCAGCAGATGCAGCAAATGTATGTGGAGTCGAGCCTAATTGCATTATGTTTGCCTGAACATGCTTTACAGCAAGAGGCTAAAGTAATTGCGCAGGGCTTATATGCCCGTTTTATAGCGCAAGTTGAACTCCATCAGCCTTTAACTATTTTGGTAATTTTAAATAAAGTTGGGGCAAAACAGCTCTTGATGACGCATATTCATAAGGCGTTAGAGGCGTTGTTGGATCCCGATACGGCAGCCAAAATTATGGCGCAGCATTATTTTTGCGATACTGTCGTAAATAGAATGGTCTCTAAATTAAGCGATCAAAACTTATATCGCCAATTACGCATCAAGTATAATATTTTTAAGCAATTTCAGTTGGATGACGAAGCAGAGCCAATTGAAATTGAAGACAATACTCGATTGCAGCCTGAGCAAGAGCGTCAAGCCACCTTATATGTAGAAGATTTAAGACGCAATTTTCAGCCCAGTCACATTTTGCAAAGTATGGATTTAATTTTATTTCATGCTGAAAGTGACATGCCTATTTATGTGGAAAATGCCAGTCCATTATTGCAACACATGCGTCAAATGATTTTGGTAGATGATATTGCCGAAATCCAACTCATTAAAAATCGTTTATGGAATGGTGTACATGCCATGATGGCTTGGTTATCCAGTTTAATAGGGCATAACAGTATTGGTGTCGCAATGGCAGACCCATTGGTTGCAGATTTTACCCGCGCTGTTTCGGCACAAGTAGCGTTGGGATTAGCTGCACAGTTGCCGCATCGTCAGCAAAACTTAAAGCATCTGGCACAGAGCTTTCTGGACTCATGTGAACATGCCTATAAAGACCCGTGTCAGCGTGTGGCACGTGACCCTTTGCGTAAACTCTCAGCCAATGAACGGGTGATGGGTGCTTTGATTTATCATCTGCAGCATGATTTAGCTGCAAATTATGTGCAGAAAGGAGTGGTGTTGGGCTATCTGTATGCAATTAAAATGCAGCAGTTGGGGGCTCAAGCAGCATTACAGCATTTGTCAAAACAATTGCAAAATGCGCCTATAGACGAACAGACACGGCAGCAATTGCAGTACATAATTAGCCACCAATTACAGCAACTATTGGCTGGTCAAGTTCGCTTAGAAGCATTTATTCAAGATGGTACTCAAGTTGCAGCCGTAATCTAAAACTCAACTTGATGAATTCTTGGGGGGAGGTTTAGTAAGTTAACGTCATCATATTCAAAATGATAAAATATCGAATCGTGTTATGGAACACGATTCGGTGCTTTCTTGCATTAGAATTCAAATGCACTTTATTCACAGATACTTTTATGCAAATGCTGTTGTGTAACAAGCAATCAGATCACTCATTCACCAATGGAGTTTCCACTTGGAAATTTGGTGGAATGAGCACAGTTTTACGCAATTCAGGCGCAAGCTCTGGATAATCTAGCGTGAAGTGTAAACCACGTGATTCTTTGCGTTGCATGGCACAGCGCACAATCATTTCAGAAACCAGAACCAAATTACGCAGCTCAATCAAGTTTTTACTGACTTGATAGTCCTGATAATACTCGGTGATTTCACGTTTTAGCATTTCAATACGGTGTAAGGCACGCTCTAAACGCTTAGTGGTGCGTACAATGCCGACATAGTTCCACATGGTTGCACGTAGCTCATCCCAGTTTTGTAAAATCACCACATCTTCGTCAGGGTTCGTCACTTGCGAATCATCCCAAGCAGGAACTTCAGGCGAGCTATAATCTGCAGTGTAATGGGCTTCAATATGTTTGGCGGCAGCCATTCCATAGACAAAACATTCTAAAAGAGAGTTACTTGCCATACGGTTAGCGCCATGCAAACCTGTATAAGAAGTTTCACCAATCGCATATAAACCTGCAATATCGGTTTGACTATGTTCATCCACCATTACTCCGCCACAAGTGTAGTGGGCAGCAGGTACAACAGGAATCATATCGGTAGTGATATCAATGCCCAATTCCAGTAAACGTGCATACAGCGTTGGGAAGTGTTCTTTCACAAATTCTGCAGGTTTATGGGTGATGTCTAACCACACATGACGAATACCTAAGCGTTTGATTTCATAGTCAATCGCACGTGCTACAATGTCACGTGGCGCCAATTCTGCACGCTCATCAAAACGCAGCATAAAACGCTCACCATCGGGTAAACGCAAATATGCACCTTCACCACGCATGGCTTCAGTAATTAAAAACGAACGTGCTTGGGGATGATACAAACAGGTCGGGTGGAATTGATTAAACTCCATATTTGCCAGACGGCAACCTGCACGGTATGCCATGGCCATACCATCACCTGTGGCAATGTCTGGGTTAGATGTATATAGATAGGCTTTCATTGCGCCGCCGCAGGCAAGTGCAGTAAATGGAGCAAGGAAGGTATGTACTTTTTGAGTACTTTCATCTAGTGCATATAAGCCCAATGAGCGATTAGCTTCGTTTAAACCAAGCTTTTGTGAGGTAATCAGGTCAATGGCAATATAGTTTTCAAATATCGTGATGTTTTGCTGTTCTTGAGCACGTTGCACCAAAGTCGTGGAAATTGCACGACCTGTTGCATCGGCAGCGTGAATAATACGGCGCTGAGAATGGCCACCTTCACGGGTTAAATGCAATTGCTCTTGTTCGTCTAAGGTAAACTGCACACCATGTTTGAGCAGAAAATCTACCGAAGGTTTACCGCCTTCCACCGTTTGTTTTACGGCGTCAATTTCACATAAATGTGCACCTGCAATCATGGTGTCATCTATATGTTGTTCAATTGAGTCGGTTTCATCAAGGACTGCAGCAACACCACCTTGCGCATAGAAGGTGCTGGCTTCAGTTAGGGTAGATTTTGCCAAAACGGCGATTTTGAAATGCTGGGGTAATGAGAGCGCTAAACTCAAACCTGCACCACCACTTCCCACAATAATCACATCAAATTGATGTGTTGTGTTTAAATTAGACATGTCCATCAGCTAATTTGAAAAAAGTTGGATAATGACACCCCTTTTTGCAGAAAAACGCAAGTGCGAAGTGGGCATGAATAATGAAAAAAAAGAATAAACGGGAAACTTTTATGGAATATTCCAACTTTTATGACAATTTTGTCCAATCTATTTCAGATGTTGAGCTTTAAGTCAGATTCAGCATGGTTAAATATTCAATCTCATCAAACTGATTTAATTGCAATAAACTAAAAGCTGAAACTGAAAAGATTCAACATTTTATTACGCAAAACCGAGTAATTTTGTGATAAATAAGATGGGTTCAAAGTCATAATTATTATTGAGTGAATGCTATTTATGAAAAATCGCAATTTAAAAAAAGGTTTATATGCGGCTGTTTTTACTATGGCAACTGTGCAGACTCAAGCAGCACCACCAGTAGACTTTTCTAATTTGGTTGAGCAGGTGAGTCCTGCTGTTGTGAGTGTCAATGTTGTCAAAAAAATGAGTCAGGAAGAACTCTTACAACAACAAGTTCCAGAAATTTTACGCCGTTTTTTTGGCAATCAAGTCATTATTCCACAACAACAATTGCCACAAGAAAAAACAGGTTATGGCAGTGCATTTTTTATTAGTAAAGATGGATACCTTTTAACGAACCACCACGTGGTGGAAGATGCTTCAAAAGTTACAATTGTACTGAATGACCGCCGTGAATTAGATGCAACTGTGGTGGGTAGTGATGAACGTACTGATGTTGCTTTATTAAAAGTGCAAGGTGCGAGTTTCCCAGAGTTGCGTACAGGCAATGTCGATCAATTACGTGTAGGTGAGCCTGTACTTGCGATTGGTTCACCATTTGGCTTTGACTATTCTGCATCGGCAGGAATCGTGAGTGCCAAAATGCGTAATATGATGGGTGAAACTTCAGTGCCATTTATTCAGACCGATGTGGCGCTTAACCCAGGTAACTCAGGCGGGCCACTATTTAACCAGCGCGGTGAAGTGGTCGGCGTGAACTCCCGTATTTTTAGTGGTACGGGTGGTTATATGGGCTTGTCATTCTCCATTCCTATTGATGTTGCCATGGATGTTGCCGATCAGTTAAAGCGTAACGGTAAAGTGACTCGTTCTTATTTAGGGGTGAGTTTGCAAGATATTGACCGCAATTTGGCAGAATCTTATAAACTCAGTAAGCCTGAAGGTTCATTAATTACTCAAGTTGCACCAAACTCACCTGCGGCACGTGCAGGTTTGCGCGCGGGCGATGTGATTCTTAAATACAACGGCACACCTATTTCCAGAACGTCTGAATTGTTGAACTATTTAAACCGTTCAGTGCCAAATCAAAGTATTCAGCTTGAAGTATTACGCGATGATAAACGCCGTAATATTACCGCTACGGTGAGCACAGCACCTGACGACACGCCTGCCAAAAACAACCCTGATACCGCAGCCAAAGGCCCTGTTTTAGGGGTGTCGATTCGTGATTTAAGCGTTGCAGAACAACGCCAATTAGATATTAAAGGCGGTGTGTTGATTCAGGAAGTGCGTCGTGGTGGTTCGGCAGCTCAGGCACGTATTATGCCAGGTGATGTGATTGTGCAACTGAATAACACCACCATCCAAAATGCCAACCAATTTGTTGAAACAGTATCTACCTTGAAACAAGGTACAATTGCGCGTGTGGTGATTATCCGTCAAGGGCAACGTGCGATTATTGGCATGCGTATTCAATAAGTTGATGTGGCATAAAATCGTAAATCTATCTAAAATTTAGAATCTTGCTAAACTTTAAATAGCCACTTATTTTAAGGAAGTCGCTCTTGAATTAGGGCGACTTTTTTATGTAACTCGGTATTTTTGTTAGACTAGACCGACATCGCCGTTTTAGTTAAAAGGATGACATGAGCAGCATATTTGATTTAAAAATCACCGTACAGCCAGAACATATTGATATTTTAGGGCATGTCAATAATGTGGTGTATGTGCAGTGGATGCAGGATGTAGCATCGGCACATATCGAAACATTAGGTTTAGGGGTGCTGGAATACTTAAAACTAAAACATGCGATGGTGGCGGTGGAACATCATGTGCAATATCGTAAAGCGGCACTCGAAGGTGAGGAGCTGATTTTGCGTACATGGTTAAGTGATTTGAATGCGTTGTATTCATTCCGCCAATATGCGTTTTATCGCCCTCAAGATAAAAGTCTGCTGTTTATGGGCAATACACAATGGGCTTGTGTGGAAATTGCTACAGGTCGTCCAAAACGCATGTCACCGACATTTACGCAAGCCTATCAACCCCTTGCTGCTGATGTGAATCCGTTGGATTTTAGTGAGTATGATTAATTAAGAGGAATTGAAGCACCAAGTGTAGCGTCATTGAAAGTTGCTGCATGTTATTGCTGTCGATGTTGTTAAAGAGGGTATTCACCTGTTTCAAATAGCATGAAGTATTCTTCAATTCTCACTTTAATTACGACACACATCTCTGCATAAAAAGCCTAAAACTCTCGAATAAAAAGAAAAACGCGTGAGGCTGCAAAAGGAAGTCATTATTATGGATACATTGAAAAATCCATCTGCTATAATCCTTCGCAATTTCTATTCGGCTTTTGCTCTGCATGAATTTTGAGGTGCAGAGCGTGTTATTTTTCAAGGTAACCCATGGCGCAAGCTAAAAAAACTGTTGATATTAAAAACATCCGTAACTTTTCGATCATTGCCCATATTGACCATGGTAAATCGACTCTAGCAGATCGTTTCATTCAAACCTGTGGTGGTTTACAAGATCGTGAGATGCAAGCTCAGGTGTTGGATTCTATGGAGCTTGAGCGTGAGCGTGGGATTACCATTAAAGCCACCTCAGTGACTTTATACTACAACCATCCAAATGGTCAGGAATACCAATTAAACTTCATTGATACCCCGGGACACGTTGACTTTTCCTATGAAGTATCACGTTCTTTGGCAGCTTGTGAAGGTGCGCTATTGGTAGTCGATGCGGCACAAGGGGTGGAAGCGCAATCAGTTGCAAACTGCTATACCGCAATTGAGCAAGGCTTAGAAGTTTTACCTGTACTGAATAAAATTGATTTACCGCAGGCAGAACCTGAGCGCGTGATTCATGAAATTGAAGAAATTATTGGTATCGAAGCGCAAGATGCACCCACCTGTTCGGCTAAAACAGGTTTAGGCATCGACAATGTATTAGAAACCTTGGTGAATGTCATTCCTGCACCACAAGGTGATCGTGATGCGCCATTGCAAGCCTTAATTATTGACTCATGGTTTGATAACTATTTGGGCGTTGTGTCGCTGGTACGTATCAAGCAAGGTCGCGTGCGTAAAGGCGATAAAATGTTGATGAAATCGACAGGTCAAACGCACATTATTACCTCAGTTGGTATTTTTAATCCAAAACATACCGAAACAGGTATTTTGGAAGCAGGTGAAGTTGGCTTTGTTATTGCGGGTATTAAAGATATTTTTGGTGCGCCAGTGGGTGATACCATCACACTCGCAACTACACCAGAAGTAGAAACCTTACCAGGCTTTAAAAAAGTTAAGCCGCAGGTTTATGCAGGTTTATTCCCAATTGATGCCAGCGACTTTGAACCGTTCCGTGAAGCCTTGCACAAACTACAAATTAACGACTCAGCTTTGTTCTTTGAACCTGAAAGTTCAGATGCTTTAGGCTTTGGTTTCCGTTGTGGTTTCTTGGGCATGTTGCACATGGAAATCGTACAAGAGCGTTTAGAGCGTGAGTACGATTTAGACCTAATTTCATCGGCACCAACGGTTATTTATGAAGCCGTGATGAAAAATGGCGAAACGGTGTATATCGACAGTCCATCTAAAATGCCTGATGGTTCAACTGTAGAAGATTTACGTGAACCGATTGCGGAATGTCATATTTTAGTGCCGCAAGAATACTTGGGTAACGTCATGACCCTATGTATTGAGCGTCGTGGTGTGCAAAAAGACATGAAATTCTTGGGTAACCAAGTGTCCATTACTTTTGAAATTCCGATGGCAGAAGTCGTGATGGACTTCTTTGATAAATTGAAGTCATGTTCACGTGGTTTTGCATCGTTAGATTATAACTTTGTCCGTTTTGAAAGCTCATCTTTGGTTAAAGTAGATGTACTGATTAACGGTGAAAAAGTTGATGCCTTAGCGATGATTTGTCACCGTCAGGATGCACGTCACCGTGGTATTGCCTTGGTTGAAAAAATGAAAGACTTGATTCCGCGTCAAATGTTTGATGTGGCTATTCAGGCTGCGATTGGTGCGCAAATTATTGCGCGTTCAACCGTGAAAGCGATGCGTAAAAACGTACTTGCGAAGTGTTATGGCGGTGACGTTTCTCGTAAAAAGAAACTACTTGCCAAGCAAAAAGAAGGTAAGAAACGTATGAAGCAAGTGGGAAGTGTTGAAATCCCGCAAGAAGCTTTCTTAGCTGTACTTAAAGTCGAACGCTAAAATTATAAGGATAATAAACCCATGGATTTTGATTTTAATTTGATTCTCGTTCCTGCCACATTATTTTTTATTGCGGTGTGGCTGCTCGATAAATTTGTATTTAAGCAAAGAGCAACGAAAGGGCGAGGCAATGAAAACTTCATTATCACATGGGCTTATGATTTTTGGCCTGTTTTGGCAGTGGTGATGGTACTGCGTTCATTCCTGTATGAACCATTTAATATTCCGTCAGATTCTATGGTGCCAACCTTAGAAACGGGCGATTTTATTTTGGTGAACAAGTTTGAATATGGCGTGCGTTTGCCAATTATTAACAGCAAAATTATAGATGTGGGTTCGCCTGAGCGTGGCGAAGTTGCGGTGTTCCGTTATCCACCACAACCAAGCATTAGTTATATTAAGCGTATTGTCGGTTTACCAGGCGATCATATTGTTTATGATCATGGTCAGCTGAGCATTAATGGCGAGAAAGTAACGAAAACCCCAATCCAGTTTAGCCGTGAAAAAGACAGTCTAGATACACCTACTTCAATTTACCATCAGGAAACTTTAGGGGCGCATACATTTACCATGCGCGAGCTTGAAGGTGTAAACGTGGCGCGTCAGGCACCATTCCTGAACTATGTAGACAATGGTAAATATTCAGCAGAAAATGGTTTATATTGGGAAGTCAAAGTACCTGAAGGTCATTACTTCGCGATGGGGGATAACCGCGATCAAAGTGCTGACAGTCGTTTTTGGGGCTTTGTACCAGAGGAAAACCTAACAGGCCGTGCATTCTATGTCTGGATGCATAAAGAACCTGGGTTTAATTTGCCGTCATTTAGTCGTAACGGCAAAATTGATTAATAAAGCAGATTAGGAAAATAAAAAATGCGTCATCAACAAGGGGCATCCTATATTGCAATTTTAATTGCAATTATTGGTTTTGCATTTATGGCAAAAGTAGCAGTTGCAGTTTGGGCACCATATTTCGATGATCGAATGTTGGACAACCAAATTGAAGAACAATTGTTAAATGGGCCAAAAAATCTATCACCACAACAGTTTATTGGTGAAATGGACAAGCGTTTAAGCATGAACAACATTCGCGATATTAAATTTGCAGATGTGGCTCAAGTGACTAACGTCGATGGTTTAGAAGTGAAAAAAGAATATGAAATAAGAAAACCTTTCTTATTGAATATTGATATTGTAATGAAGTTCGAGAAAAGTTTTGATCAAAGCTCAGTCCAAGCTAAATGAGACCCGTCTAGCCAGCCGAATCGGTTATCAGTTTAAGCAACCTGAATTGCTTAAATTGGCTTTGACTCACCGCTCGGTGAGTCATAAACACAATTACGAACGTCTGGAATTTCTAGGCGATTCGTTGTTGGGAATGATTGTTGCCAATTATTTATATGTGGCTTATCCACATGAAAATGAAGGGCGTTTAACGCGCATGCGGGCAACACTGGTGCGTCAGGAAGCCTTAGGTAAAATTGCCAATGATTTAAAGCTCAGCCAAAATTTAATTCTCAGTACAGGTGAATTGAAATCTGGTGGTCATCATCGTGAGTCTATACTGGCGGATACCGTAGAAGCGATTATTGGCGCCATTTATGTCGATAGCGGTGATTTGAATTTGCTGCAAACGATTGTGCTAAAATGGTATAGCCCTTATTTAGATCATATTGAGCCAACCGATCAACTCAAAGACCCTAAATCACGCTTACAAGAGTATTTACAAGCACGTAAAAAACCTCTCCCGGTTTACGAGGTTGTAGATATTCAGGGCGATGCACCGAATCAGCATTTCATTGTGGAATGCCGAGTCGATAGTTTGCCTGTAATGAAGGGTGAAGGTTCAAGCCGTCGCTTTGCCGAGCAGGCAGTTGCGGCAGATATTTTAAAATTCTTGGAGCAAAAGTCTGAATGACCATCCATTCCGATCACGTAGATGCTGATCACGAGTCGAATAACGACGCCAATGACCTAATTAACCAATTCTTTAGCGGTCAGGGAACTGAAATTCCATCTGATTTCCGCAGTGGTTTTGTTGCGATTGTTGGTCGCCCGAATGTGGGTAAATCAACCCTCATGAACCATTTGTTAGGTCAAAAACTATCCATTACTTCACGTAAGCCACAAACCACACGTCACAAAATTGTGGGAATTGATTCACGTGAAAAATCTCAGGCTGTGTTTGTAGACACACCAGGGATGCATAAAAAAGAAGTCCGTGCCATCAACAAAATGATGAACCGTGCTGCATCGTCTGCTTTGCGCGATGTGAATTTGGTTTTGTTTGTGGTGGATGCACAAAAATGGACGCAAAATGATGAGTTAGTCCTAGAAAAGCTGAAAAATGCAGAAATGCCAGTGATTCTGGTGATTAACAAACTCGACACTTTTGAGAATAAAAATCAGGCTTTGCCGATTATTCAAGAACGTGCCAAGTTAATGAACTTTGCCGAAATTGTACCTGTATCGGCATTGCGCGGCGCGAACCTAGATCATTTGCGTGACACGATTGAACGCTATTTGCCATTCCAGCCACCGTTGTATTCGCTAGATCAAATCACAGACCGTTCAGAACGTTTCTTGGCATCTGAAATTATCCGTGAAAAGATCATGCGCCAATTGGGCGAAGAACTGCCTTACGATTTAACCGTGCAAATCGAATCATTTAAAACTGAAGATGCGGTTTTAAATGAAAAAACGGGTCGTATGAAAGCACCATGTACCTATATTGATGCCACTATTTTTGTAGATCGCTCTGGTCAAAAAGCCATTGTGATTGGTGAAAAAGGCGCGAAGCTGAAAAAAATTGGTATGGATGCACGGGTCGACATGGAAAAAATGTTCGAGCAAAAAATCATGCTGACGCTTTGGGTGAAAGTCAAAGGTGGTTGGTCTGATGATGAACGTGCATTAAAAAGCTTAGGATATAGCGATATCTAAGTTTGACGAAAAGGGAACTGTGATGATGAAAGTGTTGGCCATTGTGGCATGTATGTTTGTCTTGCAAGGTTGTATTCACAAAGTTGTGACAGTTCCCGTAAAAGTTGCCTACAAAACTACAAAGGGTGTGGTGAAAGGCACTGCTGCTGTAGTTGGTGCTGTCATTCCAGAAGGTGATGACGAAGAAAAATCCAAACAAGAATCCTCTAAAGAACAGGATTAATTGACGCTATCATGCGTAATGAAATCTTGCATGGTTATTTAATCCATCATCGAAAATACCGCGAACGTAGCCATATTGTGCACTTGTTTACCCGCGAACATGGGCGGGTTGATGGTATTTTAAGACAAATGCCACCGCCACAATATCAACCGATTCGCATACAAGCTTCGGGAAAATCAGACCTTAAAAATTTCACCAAGCTGGAAATTGTCAATCAACCGGTTTTCTTCTTTGGTGATGCATTTTTTTCAGGCTTTTATTTAAATGAAATCGTGCTGCGCTTATGTTCTGCCGAAGTGGAAATGCCAGAAACTTTTGTGCAATATCACCAGACTTTGGCGCATTTACAACACTTATCTAGTCAGGAAAATCCCAATCTATTCTTAAGACAAATTTTACGTCAGTTTGAACATGCATTATTGGAAGAATTAGGCTATGCGATTGATTTTTCAGTCGATGCGAACCAAGAGCCAATTCAGCCCAATCTACATTATCATTTTCAACTGAATGATGGTTTTATCCCTACCGCACAAGCATCACGGGCTAACTTAGTCGGTACACAGATCCTCAGTATGTGCGACTATGAAAAAGGTAGGGATTTTAACCCAGAGCAGTTACAATTACTGTCTCGGCTGTATCGACAAATGATTAGTTCACTGTTGGGTGATCGACCTTTAAAAAGTCGCCAATTGTGGATTCAGAATTCTCAAACCCAAGCGTAATGTAGGAACCTATTATGGCTTTACTCGGTGTCAATATTGACCATGTGGCAACTTTAAGACAAGCGCGTGGCACGAACTATCCAGACCCTGTGAAGGCCGCATTAGTTTGTGAACAGGCGGGTGCAGAGGGGATTACTTTGCATTTGCGTGAAGATCGTCGTCATATTCAGGATGATGATGTGCGTCGTATGCGTCCGTTGCTAAAAACTCGTATGAATTTGGAAATGGCAGTTACTGAAGAAATGATCGAGTTTGCCAAAGAAATTCGTCCACAGCATGTATGTTTGGTACCTGAGCGCCGTGAAGAAGTAACCACTGAAGGTGGTTTGGATGTAGTAGGCAATTTTGCAGCAGTTAAGGCCGCTACTCAGGAATTAACAGCAATTGGCTGTGATGTGTCACTGTTTATTGATGCAGATCTTGCACAAATTGATGCGGCCGTTGCATGTGGTGCACCGACCATTGAAATCCATACAGGCGCGTATGCCAATGCAGAAAATGAAGCTGCACAGCAAGCTGAATTGACCCGTATTGTTCAGGGCGTAGAATATGCAGCTAGCCGTGGCTTAGTGATTAATGCAGGGCATGGCTTGAACTTGGATAATGTAGGTGCAATTGCCGCAATTCCATACATCCATGAGTTAAATATTGGTCATGCTTTAATTGGTGATGCTGTATTTGTCGGATTGGAGCAGGCTGTTAAACGCATGAAAGCCGCGATTGATGCAGCGCGTTAATCTGTATATTTGAAATTGAAAGATAAAATTTGAAACGTTATGTCCAGCATAAATTATGATGAATTGATGCAGCCTGTAATAGCATTTTTAGGCTGTGAAACACCTAAAGAATGGTTGAATGAAGCATTAAATAATTTAGATATTTTGATGCAAGATCATGCCAACTGTGAGAAAAAAGCAGCAGGCACAGCCATGAACTTGATGTTTCGTTATAGCTTTTTTACCGATTTACAGGTCAAACTTGCACAGTTGGTACGCGAAGAAATGCTGCATTATGAGCAGGTGCTAGAGTTCATGGCAAAGCGCGGGCAAACGTGGCAAGGTTTAAGTGCAGGGCGTTATGCAGGTGGTTTACGTAAAGAAATCCGCACCTATGAACCCGAAGCATTGATTGATGTTTTGGTGATTGGTGCCTTTGTAGAAGCACGTTCATGCGAGCGGTTTTATGCGCTAGCACCACTGGTGGATGAAGAATTAGGTAAGTATTACCGTTATTTGCTTAAATCAGAATCACGTCATTATGAAGACTATTTAGCACTGGCTTTGGATGTTGCAAAAACGGAAAAACTGAAAAACCCTGAAGAAGATATTCAGGGACGAATTCAGCATATACGTGAAGTGGAAAAGAATCTGATTTTAAGTCCAGATGATTTGTTCCGTTTTCATAGTGGCGTGCCTGTGCAAGCCGCTTAAAACTTGTAGATGATCTAAGATAGAAAACGGAACTTCGGTTCCGTTTTTTTATCAATCAAGTTATTGCTTAGGTATTTTGATTGTGGATTGTTGCCTAAGTCACTTAGAAATGATCAAGGCTAAGATTAGGAATTACATTAAGCTGAATTGCCCAAAACAGTTACATTCATCTTTTTGAACGATTAAGGCATGAATCGCTGCTTGGTTATTTACAGACCACATCATCCATAAATTTTAGGCAATAAAAAACCCAAGTCGTTATGCTTGGGCTTTTTAGAATTTGGCTCTCCCACCTGGGCTCGAACCAGGGACCTGCGGATTAACAGTCCGTCGCTCTACCGACTGAGCTATGGGAGAATCTGAATGCGATTATAAGCAGATTTAAGCAAGGGTCAAGCATAAATTGTCATGTTTCTTTCATTTTGACTTTATATGCTTTTTATTTGAACAAAAAACAAAATTTTATTAAAAAATCACCCACAAGACTTGCGTTACACAAAATCGGTTGTTAGTCTGAGTGACAGAACAAAGCGTTTAAGTAGCATCTTAAACAGTGTGGATTTAACCCAACTTGCCAGCACTAAAATGGCTAAATCGGAGTAAGCGAATGAATACGCTCAGCATTTCTGACATTTTTTCTCAATTTTCTTATTATCAAGAACATTATCTTTCTATCTTGTCTACGCCTGAACAATACTACACTGCTGTAGAAGGCGCGTTTATTCATGTCTGGCCTTTGGCACCTCAAGATTTGTATTTGGGCGATTTATTGCAATTGTGGTTTAGTGAAAAATGGCTCATTCAATCGACCTGCCAATTGCTTTCAGACCATCCAGACAACGGCACAAAAAAACCATTGCAGCGTGATCATGATTTGTATTTGTACCAACTGGCGGGCAGCGCGCTTTCGGGGAGTAACCGTTCACGCGTGTGGTCTGTGTCTGAACAAAAACAATTGCGTGTAGAATTAGACTTTACTTTTCGCTATTTATGTGAATATAAAGGAACATCTCAACCTACAGTGTCTAAATCAGAACTGATTACTGCGTTGAAAAACAGTGTTTAATCTATGATGATTGATCATTGCCAGCCAAATAGATTTGCATTGAATCGAGTTAAATGACTCGCACCAAAATAGTGTTATAAACTGCGATAAAAATTTGCGAACAGCTTGAAAAGGATATTCAGCCGTGTGGATTAAAATATGCATTGCCATGCTCGCATTTGCTGCAAATTCTTTGCTGTGTCGTTTGGCATTGGCTGAACAGCAAATTGACCCTATGAGTTTTAGTTTGCTCAGGGTTGGCAGTGGGGCAGTGTGCTTAGGCATATTCTATGCTGTTTTGCAGGTTCAACAACCAATTCAATTCCAATGGAAATCTGCACTCAGCCTTGCTGTATATCTGCTCGGTTTTTCGTTAGCATATTTGCATATAGACGCAGGCATAGGCGCATTGATTCTATTTGGCGCAGTGCAAATCACCATGATCAGTTATGCGATTTTGCATGGTGAGCGCATGACTTTGCCGCGCTGGGTCGGGTTAGGTTGTGCTATATTGGGGATGGGTTTGTTGCTATTGCCTGAAGCCAGTACGCCAACGTTCAAATATGCGCTGATGATGTTACTGGCAGGTATTGCATGGGGTTTTTATAGCATTACTGCAAAGACGATGCAGCATGCTTTAACCAATACTCTATCTAATTTCATTCTGGCGACACCACTTGTTGCTGTATTTTTTCTTTGGTATTTACCCGAAAGTTTTATCACTTGGCAGGGGGTGGTTTTGGCGGTCTTGTCGGGTGCATTGGCTTCGGCTGGAGCGTATGTGTTGTGGTACAGCATTGTGAAAAAAATTGATCACATTACCGCAAGTACTGTGCAACTTTCTGTACCGTGTTTGGCGATTTTAGGCGGTGTGATTTTTTTAGGTGAACAACTCACCCTGTTGATGGTCGTGGCAACCTTGATCGTGTTGTGTGGTATTTTGATGGTGATTTTAACCAAACCTCGTGTATAAAACCGTTTAGATTGCTGTTGTTTTGATTTTTTTGTATTGGAATTTTTATATCAATCAAGAAATGATCTTGAGGCTTTTTAAAAGCGTTATTTGTGATCTCTCTCCTCAGAAAGAAGGGGAAATAGTGAGTGAAAAAACGCAATTAAAAACAAAAACCCACGATTCAATCGTGGGTTTTGTTCATCTAAACAGGTTTAGATTATTTTGCAGCTTTTTCAGCTTCGATTGAAGCAATCGCTTCATCTACACCTTCAATTGATTCAGCAGCTTTTTTGATACGTGCAAGCGCATCTACAAGTACTTCGTCTGCAGTTGCATAAGAAATACGCATGAAACCGCCTAAACCGAACGCATCACCAGGAACAACGGCAACACCAGTTTCTTCCAATAACCAAGCAGAGAATTCTGTGCAAGATTTTAAGCCTTTCGCACGAATCAATGGTTTGATGTTTGCATACGCATAGAATGCGCCATCTGCAGGTAAGCAAGAAATACCTTTGATGTCATTCAAACCATTTACAACTAAGTCGTGACGGCGTTTGAATGCTTCAACCATTGGCTCAAGTACGTCTTGTGGGCCGTTCAATGCAGCTTCTGCAGCAACTTGCGAAATAGAAGTTGGGTTAGAAGTCGATTGAGATTGAATTTTCTTCATCGCACCAATTAGTTTAGCAGGGCCCGCTGCATAGCCAATACGCCAGCCAGTCATTGCATAAGCTTTAGACACACCGTTTAATACGATTGTGCGGTCATAAAGGTCTGGTGCAACTGTTGCGATGTTATAGAACTCATCATCCCAACGGATTGGTTCATACATATCGTCAGATGCAATGAATACTTCAGGGTATTTACGTAGTACAGCAGCCAAAGCTTCTAATTCAGCTTTGGTGTAGATCATACCTGTAGGGTTAGATGGGCTGTTTAACACCACTAAACGTGTTTTGTCAGTGATCGCAGCTTCTAATTGTTCAGGCGTGATTTTGAAACGTTGTTCTTCACCACATTCCACAATGACTGGCACGCCTTCAGCAATAATCACCATATCTGGATAGCTTACCCAGAACGGTGCAGGGATAATCACTTCATCACCCTTGTTTAACAAAGCCAACGCCAAGTTAAAGAATGATTGCTTACCACCACAAGACACCAAAATTTGGTTCGCTTGGTAGTCAAGATTATTGTCACGTTTTAATTTTGCGATAATGGCTTTTTTAAGACCAGGCGTACCGTCAACAGCAGTATATTTTGTAAAACCGTTATTAATTGCTGCAATAGCTGCATCTTTGATGTGTTGTGGTGTATCGAAATCCGGTTCACCTGCACCCAAACCAATAACGTTATGACCCGCAGCTTTAAGTTCAGCGGCTTTATTGGTTACTGCAAGTGTTGGGGACGGTTTGATGGCATTGACACGATCAGAGAGACGTACGTCCACGGCATATTCCTTCTTATAGGGATAAAAAAATAAAAAGCATATTATCTTAGCCTAAATTCGATGTCTGCGTCGTTTAAAATTGCATCAAATTAATAAAAAATCACCAAATTAGACCAATTTCCTATGAAATCGTGATTAAAACTGCTGTGAGGTGGAAGTTTCTCGCATCGGGCGGCAAAAAACTTTAAAATAGTCCAAATTTTATAAGAGTGATGGTCATGAGTAAGCAGCAGCCTACTTCAAAAAAACCATTGGTGAATCTCCCATTCCCAATGCCAAACACAGCGCAGGATAATGATCAGGCGGTACATAATTCAGTGCGTCCTAAACCTGAGCAATATGCCGATAAGACTTGGCCACCGCCACGTGGTACTCGTCGTTCGATGGGTAAGCGCTAAAAAAATGCCACAATTACGTGGCATTTTTTATTGATGGGGATTTAAAAGTATTGAAATTAACGAACATGCTTACGCGCTTTGTTGGCAGGTTTTGGCGGCGAGATTTCACGTACGCCATGCCATACATCGCTAAAATCTTGCTCGTTGATATTATACAATTCCAATAAAGCCAAAATCGCTGCACCAAATAGCATTGGGCCTTCTGAATTATTTTGGAACTCGAATACCTTACCATTTAAGTTGTGCAAAATATCCTGAATTTCAAAGACCCGATCACGCCCATTGCTGTCAGTTGGGTACATTTGTGTATTCAATATGATTTTAGCCAAGGCTTTTTCATTATCGCTCAATGCCAAGACTTCAATTAATTCATCGGTGGCAGGGGTAAAAATCACAGAATCACGGTAAATGGTGTGTAGTAATTTTTGCGTTAGTTTAGGCAATGCTTTTTCGACAAAAGGACGAAACGACGCAGGAAAAATCACATTATGGGCAATGCCTTTAAACATAGGGGCAATTTCTTCAACCGTATAACCTGCAATACCACAACCAATTGAAGTTAAAAAATACTTCATTTTAGGATGGTTTTTGGCATAGATTTTAAAGTCATCCACATAGTGCTGAATTTGCGATAGTGGCATTTGTTGTAAATGTTCATTCATGGTTGGAATGGCAAAACTTTGTCCTGCCCAACCGCGCCCGACGCCTTCAACGGCACCAAAAAATTCTTTGGCTGTTCGTGCTGCACCACCTGCATGTTGTCCTGCCATGTTACTGCCAAATACGAAAACAGTATCTTCAGGGAGGCTTTTGATAATTGATTCGTCGTGATATTGGTAAGTCATGAATGTGTGCTTTTATGGTTGTCGTCCTGAAATTTCATGTTGCCTTTGAATAGCCAGTGGGTCAAGTCTTAAAGCAGTTTCCCCGTGCTCAATTTAGTCGTAGCACATCTTCGTTCTAACAGCGTCCAATACAGAATTAAAACCGAGCAATGGCTTTGTAGCTACGCAACATCGCCACAACATATTCGGATGTCCTGAGTGTAGGCAAATCTGCTAAAATATTAGGTCGCATCAAACCTGAGAGCTGCATTTGTGAGTGATAAGCAACCTTTCGATTTAGTCACCAACTATCAACCTGCGGGTGACCAACCACAAGCCATTGAAAAATTGGTTCAAGGGATAGAACAGGGCTATCATGATCAGCTATTACTTGGGGTTACAGGCTCAGGTAAGACTTATACCATGGCCAATGTGATTGCCAGAACACAGCGTCCGACCATTGTCATGGCACATAACAAAACGCTGGCAGCGCAGTTGTATGGTGAGTTTAAAGCGTTCTTTCCGAACAACGCAGTCGAATATTTTGTCAGTTATTATGACTATTATCAGCCTGAAGCCTATGTACCATCTTCCGATACTTTTATTGAAAAAGATGCGGCTATTAATGATCATATTGACCAAATGCGACTCTCGGCCACACGTGCTTTGCTAGAGCGTCGTGATGCCATTATTGTCGCATCGGTATCTGCAATTTACGGTTTGGGTGACCCCAATGCTTATATGAGCATGTTGCTGCATGTGGTGCAAGGTGATCGGGTGAATCGTGATGATTTGATCCGTCGTTTGGTGGAAATGCAATATAGCCGTAATGAGCTAGAGTTTTTGCGCGGTACTTACCGTATTCGTGGTGAAATTTTAGATATTTTCCCTGCTGAATCTGATCAGCATGCTATTCGCATAGAATTATTTGATGATGAAGTCGATTCGATTCGTTGGTTTGATCCATTAACAGGCAAATTGGTGCGTAAAGTGCCGCGCGTGACTATTTATCCTAAAAGTCACTATGTTACGCCTAAGGATAATTTGGAACGTGCGATTGGTACCATTAAAGAAGAACTAAAAGAGCGTTTGGTGTTTTTTCGCGAACATGACAAATTGCTAGAAGCGCAGCGCATAGAACAACGTACCCGCTATGATTTAGAAATGATGCAGCA
The DNA here is from genome assembly GCF_013416935.1 of Acinetobacter sp. YH1901141. Classification (NCBI taxonomy): domain Bacteria; kingdom Pseudomonadati; phylum Pseudomonadota; class Gammaproteobacteria; order Moraxellales; family Moraxellaceae; genus Acinetobacter; species Acinetobacter sp. YH1901141. The sequence continues at coordinate 22,137 of NZ_VPEY01000005.1, read as the reverse complement.
ATTGGGCTATACCAACGGCATCGAAAACTATTCACGACATTTGTCTGGACGACCTGCAGGCGAAGCACCGCCCACTTTGTTTGATTATGTACCTGATGATGCCTTGCTGATTATTGATGAATCGCACGTGACCGTTCCGCAAATTGGCGCGATGTATAAAGGTGACCGATCACGTAAAGAAAACTTGGTGAATTATGGTTTCCGTTTACCTAGTGCGTTAGACAACCGTCCAATGAAATTTGAAGAATGGGAGCGCATCGTCCCATCCACAATTTATGTGAGCGCTACACCTGCACAATATGAGTTGGAAAAATCGCAACAAATTGTAGAGCAAGTGGTGCGTCCAACAGGATTGATTGACCCAGAAATTGAAATTCGTCCTGTGTTAACGCAGGTGGATGATGTGCTGTCTGAAATCAATTTGCGTAAAGAATTGAATGAGCGGGTGTTGGTCACCACTTTAACCAAACGCATGGCTGAAGATTTGACCTCGTATTTAAAAGAATACGGCATTCAAGTGGCTTATTTACACTCTGATATTGATACCGTAGAACGCGTCAAAATTATTCACGAATTACGTACAGGCGTGCATGATGTCTTGGTTGGCATTAACCTGTTACGAGAAGGTTTAGACATGCCTGAAGTGTCTTTAGTGGCAATTTTAGATGCCGACAAAGAAGGCTTTTTACGTTCAGAACGTTCGTTGATTCAAACCATTGGACGTGCAGCACGTAACTTGAAAGGTAAAGCAATTTTATATGCAGATCGCATTACCGATTCAATGCAAAAGGCGATAGATGAAACAGAGCGTCGTCGTGCCAAACAAATTGAATTTAATGAATTGCACGGCATTACTCCACGTAGTGCAGTGCGTCAGGTGATTAAAGAAATCGACACAGGTGAAGTGCTGAACGATGAGCAAATTGATGAAAAAATCAATGCACAAAGCCGTGCTTTAAGTGACGATGAACAGCACATTTTGGCTGATCCTAAACTGTATGCCAAACATATTGCCAAACTTGAAAAAGAGATGTTGAAAGCATCTAAAGAACTGCAATTTGAACAAGCGGCTCGTTTACGTGATGAAATTTTGCGTTTAAAAGCGCAAATGTTGCAATCTGGCTAAATTGGGGCGAACTGCACTGTCAGTGTAAGTGCGAGTTTGCATACTAAACTTGCTATGTAAAATTTGAGTTGCAAAAATTACATATCCATACAGTAAATTGAAATGCTTGCGGTTATTTTTGAAGAAGATAAACAAAATTGACTGAACATTAGAGTTTAGAGGTTGGGACAATGGCTAAAAAACTTCCGTTTGCAGGTGCGCGACTTGCCAAAATTGCCCTTGGTGGTGTGGTGCTGATTGGTTTGGGTGCTGCGACTATGGCATATTCCAAAACCAATGAACCGATGAAAACGGTAGAAAAAGTCGAATTAGATAAATATTTAGGCGTTTGGTATGAGGTTGCAAGAAAGCCTTTATATTTCCAAAACAAATGCGGTTCAAATGTAACAGCAGCATATACATTGAATGAAAATGGCAATGTGCAGGTGGATAACCGTTGTATTGCAAAAGATGGCAAACAAATGCGTGCTTTGGGCGAAGCTTTTGTACAAAATGCGCCTTTTAACAGCAAACTCAAAGTTAGCTTTTTACCTGAAGTCATTCGTTGGTTGCCTGTAGGGCGTGGTGATTATTGGGTGTTAAAGCTAGATGATGACTATCAAACTGCCTTGGTGGGTGAACCACGCCGTAAATATTTATGGGTACTTTCACGTACGCCGCATCCTGATCAGGCTGTCGTGACTGAATATCTGAACTATGCCAAATCACTCGGTTATGACTTAAGTGATGTGATTTATACCAGACATACGCAAACTAAAAAGTCAGACTAAGTTGCAGCAGCTCCAGAGCTACTTATAGATATAAGCAGACAAACGTATGCAGACCAATTGACCACGCAAAAGCTGCGTGGTTTTTTATATCCTGTCATTTTAAATTTTGAACATTCGATCAATCTCTAAAACAACGTATATATGAGTATAATGCCGACTGATATAGGGGAGAGTCGGATGTATAAAGGCATTGCACTATCGGTTTTAGCATCGGTCACTTTTGGGGTGCTGTATTTTTATACCCAATTACTCAAACCTTTAGACAGCGAAGAAACTTTTGCGTGGCGTATGTTGGCAACTTTGCCATTCCTAACTTTGTTTATGTGGTGGTCGGGAGATTTAAAACATATTTCCGCGATTTTTCAGCGGCTCAAACAACAACCACAATTCATACTTTGGCTGATTTTTAGTTCTTTTTTATGCACTACGCAATTGTGGTTATTTTTGTGGGGGCCGATTAACGGGCGTGGTTTGCAGGTTTCTTTGGGTTATTTCTTATTGCCTTTGATCATGGTTTTGCTTGGCTGTGTGCTATATAAAGAAAAGTTATCGACTTGGCAGATGGCAGCAGTTGCCTTAGCCGTGCTAGGTGTCAGTCATGAAATCTGGCGCATTGGCACGGTGGCGTGGGAAACCTTATATGTGGCATTTGCCTATCCTTTATATTTCTTTTTACGTCGGGTCTTTCAAACCGATCACTTGGGCGGGTTTTGGTGGGATTTACTGCTAGTTATTCCTGTCGCGGTATATTTAGGCTTTTATTATAGTGACAGTGTAAATGTCATCGCAGCTTTTCCATATTTAATTTGGTCGGTACTTGGATTGGGCTTTTTAAGTGCATTGGGACTTGGCAGTTATATTTTGGCCAGCCGCCATTTGCCTTTTGTGATTTTTGGTTTACTGAGTTATTTAGAACCTGTGCTGTTGGCTTTTGTGTCTATGTTGTTAGGTGAACGAGTTGAAGCAGGGGAATGGCTGACTTATATCCCAATTTGGTTGGCAGTTGCATTATTGGTGGTTGAAGGGTGTTTGCATTTAAGAAAACAAAAAATGAATCAGCAAGATTTACAGCAGAAGATTCAACAGTCATCTGGACAATAAAAGCCGTCGCTGTGGTGAGATATTCAAATTTCCAAGAGGATAATCGAGTTTGGCATCATCCTCTTTTTCTTCTAAAAAATTGAACTTTTGTTGAAAAAACTAAAATCACAAAAATAATTACAACTATTTTATGAATTTATAGTGAATATATAGGAAAATAGTCGGGTCAGTACCAGCTTTTGATTCAATCTTGACGACAATTCCATTACAATTATCGGGTTTTGAAATTCATGCCTAGATATACAATTAATTAGAGGACGTATCTGTGAGCAAAGAGACTATCATCGCCCTACACGCAGAGCACCAAGGTCGCTGGAAAAACCGTGAAGAAATCGCGGAACGTATGATTGCTTTACTCGGTCAGTTGTACCGTGAAAAAAATATCATGGTTTCAGTTTTTGGTCGTTCTTTAGTTAACCGTTCTGTGATTCAAATTTTGAAAGCACACCGTCGTACTCGTATGATGGACGTAGAACTTTCAGTTGTTCACACTTTCCCATTGCTTGAAGCTTTGGCAAAAGTAGACAACATCGGTTCAGCAGAAATCGACTTAGGTAAACTTGCTGTTGAATATAAAGAAAAAGGCGGCGATGTAAATGCATTTGTTGCAGACGCTGTGAAATCTTTAGCGGGCAATCCAACAACTGTAGAAAGCAAAGATGTTGTACTTTACGGTTTTGGTCGTATTGGTCGTATCCTTGCGCGTTTAATCATTGGTCAATCTGGTCTTGGCCGTGGCTTAAACCTTAAAGCAATTGTGGTACGTAAATCATCTGATGGTGATTTAGAAAAACGTGCGTCTTTATTGCGTCGCGACTCTATTCATGGTCCATTTGCAGGCACTATTTCTGTAGATGAAGAAAATGAAGCAATTATCGCAAATGGTAACTTCATTAAAGTGATCTATGCATCTAACCCATCTGAAGTAGACTATACGGCTTATGGCATCAACAATGCATTAGTGATTGACAACACGGGTAAATGGCGTGATGCAGAAGGTCTTGCACAACACCTTCAATGCCCAGGCGCTGCACGCGTAATTTTAACTGCACCTGGTAAAGGTGACATGAAAAACGTGGTTTACGGTGTTAACCAAGCTGACATTCTTGATGAAGATACCATCATTTCTGCGGCAAGCTGTACAACAAACGCGATTACACCAACTTTAAAAGTGTTGCATGACAAGTACACCGTTGTGAATGGTCACGTTGAAACTGTTCACTCATTCACTAACGACCAAAACTTGATTGATAACTATCACAAGGCAGATCGTCGTGGTCGTGCAGCAACATTAAACATGGTTATTACCGAAACAGGTGCAGCAAAAGCAGTGGCGAAAGCATTGCCTGCATTACAAGGTAAATTAACAGGTAACTCTGTACGTGTTCCAACGCCAAACGTATCACTTGCAATCTTGAACTTAACGCTTGAGAAAGAAGTAGATCGCGAAGAAGTGAACGAATACATTCGTCAAATTTCAATTCACTCTAATCTTCAAGGTCAAATTGGTTATACCAACTCGACTGAAGTGGTTTCAAGTGACTTCATTGGTTCGCGTACTGCAGGTGTATTTGATGCGCAAGCAACCATTACTTCAGGCAACCGTTTAACTGCTTACGTTTGGTATGACAACGAAGTGGGTTATAGCTGCCAAGTATTGCGTATTGCTGAACAAATGGGCGGCGTAAGCTATCCTAAAGTTCCTGCTGAAACAAATGCATAATTTGTAGATACAGAATTTAAAATCAAAAAGAGCTTCAAATGAAGCTCTTTTTTTTGCATTTATTTCATTCTTAAATATAAGGATGAGTGTTGAAATTTCCACCTAATACGCTATCCTAAACTTACCAAAATAAAGTCTATGCTAAAAAGTAAGTAGATTTGATTTTGCTTTCAAGCTTTCAAAGCCTGAACAATAGAAATAACAGAAGGATACCGTTATGCAATATGCAACCAGTCACTTACTCGGGCAAGTCCTTGCTAAAGATTGTCCATCACGGATTCGTTTAGAACATTTAGCCAATAAATGGTCAATGTTGGTGTTGCATTGTTTAAGCGAAGGTTTGCACCGCTTTAGTGAGCTAAGACAGCGCATTGAAGGGGTGAGTGAAAAAATGCTGGCGCAAACCCTGAAAACTCTTGAGCAAGATGGGTTAATTTTACGTACAGTTTACCCAACGGTGCCGCCTAAAGTGGAATATCAACTCACTTTTGAAGGCTCACAAATTGCAGCAAGAGTGAATCAACTGATTGAGTATTTAGAACAGCATTTGCCTGAAACTTCACAGCAATCTTCTCACTAATGGATTACTCATCTTTTAGGGAAGTTGCTGTAGATGTTCCTACTCCAAAGCACATTCTGGATGATTAAATAGTGCGTCGATGTGAAAAATCATAACGATCAATCAGCAAAATCCCGATGGCAAATACCAAAATACTGACAACACAACCCATCCAGCCCCGGTGTTGCCATGCGTAGACCGCCGTCAGTGAACCAAGTGCTGCACCTGAAAAATAAATAGTCATATATACCGCATTAATGCGGGAACGTGCGGTGGCATCAATTCGGTACACCAAGTTTTGATTCAATACGTGAAAAGCAGTTAGACCAAAATAACTCATCAATACGCCAACGGCATAAGCCACAATATTCTGCTGTGCAAAAAAGAGTGGAATGCAAGAAAACAACATCAAGCCAATACATAATATTGCGACAAAATTCTCACGACCTTTGCCGACCGTTTTACCCGACCAACTTGACGAGAAAATTCCAATCACACCCAATAAACCAAAAAGCCCAATTTGAAAATCACTAAAATAATAAGGCGGATTGGCTAAAACAAAAGTCATGGAAGTAAAAACCAAGGACAAAATGGCAAAGCCCAAAGCGCCCGCGCACGCTCTACGAATTAAATGTGGTTGGGTTATAGCCAACTGAATTAAAGAACGATAAATGCCTGCCACAGTCAAATTTTTATTGGCAGCTGTAGAGGGAAGTTTTGTCCACATTAAGCCTGCAAAAAGTAGGGTGATGATGCCGCTGCTGAAATAGACAGCTTCCCAAGACCAATAGGTCGATACAAAACCCGCGAAAGTGCGCGATAAAATAATCCCCATTACCAAGCCACTCATCAATTTGCCGACAATGGCAGCACTCGATTCAGGTGGACTGATGCTAGATGCAAATGGAATAAGCACTTGTGCAGAAATCGCACCAAAAGTGGCACATACGGTAAAGAAATACAGCATGGCTAAATTGCTGCTAAAAGACAGCAAAATTTGCGAAAACGCAGCAAAAACCATCAGACTGACAATCAATTTACGCTTATTTAGCAAGTCACCTAAAGGCACGAGTAACATTAAACCTAGTCCATAGCCTATTTGTGCCAAAACCACAGCAAAGCCTGCCTGACTGGTGCTAATTCCTAAACTTTTTTCAATTGAATAAATTAAAGGCTGATTAAAATATGCCGATCCCGCACACAAGCCACAGGCGGTTGCTATGAGTAAAATAAATTTAGGCGATAAAGCAGGCGTGGTTGTGGTGGCAACAGCATTAGACATGGCGACAGAAAGCAAACAAGGGTTAAAGCACTATAAGAACTTAGATGAGGAAGGAGAAATAAGAAAAAACGATCATATCATTGCTAAAAGAAATGAGTGTTTTGAACAATCAAGGATAAAAAGCATCTACGCATACGATTGCATAAATATAATTCGAGAAATTCTCTAAAATATGGCAGAATATACGGCTTTTAAAGTTTTAGAGGATTGGCAAGATGCGCTTTGTTGATGAAGCAGTCATTACCGTAGAGGCTGGCGACGGTGGCAATGGCGTAGCCAGTTTTCGCCGAGAGAAATTTGTACCATTTGGTGGGCCAGATGGCGGTGATGGTGGTCGTGGCGGCAGTATTTTTATTCAAGCCGACGACAACGCAAGCACCCTTGTAGATTATCGTTATACCCGTAAATTTCGCGCTGAACGTGGTAAAAACGGTTCGGGCGCAAACTGTGCAGGTCGTGGTGGTGAATCTGTCGTTTTGACCGTTCCAGTGGGCACAACCATTGTTGATACAGACTCTGGCGATATTATTGCAGATTTAGTCGAAAGCGGTCAGAAAGTATTGGTCGCTCAAGGCGGTGATGGTGGTTTAGGGAATACTCACTTTAAATCATCTACCAACCGTACACCGCGTAAATTCACGCATGGTACGAAAGGTGAGTTTCGTGAAATCCGTCTGGAGTTGAAAGTCCTTGCCGATGTAGGCTTGCTAGGCATGCCAAACGCGGGTAAATCGACCTTTATTCGTGCCGTGTCTGCGGCAAAACCAAAAGTTGCTGACTATCCATTTACCACCATGGTGCCAAATTTAGGCGTGGTGGATGCAGATCGTCATCGTTCTTTTGTCATGGCAGATATTCCAGGACTAATTGAAGGTGCAGCAGAAGGCGCAGGTTTGGGGATTCGCTTCCTGAAACACTTGGCGCGTACTCGTATTTTACTGCACATTGTGGATGTTCAACCTATTGATGGTTCTGATCCTGCGTACAATGCCAAAGCAATTCTGCAAGAGTTGGAAAAATTCTCTCCAACTTTGGCAAAGTTACCAATCGTGTTGGTGTTGAATAAACTTGATCAACTTCCTGAAGATTCACGTGAAGAATGGTGTAAACACATTCTTGAAGAATTGCAGTGGGATGGTCCTGTGTTCAAAACTTCAGGCTTAATGTCTGAAGGTACACAGCAAGTGGTGTATTACTTGATGGATCAAATTGAGCAACAACGTGAACGCGAAGTTGAAGATCCTGAGTACGCAGCAGAAATGAAAGCATTCCGTGATCAGCTGGAAGCTGAAACACGTGAACAAACCATTGCCGCGAAAGAAGCGTATCGTGAGATGCGCCGTCAGCAACGTCTTGCAGGTATGTTGGGCGATGACGACGAAGACGATGATGGTGAAGATGGCGAAGTAGAAGTGTACTACGTACGCTAAGCGCTACAAAAAGTGACTGAGGACAAGATGATAGAAGTGGTAGATGGGCAACGTCAGCTCAAGGGTTGTAAACGAATCGTTGTTAAAATCGGATCATCTTTACTCACAGCCAATGGGCAAGGTTTAGATTTGGATGCAATCTCGCATTGGGCGGGACAAATTGCAGATCTACACAATGCTGGACACGAAATTATTTTAGTGTCATCGGGAGCTGTGGCTGAAGGTATGGTGCGAATGAAACTTGAGCATCGACCCACCGATCTACCCAGTCTTCAGGCATGCGCTGCCATTGGTCAAATGGGCTTGATTCAAACTTGGTCAAGTGTGCTGGAAAAACACCAGATTCAAACTGCACAAGTCCTATTAACCCATGATGATTTGGCAGATCGTCGTCGTTATTTAAACTCGTGCGATGCATTGCAAAACCTGATTGAATGGCGCGTGATACCAGTCATTAATGAAAATGACACAGTGTCTACTGACGAAATTCGCTTTGGTGATAACGACACTTTGGCTGCGATGGTGGCAGGGCAGGTACATGCAGATTTGTTGATTATTTTGACCGATCAGCAAGGCATGTTTGACTCCGACCCACGTTCTAATCCAAACGCAAAACTGTTCCATACTGTACGTGCTTTGGATGAAAGTCTGTTTGATATGGCGGGTGGTGGCGGCAAGTTTGGGCGCGGTGGCATGCTGACCAAAGTCCGTGCAGCGCGTTTGGCGGCTAAATCGGGTTGTCCAACTTTAATTGCCAGTGGTGAAAGTGACAATGTGCTTGCGCGTTTAATGGCGGGCGAAATGTTGGGTACACTGTTCATTACTGACAATGACCGTATTGCAGCGCATCAACAGTGGTTGGCGGCACATTTACAAACGGCAGGACGTTTGGTGATTGATGATGGCGCAGTCAAAGCCATTAAAGAAAATCATCGCAGTTTATTGCCTGTGGGTGTAAAAGCGGTAGAAGGGCATTTTGAACGTGGCGATGTGGTGGAGTGTGTAGATACACAAGGTCATCGTGTCGCTGTGGGACGTGTTAATTTTAGTTCACGTTCTGCAGATTTGGTCAAAGGCTTGGCTTCTGACAAAGTGCATCAGGTGTTAGGCGAGGCACGTTCGTTGGAGATGATCCATCGCAATCACATAGCGATTTATTGATGATGCTGTAAGTTATCATTCAATTGAAGTTATTAAAAAACCCGCTTGGAATATCTAAGCGGGTTTTTTATTACTTAAACAACGCAGGTCATGCTTCAAGTTTATTTAAACTGAATCGTTCCATTTGCATTGACTGTAATTTTAGATTCACCTGCTGCCATATCTTGATCAGCTACAGCCGTTTCTGCGACAGCAAATTTAGCCATACTCGCGCGCATAACAGGTTGCGGAAAAAAAGAATTGGTGTTTAGGTTCAAATTAACCAAGTTATAGCCCGATTTATTCCAAGCCTGACTTAACATTTGCGCACGTTGTTGAAAGTTTTTAGACGCTTCGACCATCAACTCGTTTTCAACTTTTTTGCGTTGTGCATCCGACACGCTAAAATTAATTGATTGGGTCTGAAAGTTTTGTTGTAGCTCACTCACCAACTGGCTTGCGGCTTTAAAATCGGTGCTTTGCACACGTACTTCTGCACGACCACGCCATTCTTTTAACTTACGACTGTCATTGTCGTAAATTGGATAGGTGGTTTGTGAGCCCGTTTCAACTTTCACTTGTGGATACTTACGTGCAGTTGCAATGGCTTGGCTCATTAACTGGTTAATTTGTGATGCAAGTTCAGCAGGCTGTTTGTGACTTTTTTCAATATATAACACAGCGTGCATTTGATCATTTGAAACTTCGCGTGTAGCTTCGGCTTGAACATTGACGATATTGTAATTTAAAGATTCATTTTGTTGGGCAAAAGCAGTGCTTGCAGCACCAACAGCCAACAGGGTAGCAGCGAGAGAAAGTAAGCGCATATTTTGACCTATTATTCAGGGGATCAGGATTTATGAAAAGCGTTTGAATTGATTTAAATAGTAACTTTGCTTTGTGAGGATTTTTAGTTGAATTTGTGGTGGCTTTGTAAAATATGCGTTAAAAATTGCAGCAAAAAAGCATTTATAAAATTCAATAAAAATAATGATCTATACTATTTTGAAAATAAATGCTGCATGACTTGAGAGATTGTGCAAAAAAACGTATAAAGGAAGTGGAAAGAGTTAAATTTTCTTTCCTTTGTCACAATGTAAGATGATAATTCAATCGAATCATCTGCAAGATATGTTTTTTCGATGAAATTAGGCAATATTTGGGTTAAACCTGTTTATTTTCTAGAAAAATTAGGTATTATCCCGCTTCCTAGTCTTGAAGAACAAAACTCTATCTCGCTAGATCAAAAAAGCACCGAGTCAAAGGACCGCAAGTCACCAGACTTATTTCTTTCAACCCATATCAGAGATGGTAATTCGATATGAGCGTTACTTCTGTAAACCCTGCCAACCATTCCACAAACGAATACTACTTGACTCGCCAAAGTCAGATGGAATCGAATGTGCGTAGTTATCCTCGTAAATTACCGTTAGCGATAGCGAAAGCACTGGGTTGTTGGGTTACCGATGTTGAAGGTACTGAGTACCTAGATTGTTTGGCTGGGGCAGGAACCTTGGCATTGGGCCATAACCATCCTGCGGTGGTTCAAAGCATCCAAGACACTTTAGCGAGTGGTTTGCCATTACATACCTTAGATTTAACGACACCTTTGAAAGATGCTTTTACTGAAGCGTTACTTTCACACATGCCTGGTGGTCAAGAAGAATACTGCTTGCAGTTCTGTGGTCCTACAGGTGCAGATGGCACAGAAGCGGCAATCAAACTTGCAAAAACCTATACAGGTCGTAGCTCAGTCATCAGCTTCTCAGGTGGCTATCATGGTATGACTCATGGTTCATTGGCGATGACAGGTAACTTGTCTGCAAAAAACGCAGTCAATGGTTTAATGCCTGGTGTTCAATTTATGCCATATCCGCATGAATACCGCTGCCCACTTGGTATTGGCGGTGAAGCGGGTGTAGATGCTTTAACGTATTATTTTGAAAACTTCATTGAAGATGTAGAAAGCGGTGTAACTAAGCCTGCAGCTGTGATTCTTGAAGCAATTCAAGGTGAAGGCGGTGTAGTAACTGCACCAATTAAATGGTTGAAAAAAATCCGCGAAGTGACTGAAAAGCACAACATCGTTTTAATTTTAGACGAAGTTCAAGCGGGCTTTGCACGTTCAGGCAAAATGTTTGCATTTGAACATGCAGGTATTGAGCCAGACGTGATTGTAATGTCTAAAGCTGTTGGTGGTGGTTTGCCATTGGCTGTACTTGCAATTAAACGTAAGTTTGACGCATGGCAGCCTGCAGGTCACACGGGTACTTTCCGTGGTAACCAATTGGCAATGGGTACTGGTCTTGTGGTGCTTAAAACCATTAAAGAACAAAACCTTGCACAAAATGCGCAAGAGCGTGGTGAGTTCTTACAAGCTGAATTGAAAAAATTAGCTGTTGAATTCCCATGTATTGGTAACGTGCGTGGTCGCGGTTTAATGATTGGTATCGAAATTGTAGATGAACGCCAAGAAAAAGACCGTTTAGGTGCTTATCCAGCAGACTCTCAATTGGCTGCTGCTGTTCAAGCTGCATGTTTTGACAACAAATTGTTGCTTGAGAAAGGTGGTCGTGGTGGTACGGTAATCCGTTTACTTTGTCCACTCATCATTACTCAAGAAGAGTGTGTAGAAGTCATCGCTCGCTTCAAGAAAGCAGTTGCTGAAGCGTTAGCCGCAGTTCGAGGCGCATAAGTTTATGGTAGATTTTGCAGAACATCGTAAAGCGTTACTCTGCAATGATGCTCAATCCATTGCTGACTACAGTGCAGCAATGGAACAAGCGACTCAAGCAGTCGCGGCATGGTTGCAAAATGACAAAATGTACACAGGCGGCAGCATTAAAGAATTGCGTGAAGCGATTTCTTTCCAGCCTGCAAAACAAGGTTTGGGTGTACAAAAGTCATTGGAACGCATGGTTGAGCTTTTCTTAAACAAAAGTTTAAAAGTTCATCATCCACATTCTTTGGCACATTTGCATTGTCCAACTATGGTGGCAAGCCAAATTGCAGAAGTTCTCATTAACGCAACCAACCAATCTATGGACTCTTGGGATCAAAGCCCTGCAGGTTCATTGATGGAAGTACAACTAATTGACTGGTTACGTCAAAAAGTTGGCTATGGTGCAGGTCAAGCGGGCGTGTTCACTTCAGGTGGTACGCAGTCTAACTTGATGGGTGTGTTATTGGCGCGTGATGCGTGTATTGCAAAGAACTGGAAAGATGAAAACGGTAATCCGTGGTCTGTTCAGCGCGATGGTATTCCAAGCGATGCAATGCGTAATGTGAAAGTCATTTGTTCTGAAAATGCACACTTCTCTGTGCAAAAGAACATGGCGATGATGGGTATGGGCTTCCAATCGGTTGTTACTGTACCTGTTAATGAAAATGCACAAATGGACGTGGTTGCACTTGAGCAAACCATGGCGCATTTAAAAGCTGAAGGTAAGATTGTTGCATGTGTGGTTGCAACTGCGGGTACAACCGATGCGGGCGCGATTGATCCACTTACAAAGATTCGTGACATCACCAATCAATATGGCGCGTGGATGCACATTGACGCAGCTTGGGGTGGTGCATTAATTCTTTCTAACAGTCATCGTGACATGCTTGATGGTATTGAGTTGTCTGATTCTGTGACACTGGATTTCCATAAGCATTATTTCCAAACTATTTCGTGCGGTGCGTTCTTACTGAAAGATGAAGCGAACTATCGTTTCATGCACTATGAAGCAGAATATTTGAACTCTGCTTATGATGAAGAACATGGCGTACCAAACTTGGTGTCTAAGTCATTGCAAACAACGCGTCGTTTTGATGCGTTGAAACTTTGGATGACGATTGAAGCATTAGGTGAAGAGCTTTACGGTTCTATGATTGATCATGGTGTGAAGCTAACCCGTGACGTTGCTGATTATATTAAAGCGACTGCAGGTTTAGAATTGTTGGTTGAACCACAATTTGCTTCAGTGTTGTTCCGTGTTGTGCCTGAAGGTTATCCTGCAGAGTTCTTGGATAGCTTGAACCAAAACGTGGCAGATGAATTATTTGCACGTGGTGAGGCCAATATTGGTGTAACTAAAGTCGGTAATGTTCAATCATTGAAGATGACGACTTTAAGTCCAGTGGCAACACTTGAAAACGTGAAAAACTTGTTAGGCCTAGTATTGGCAGAAGCAGATCGCATTAAAGATGCGATTGTCGCGGGTACTTATACGCCACCAATCGACTAATGCTTTCATTATTCAGATTGTTATGAAATACAACAAAAGAAGTCACTACGGTGGCTTTTTTTGTGTCTGATTAAAAATATTGCAGTGAAGTGTTGTACCGTTCTTGCTTGAATTTTGTGATGGATTGGGTGTTTTGGGCTCAAATAATGCACTGCGGATGTCATAAAAATTACGCAATTGGCGAATAAACCATCAATTTTGGTAGAAAAAACCATAAATAATGATGACATTGGCATGAATTATTACAATTTGAAATTTAAATACTGAAAAAAAATAAGCACTCTAGTGTTTTATTAGTTATTGATTTTAAATCATTTAAAAATTATTTCAGATACGAAAAGCAAATATAACCAAAGCGTAACAAAGCTGTAACATGGTTGTCATATTATAAAACCACAATGCAGTTATCGAAATAAGTACAAAACTTAATAACAAGTGACGTACTCCGAACTTGCATACTATGAGAGAGAACAGAATGCGCTTTACTAACATCGCCATTGCTTTAGCCGTATCTGCAGCAGCTGTAACAACTGCTAACGCAGCTCGTGACACCATCCAAATCGCGGGTTCTTCAACCGTTCTACCATACGCAAGTATTGTAGCAGAAGAATTTGGTAATACTTTCCCACAATTCAAAACTCCAGTTGTTGGTTCAGGCGGTTCTTCAGGTGGTTTGAAGCAGTTCTGTACAGGTGTGGGTGATAACACAATCGACATCGCGAACTCATCTCGTAAAATTAAAGATTCAGAATTAGCTGCTTGTAAAAAAGCAGGCGTAAACCAAGTTTTAGAAATTAAAATTGGTTACGACGGTATCGTATTTGCTTCTAACGCAAACAAAGCGGCTTACAAATTAAAGCCTTACCATGTATATGCAGCAATTGCAGCTCAATTACCATCTAAAGGTAAAATGGTTGCTAACCCATATACACGTTGGAACCAAATTGACAAAACACTTCCAAACGAGCCTATTACACTTGTAATTCCAGCGTCTAACCACGGTACACGTGAAGTGTTCCAAGAGAAAATGGTTGATGCAGGCTGTGAAGCTTATGCTGCAATCAAAGCATTAGACAAAGATGCGCAAAAGAAAGCGTGTACTACTTTCCGTAAGGATGGTCGTGTAATCGAAATCGCGGGTGACTACACAGAAACACTGGCACGTTTGAAAACTTCTCCAAGCGCAGTAGGTGTATTCGGCTTAGGTTTCTATGACCAAAACCGTGACCGTTTACGTGTTGCAACTGTAAACAACGTAGCGCCATCTGAAAACACAATTTTAAATGGTTCTTACCCTGTATCACGTCCATTGTTCTTCTACGTGAAAGGTGAGCACCTTAAATCAATCAAAGGTTTACCGCAATTTACTGAATACTTCTTGAGCAAGAAAGTATCTGGTAAAGGTTCTAAATTAGACAAAGCAGGTTTGATCTCTATGTCTGACAAAGAGCGTGCACAAGTTCTTGCTAACTTCAAAGCTGGTAAAGCGGTTAAGTAATTTGAGTTAAAGCAGCTGATGGCAGGGAACAACCTGCCATCGGCTTTTTGCTAAGAAATGTTTTTTCAAAAACACAAATTGAAAAAACAGTGGAGAATACATGAATCTGCTACTCATAGGTGTGTTATTGGCGATTATCGCCGTAGCCTATCAAATCGGGTTAAGCAAGAGCCGTAACCTAGCAGGTAAGGGAAATAACTCTGCAATGTTACATTCACGCCCAGGATATTATGGCGCGTTGGTAGCATTATGGTGTGGTATTCCTGCTTTTTTAATTTTGATTGTTTGGAACTTGGTTGAACCAAGTATTCTAGAGCAAGTGGTAATTAATAATGTGCCAGCGCACATTGCTGCAAGCCTAGACCCTGCAAGTACAAGTGTTTTGGTTGATCGCGTACAAGCCATTGCATCTGGTTTTGGTGTAAGTGATACACCTGCTGCATACGAAGTTGCAGCGGCAGAGCAATTAGCGAAAATTGAAACCATTGGTTCTTATGCCAAACTTGCGGTGGTGATCTGTGCGGCCTTATTTGGTTTGCTGTGGGCAAAGAAACGTGTTTCACAACAATTCCGCGCACGTAACCAAGTTGAAAAAATCATCAACATTTCTTTGGCATTATGTTCTGGTGTTGCGATTCTAACTACGGTTGGTATTGTGATGTCCATGTTCAGTGAAGCGATGCGATTCTTTAGTTTCGTTAGCCCACTGGATTTCTTCTTTGGTACAGTCTGGAACCCTGGTTTTAGCACCTCGGGTAGTGCAGATGGCAGTTATGGTTTACTTCCATTACTGTGGGGTACATTGATGGTGAGTGGTATTGCTTTATTAGTTGCAGTACCTATTGGTTTAATGATCGCCATTTACCTTGCAGAATATGCATCGCCTAAATTCCGTGCATGGGCAAAGCCGACCATTGAAGTTTTAGCAGGTATTCCGACCATTGTGTACGGTGTATTTGCCATGATGATCATCGGCCCGTTCCTTAAAACTGCGGGTGCAATCATTGGACTAGATATTAATGCCACGAGTGCATTAACCGCTGGTTTAGTGATGGGCATCATGATTATTCCTTTTGTATCTTCATTGTCTGATGACATTATTACGCAAGTGCCGCGTGCGCTGCGTGATGGTTCTTTAGGCTTGGGTGCAACCAAATCTGAAACCATTCGTCGCGTGGTGATGCCAGCTGCATTACCAGGGGTGATTGGTGCATTCTTACTTGCTGCGTCACGTGCAATTGGCGAAACCATGATTGTGGTGTTGGCTGCAGGTAATAGTCCTTTACTACACGCAAACCCATTAGAAGCGGTATCTACGGTTACGATTACGATTGTGAACCAATTAACAGGTGATACAGATTTCGCAAGTCCGCAGGCATTGGTTGCTTTCGCACTTGGTTTGACCCTGTTCGTGATTACCTTAGGTTTGAACATTGTTGCACTATACATCGTGCGTAAATATCGTGAGCAATACGACTAATGAGTACTTCAAATACATCGTCTTTGGATCAGTTAGATCCACAAGCTGCTGCCGAATTACGTGAACAACGTAAAAAAACCATCGCCAGTTCATTGGGTAAGCGTCATCGTAAGGAAAAAACCTTCCGCTTGATGGGTTTCTCGGCAGTTATTGCAGGTTTATTCTTTGTCGTATTGTTATTCGGCAGTATCTTATCTAAAGGTTTGCCTGCGTTCTGGCAAAGCAGCATGAGCCTTCCAATTTACTTCGATCCAGCGATTGTCAATGCAGGTCCAAAACCTAAGGCGATTGCAGGCGAGTCACCAGCACAATACGAAGACCGTATGATTGCGTGGCAAACCGAAATGGGTATGGTCGATTGGGATGCTTTAATTGTGAATGGTATTGTAGCGAAAGACAAAGCGCTAGAAGCTAAGCGTGATGATCTTGGTTACTTATATACCAGTTCTGAAGCATACCGTCTTCGTGACATGGTCTTGGCAGATCCTTCTTTAATTGGCCAAACCAAAGAAGTGAAAGTGCTTGCAGATGCCAACGTCGATGTATGGCTAGAAGGCAAGATTGACCGCAGCTTACCAGATGAGCAGCAACAATTAAGCCCTGAAGTACGTCAATTGGCAGATCAGCTCGAATCACAAGGTATTATTGAAAGTACTTTCAATACCAATATTTTTGTTAGCCCAGACTCACGTAGTTCTCCAGCGACTTCTGGTTTGGCAGGTGCATTCATGGGTTCATTATTCATGATGCTGATTGTGATCTTTATTTCGATTCCAATTGGTGTTGCATCAGCAATTTACTTAGAAGAATTTGCGCCAAAAAATGCGATTACTGATATTATTGAAGTGAACATCAATAACTTGGCCGCTGTACCTTCTATTGTATTTGGTTTGTTGGGTGCTGCGATCTTTATTGGTTGGATGCATTTACCATTGTCTGCACCATTGGTCGGTGGTTTGGTACTGAGTTTAATGACTTTACCAACCGTGATTATTACCACGCGTGCATCATTAAAAGCAGTGCCACCGTCTATTCGTCAAGCTGCTTTAGGTTTGGGTGCTTCTCGTTTACAAACTGTGTTCCACCACGTACTCCCACTTGCATTGCCGGGTATTTTAACGGGTGCAATTATTGGTGTCGCACAAGCTTTAGGTGAAACCGCACCATTGTTATTAATTGGTATGAGTGCTTTCGTTGCCAGTGTACCAGCAACTCCACTTGATCAATCTACTGCGTTACCTGTGCAAATTTTCTTATGGCAGGGTAATGAATTGCGTAACTTCTTCGAGGGACGTACCGCTGCAGCCATTATCGTACTACTTGCGCTAATGATTGGCTTAAACAGCCTTGCAATTTGGTTACGTAAGAAGTTTGAAGTACGCTGGTAATTGAGGGCAGAGAATATGAATGCTGTAGCAAGCACAGAAAAACAGAATTCCTTAGAACAGGATAAGCAAGTGAATCCACAACAAAGCCAATTTACATCTACCGATGTAGAACAGAAGCAATCATCGACTTCGTTTGTTTCACAATTTGATACGCAAACTTCAAGCAAAAAAGAAGCGAAATCTTCAAATGTAAAGTTAAGCACCAATGACGTGCATGTGTATTATGGTGAGTCTGAAGCCATCAAAGGTATTGATTTAAATATCTATGAAAATGAAGTGATTGCATTTATTGGTCCATCGGGTTGTGGTAAATCGACTTTCTTGCGTACTTTAAACCGTATGAACGACACGATTGATAGCTGTCGTGTGACGGGTAAAGTAATGTTGGATAACCAAGATATTTACGATCCGAACTTAGACGTGGTGTTATTGCGTGCACAAGTGGGCATGGTGTTCCAGAAACCAAACCCATTCCCAAAATCAATTTTTGAAAACGTAGCCTATGGCCCTAAACTGCATGGTTTAGCACGTGATAAGTACGATTTAGAAGAAATTGTAGAAAACAGCTTGCGTAAAGCAGGTTTGTGGGATGAAGTGAAAGATCGTTTGAATCAACCAGGCACAGGTCTTTCTGGTGGTCAGCAACAACGTCTTTGTATTGCGCGTACCATTGCGGTAAGTCCAGAAGTAATTTTGATGGATGAACCATGTTCGGCACTTGACCCAATTGCAACGGCAAAAGTAGAAGAGCTAATTTCTGAACTTTCTACTCAATATACGATTGCGATTGTAACGCACTCAATGCAACAGGCAGCGCGTGTATCTGACCGTACCGCATACTTCCATTTAGGTGATTTGATTGAAGTGAATGCAACTGAAAAAGTATTTACTCAGCCAGACCATCAATTAACAGAAGCATATATTACAGGTCGTTTTGGTTAATCTGCTTAAGTCCTGAAAGCTATTAAAACAGAATCTTAGGATTCTGTTTTTTTGTTATAGTATTGATTGTTTTGTACGCGCAGCGAAAATAAAAAATGCAGTTTCCTTCACAAGAAGAACGACAACAGGCAAAACCAGCACGCCAAGCCACGAAAAAAATAATCGATGCCTTGTTTGGATTTCAACATAGTGCAGAGACGATAGCAGCACTTTTGGTTTTGCTGAGTATTTTATTGGCAACGTTTTTTAACCATGATGGGTGGTTTCCAATTTCTCAAAGCCCCAATATGAGCAATTATCATCGTTGGTTGTATGATCAATTTGTGATAGTTTCAGGTGTGATAGTGCTTGTTGTTTATTTTAGGGTACAGCAGCAAGCAAGTGATCCCCATTTTCGGCAGGCTTGGCGAGACTATATTGATGCCAATGCTAAATTTAAGTTTTATCGCTATGTAAAAGCACAACAAAAAAATAAGTTACCGTTCTTGCACAGTGCAGTAGGTGAATTTCTTTGCGTAATGTGTTTCTGCGTAGGTTTAGTGTGTTTCTATTCAATGCTTACACCTTCAGATCATGAGCGTAGAGGTAGTTTTCTACTGTTTGGTTGGTGGCCGATCAACGCACTTATTATTGGGATTTGCTATCAGGGGCAAATTTGGTTTGCTGTACGTTTAATGGCTGTTCGGCAGATTTCTAAACGATATTTACGATTGATTCAAAAAGAAGCTGCTTTAAGATAGAAAAAGTATTGAAAAAGTCGAAATTGACCTAATGTAGTCCTAATAAACCGAATTAAATTGAGAACTCATTTTTATGTTATTTCATTTACCTAAACTACCTGCCGAAATTCGGATTAGTCATTTGAATGCGCGAATTAATGAACAACGAAAAAAAATTGCGCAAACCACGGCATCTAAACTCGAGCTATTACAACTTTCACAACAAATGGCACGTGAAGCGCGCGCCCGTAAAAAGAACAATCAAAAAATTTATGTGTTGGATTTTAAAGGTGATACTGCTGCGTCTGCTGTAGAGCAATTGCGTGAAGAAATCACCCTAATTTTGGCAACGGCCAAAGCTGGACGTGACCGTGTTGTGGTACGTTTGGAAAGTCCAGGCGGTATGGTGCATGGTTATGGGCTTGCAGCTGCACAATTGGTACGTTTGCGTGATGCAGGTTTCCATCTCACGATTTGCGTCGATAAAGTCGCAGCAAGTGGTGGCTATATGATGGCATGTATTGGTTCAGAAATTGTGTCAGCGCCATTTGCGATTTTGGGTTCTATTGGCGTAGTGGCACAAGTGCCTAACTTTAATCGCTTGCTCAAAGAAAAAAATATAGATTTTGAGATGTACACAGCAGGTCAATACAAACGCACTGTGACCATGTTTGGTGAAAATACCGAAGAAGGCAAGGCTAAGTTTGAAGAAGAATTGCAACAAACTCATGTACTATTTAAACACTTTGTCGAAAAATACCGTCCACAACTGAATGTTGAAAAAGTGGCAACAGGTGAGCATTGGTATGGTCAGGATGCACTGGATTTAAACTTGGTAGATAAGTTACAAACCTCAGATGAATACTTACTAAGTTTGTTGCCACAGCATGATATTTATGTGATTCAAACCCGTAAAAAGCCAACTTTGGGTGAAAAACTGGGTTTGCAAGCTGCACAAATGGCAGACAGTTTGATTCCTGCAGTGATGAATAAACTGGTTGATAGCCTCAGCAAAGCCAACAGCAGTTTGTTGCAAATCCGTGATCCTAAACTGTAATAGTGATGATCTAACTTCTAAAATTTATCTAAAAATTGCGCTCAATTGAGCGCAATTTTTTTATTCACTTTTATTCAAAAATATAGGGTCTTTGATTTAAGCATCTTAATTTTCATTTCAGCTTGATGTTATATCTTTGTGATAAGAACAAAACCACCTTGATAGATTGAATATGCAAACAAATAGTGTGCCCGCGAAGCAATCAACATCTACAGATTTAATGATTCGCTTTTTGCATGTGGTGATGCTGCTAAGTTTTACAGGGGCTTACTTAACAGGTGATGCGGAAGAATGGCATCAGTTACATATGGCTTTTGGCTATACGTTGGGGATTAGTTTAGCTTTACGAATCGTATGGCAGGTGTTGAGTATGTTGAACAGCACACAGCCGACAGGAATTTCTAAACGTTTAGGCATGATTCAACAATTTGTAAAACGCGATTGGAAACAGCCACAGCAGTTTTTTTCATTACCGTTTTTAAAGTCAGGCAGTTCCAGTGCGTTTCAATTCAGTATTTTGTTGATTTGGTTGGCATTGCCTTTAACTGTGTTGGTTGGATTTTTCACCGATTATACCCAAAGTCATACTTTAAAAGAGCTACATGAATTTGCAGCAAATTTATTCTTAGCTGCGGTATTGGTGCATTTAGCGAGCTTAACTTTAAGCAGCGTATTGTTTAAAAAATGGCTTGCCAAAACCATGTTTTGGGGGTCGGGTAAACCTGCAGTATTAACGGTGTTGATCTGGATGATTTCAGTCGCAAGTTTAGCTGGCTTCTGGTGGTGGTATTGGCAATAAATTTGGATTTAGTACGAAAGAGGCATCCTGTTAGGGTTTCTTGATCAAGTAGAAGCATCCCATCAGCATTGCTCCTATCGTTGCTAAAAGCATATCCATGTGTGCATCCCAAATATCACCTTGCTGACCATTATAATTTTCAGCATCTTCTGGCGATAAGCCAAGCGCAATGAGCCATTCCACCCATTCATAAATTAAACTGCTTGCCATGATAAATTGAATGACCAAAAGATATAAAACCATAGGTTTGTTTTTTGGAAACCAGACTTCAAACAAGCGCAATAAAACAGGATAGAGCAAAATACCATAAGCCAAATGCACAAAACGGTCATACATATTGCGTGACCAACCCATGCTCTGATCTAAATTGAAGCCAAAGCTGTGCAAAATCCAATCATTATAGGGCACATAAGAATACAGATAATGTGCTCCGACAATATGAATCAGTAAAAATATTAAATACAGCACAAAGCTAGAAAAACTCAGTCCTACTTTTTTAAATGCAATCAATAAAGCCGCGAGCATAAAAACTGTGCCTGCCTGATGCAGTAGATACGATTCAAATTCCAGTGGTTGAATACTGGCAGCAAGCATGGCGAGTATAACCAAGCCTAAAGCACAGTAATGTTGAATGCGGAATTGATTTTGCATGTGATGTTTAAGTTGGAAGATTTGTTTTATTCTAACCCGAATTACGGATAAGAAAAGCCCTTGAAAAAAAGGTAGTTAGAGCCATTTAGAAAGTTACGACACAACCCAAAGGCTCTAACTACCATGTACGATTTTACAGAAATTTTTTGTATTGTTGATGATTTTTTCAAAAAATTTGAACCCATCTATTGGCAATTTCTCAAGCAAGAAAACAAACGTCAACGTATCAGACAAGCAACG